>JAIVJC010000258.1 GCA_020200235.1 Acidobacteriota bacterium | reverse complement strand
GTCGCGGTCGAGATGTTCGACACCGACGTGCCGACGCCGGTCGTCTCTTGGGCGGTGAGGGATCGCGTGGCTGACGGCGGGGTCGTCATCACCGCCTCGCACAACCCGGCGGAGTTCAACGGCTTCAAGATCAAGGCCGCGTGGGGCGGGAGCGCGACACCCGAGACGACGCGCGCCGTCGAGACGCTCGTGGATGACGCGCCGGTCTCGCGCGGCGAGCTGCCGGCGGGCACGCACGAGCGGCTCGAGCCCTCCGTCAAGAGTTACCGCGAGCAGATCAGTTCTTACGTCGATCTCGAACGTCTGCAAGCTTCGGTCGGTCGGGTCGTGGTCGATCCCATGCACGGCGCGGGCGGGCGCTGGGTGGAGAGTTTTCTGGCGGGCGGCGCGCTCGAAGTCGAGACGATCCGTGCGGAGCGCGATCCCACGTTCGGCGGCGTCGCGCCCGAGCCGATAGATCGCAACCTCGCGCCGCTGCGGCAGAGCGTGAGCGCGACGAAAGCACTCGTCGGGCTCGCGACGGACGGCGACGCGGACAGGGTCGGCGCGGTCAACGAGCTGGGCGAGACGATGACGATGCACGAGGTCGTGCCGCTCGTCCTCCTGCACCTCGCGCGCTCGCGCGGGATGACGGGCGGCGTGGTGCGAACCTTCTCGCAGTCAGTCCTGACGAAGCGCATCGCGGCGGCGCACGGGCTGAAGCTGCACGAGACGCCCATCGGCTTCAAGTACGTCGCAGACCTCATGCTGCGCGAAGACATTTTGATCGGCGCGGAAGAGTCGGGCGGCATCGGCGTCAAGGGTCACATCCCGGAGCGCGACGGCATCCTCAACTCGCTGCTGGCCGCTCTTCCGCCAGTCGGGGACGGAGCCCGTGCTGCGCGTTTACGCCGAGGCGACCTCTACGCGCAAGCGCGAGAGTCTGCTCGAAGCGGGCGCGGAACTCGCGCGTCAGAAGTGAAGCCCGCGACGCGCACGCCCCGAACAAAAAATTTTCCATGCCGGAGCTTCCCGAAGTAGAACTGGTGGCGCGCGCGTTGAACGCTCTGGTCGGGTCGCGCCGCGTCGTCCGCGCGAGGCTGTTGCGCGCCGCGCTCGCGCCGGAGACTCCGCCCGCGTCGTTCGCGCGGCGGCTGCGAGGTCGCACGGTCGAGCGCGTCGGGCGGCGCGGCAAGCACGTCCTGTTCGAGTTGGAGGGCGGGCTCGTCCTCGTCGCGCACCTGCGCATGACGGGTCGCTTCCGGCTGCTGCCCGGCGGCGCGCCGCACCCCAAACACACGCACGCGACCTTCGAGCTCGACGACGGGCGCACGCTCGTCTTCACGGATCAGCGCCACTTCGGGATGATGAAGCTCGTCGCCTCGCGCGAGCTGGCGGAGGCGAAAGAGCTGCGCGCGCTCGCGCCCGAGCCCTTCTCCGAAGGCTTCACTCCGGAATACCTGCGCCGCGTCTTCGCGCGCACCCGCCGCACGTTGAAGGAGACGCTGCTCGATCAGCGGATGGTCACGGGGCTCGGCAACATCTACGCGGCGGAGGCTCTGTTCCTCGCGCGCGTCAACCCTTTCGTCGCGGCGGCGGAGCTGTCGCCGCGCAGGCTCCCGCGACTGCACCGCGCCATCATCGAAGTGTTCACCGAATCGATCGCGCACGGCTCGACGATGAACGTCGACCCGGAGGACATCGACGGCAGCTACTACGGCGGCGCCTACGAAGGGCGCTGGCGCGTCTACGACCGCGAGGGCGAGCCGTGCGTCAACTGTCGCGCGCGCGTGCGCCGCGTCGCGCACGCCGGCCGCTCGACCTACTACTGCCCGCGCTGCCAGAGAAGATAAGGGGTTGGGGGTTGGGAGTCAGGGGTCGGGGGTTTGGCGTGTAGTAATTGAGTGACTAAGTCGGCGGAGCCGTAAGAACAATGACCCGGCGCGATCAGATCGCGCCGGGTCATCTGTTTGGTGGCCCGCTTTTAACCCTAGCCCCTATCCCCTAACCCCCTACCCCCTTTACAGGTTCTGCAAAATGAAGTCGGTCATCATCTGCCGCATCTGCTTGACGAGGAGCGGATCGGTGACGCCGTGGCGCGACTTCGGGTAGAGCATCAGCTGGAACTGCTTGCCCGCCTTCTGCAACTCGTAGGCGAACTGGATCGTGTTCTGCACGTGGACGTTGTCGTCCATCGCGCCGTGGATGAGC
>JAIVJC010000086.1 GCA_020200235.1 Acidobacteriota bacterium | reverse complement strand
GCGAAGTACTCCTGGCGGAAGTCTTCCAGCTCTTTGCGCCCGGCGTCGCCGCCCGCGCCGGGCGCCATCGCCTGCATCTCCTTCTCGACCGAGATGTCTTCGAGCGGCGCGAACGCGCCGATCGCGCCCCTGCCGCCCGGATACCAGCGCACGCGATCGATCGCCGCGTAGAGCAGCCGCCGGTCGTTGGTGAACTGCTGGAGCGCGCCCGCGCCCGCGCTCGTGCGGATGATGGCGATGAGATCGCTTGCGCCGACGTGCTTGTCGACGAACTCGCGCAGGACGCGCCTCACGTTGGCGGTGCTCTCGAACGACAAGCCGAGATCGTCGACGACGAGCGCCATCGCGCGGCGCACCTGTTCGGGCCGGAGCCTGCGCGGCGGCGGGAGCGGGGCGTTCCTGTCGAGCCTGGCGGGGCTGGCGGCGGCGTCGGGCACGTTCGCCTCGGCGGGCTCGGTCGCGACGTAGGAGAAGTGCGTGATCTTCTGCGGCTTCCCGTCCTCGAAAATCTGGAAGTCTTCGGGCTTGAGATCAGTCACCTGCCTGCCGTGCTTGTCGAGGACGACGGCGTCGAGCTGCACGAGGTTCGTCGTGATGCGCACGACCTCTTCGTCTTCGATGTCGATTCCGGCGGGCGGCGTCTGCGTCGGGGTCGCCGGCGTCGTCTGCTGTCGCGGGGGCGTGGGCGACGCCGTCGGCTTGGGCGTCGGCTGCGCCTGCCGCGCGAAGGGGAAGACGGCGGGCGCGCAGAGGAGCGCGAGCGCTGCGAGGGGCGAGAGTTTTTTTCTCATGTCACGCTTCCTTCGTGCGTGTGAAACAGTGCGGTTGGCTTTCGAGAGACGCGCGCGCGGGGAAGACGGCTGAAGGATAGCGGCAGCAAGGCGCATTTTCAAGACTCCATAACGGTGCGCCCCGTTGAGCACCCCGGTCTTTGAAACTCACGACGGCATGGGCTATCGTAACAGTGAATCGCACAGAGTCTCTGGAGGGACGAGAGAGATGGCTGAGCAGGTGAAGGCGGGCGACACGGTGCGCGTGCGCTACGTCGGAAAACTTTCGGGCGGGGAGGTCTTCGACGAGTCGCCGGAGGGCGAGCCTTTGGAGTTTCAGGTCGGGTCGGGGCAGGTCATCGGCGGCTTCGACGCGGGCGTGCGCGGGATGGCGGTCGGCGAGCGGCGCACGGTCGAGATCGAGCCGGACGACGCCTACGGCGAGCGCGCGGACATGCTCGTCAACACCGTGCCGCGCGAGGGGATGCGCCTCGACGTCACACCGGAAGTCGGGATGAGCCTCACGATGCAGCTCGGCGACGGCAACCAGATTCCGATCACCGTCACCGAAGTGACCGACACGCACGTCACGCTCGACGCCAACCACCCGCTCGCGGGCGAGAAATTATTCTTCGAGATCGAGCTGCTCGAAATCAGTTGAGAGCCCGCTTCAAATCCGGAGATTAACCACGGAGGACACAGGGGACACGGAGGTAATACATGATCTTTATCTTCCTCCGCGCCCCTCCGTGTCCTCCGTGGTTCAAGTTTTAAGACGCTCTCTAAACACCAGCGAGGAGTCGCCAGATGAAACGATCCGCCTTCAGCACGCTGTTACTCTTCGTCGCGCTTCTCTTCCCGCTGGCAGCGCACGCGCAACAGTCTCCGCCCGCGCAGTCGCCCACGCCCGCGGCGACGCCGCCCGACACGGAAATCTTCGTCGTCGAGATGAGGGCGGGCGCGGGCAAGCCGGAGTTCGGCGCGCCCGTGAACGCGACGAAGCACGCGGGCTACGACAACCAGCCGGGCTTCATGCCCGACGGTCAGAGCTTCCTCTTCACCTCGCAGCGCGAGAATGATCAGACGGACATCTTCCGCTACGACATTAAGTCGGGCGCGACGACGCAGTTCACGCGCACGCCGGAGAGCGAGTACTCGCCGACGCTGATGCCCGGCGGAAAATTCTTCTCCGTCGTGCGCGTCGAGGCGGACAAGACGCAGCGGCTCTGGAAGTTCCCCCTGGCGGGCGGCTCCGTCGCGTCTCTCGTCATCGACAACGTCAAGCCGGTCGGCTACCACCTCTGGCTTGACGAGCGCACGCTCGCGCTCTTCGTCCTCGGCGACGAGAAGACCAGACAGCCGAACACGCTCCAGCTCGTCACGCTCAGGAAGGGCGCGCCCACCGCGATCGAAGTCAGCACGCTCCACACGAACGTCGGTCGCTCGCTCCAGCGCGTGCCGCGCCGCGACGCCTTCAGCTTCGTCCACAAGACCTCGCCCGACGAATGGCTCGTCAAGCTCATCGACGTGAGCGCGCACCGCACGGAGCTGCTCACCAAGACGCTCCCCGGCAGCGAAGACCTCGCCTGGCTCCCCGACGGCTCGCTCCTCATGGCGCAGGACTCCAAACTCTTCCGCTTCGACCCCGCCCGCGAACACTCCTGGCAGCAGGTAGCGGACTTCACTTCCGCGGGGCTCCGCAAGATCACGCGCATCGCCGTCAGTCCCAAGGGCGACCGCCTCGCGCTCGTCGCCCAGACCGAGACGAAGCCGTAAGGGTACCAGCCATTTGATACATACAAAGCGGAGTTATCTGGACTGATTCCAGCTCGCAAGCGGATTTAAACTATTATCCGGAAGCGTTCAGCTTACTCAACAGTTATGCGCTAGTCTTTTACATTTCTAGGAATGAAGTATGAGGCGCGCAATACCAAAAATCAGATTCGCCCTGTTGAAGGTCGCAGTTTTGGCGAGTGCTGTCGGCTGTGGAGTCTCCGGTCATCCGTCAGACCAAGCTTTTGAGCAAAGATTTAAGTCTCACGAGACTAAATTTAATCGACTGGCGGCGATGCTCTTTGAGGATTCAGACATAGTGAGGCTCTGCGACGATTGTATTTTCCTCAGAGAGGGGTCGAATCGAAGTATTCCGAATGAAAGATTAGGTGAATATCGTCGCCTATTCAAAGAGCTTGGACTGGAGTCGGGCATTCATCGTGATAATGCAAGTTCCATTCGTTTAATCGCGTCATCGAAAGGATTTTTCATACCATCCTCCGAGAAGAGCTATGTCTACTCGATAGTTGAGCCTACTCCGTTGGTTAATTCCTTAGATGAGGTGATGGCAAGGAATCGTGGAGATCAAGCCCCTGTCTTTCGTAAGCTGAACGGTAGAAGTAGCGCAACCAGTGTGCGGTGTCAGCCTCGATCTCGCGCTTCTCTTCCCCAGCCGCCGCATCGTCCGCCCCCGCGTCCTCCATCATCCGGCGAAACTCGCCCGAGCGGACGACTTCGACGCCGCACCGCCGGACGTAATCGGCGAGCGCGCGATCGGAGGTGACGACGCGCAGCGTGCGCCGCTCGCGCGCGGCTTCGACGAAAGTTTTGATGCGCGAGTCGGCGTCCGAACCGCGCTCGGCGTAGTAGAGGCGGATGCCGCGGTAAGTTGAGCCGTCGGGGAAATGATCCTCGGGCGCGCCGTCGAAGACGACCGCGACGCTCACCCTCCTGCGCGCGGCAAACCGGGCCAGCTCGTCCAGCAACGCGCGGCGCGCGCGCGGCTTGTCCCTGTGCCAGCCGACGCGCTGCGCCATCACGTTGTTGCCGTCGACGAGGTACGACATGGCTCGCCCGTCCGTCGTGTCGGCGCGGGCGCGTCGCCCCGCGCGCGCGTCGTTATTGCGAGACGAAGTTGTAAGTGATCGTGCCGGTCATCTTCATCGTCTTCCCTGCGACGACCATCGGCGTGAAGCGCGCCTGCTTCGCCGCCGCCTCGGCTGACGCCTTCAGCAGCGGGTGGCCGCTGATGGCTTTCGCCGATTCCACCTCGCCGTCTTCGTCAGCCACCACCAGCACGACCACCGCGCCCGCAGCCTTCGCGGCTTTCGCGATCTGCGGGTACGCGGGCGCCGGCATGCTCGTCGCCTTGCCCGCGAGCATCCCGCCCGCGACTATTTTGCCCGCGCCGATTCTGCCCGGCGTCGAAGACGCGTTCGAGTTGTCGTCCGATGAATCGTCGCCCGGCATGCTCGTGTCCGGCGCGCGGAGGTTGATCGTCTCGCCCGAATCGAGCTTGAGCCTGCCCGAGGTCAGGTACCACTTGCCCGCGCGGCGCGACATCACCACGTCGTATGTGCCGCTCGACTTCGTGCCCTTGACGGACATGTGATAGGCGGCCGCGCCCGTGCCGCCAGTCTCCTCGTGGAAGCTGCCGAGCGGGAAGCCCGTCTCCGTGATCGCGCCCAACTTCTCCGCGACCTGCGGGCTCTCCTTCAGCGCCGAGACCGCGACCGTGTAAGCCTCCGAAGACTTCAGCTTGTCGGAGGCGAAGTGGTAGCCGTAGTAGGCGAGACCGCCGAGGACTGCGGCGAGCAGGACGCCGATGATCGCGAAGATGAGCAGCGCCTTGCCGCAGCCCGATTTTTTCTTCGGCTGCACCATGCCGCTGCCGCTGGACTGCTGGGGCGCGTTCGAGCCGAAGGAGGTCGTCGATTGCGGGGGCGAGACGGGCGAGGTGGCGGGGGCGGAGGGCGCGCCGCACTTCGGGCAGAAACGCACGCCGCCGGGGAGATCGTTACCGCAGTTGCTACATCGCATCAGTTGGTTCTCCAATCTTCACTGTCGGGCGCGGGGATTCTACCCGCTTCGCGGCGGACTTGCGATCCTAAATTCGCGTCTGCCCGTAGTCGCAGTATTCGACGATGGGGCAGCGCCCGCACAAGGGCTCCCGCGGTCGGCAGATTTTCCGCCCGTGGCGGATGAGGTTGACGTGGAAGGAGTAGAACTTCCCCGCGGGCACGATCCGGTTCAACATCTCGTGCGCGCGCGCGTCCGAGCACTTCGCGGGGACGAGCCCGACGCGGCGCAGCACGCGGAAGATGTGCGTGTCCAGCGGGAAGACCTCCTTGCCGCAGGCGAAGAGGAGCGTGCACGCGACCGTCTTCGGACCGATGCCACGGAACTGGGAGAGATATCTCGCCGCGTCCTCGTTCGACATCCCTGCGACGAACGAGAGATCGAGGGAGCCGTGCCGCGCCTTGATCTCCTTGAGAAGATTTTTGATCACGCGCGCCTTCTGGTTGGCGAGCCCGCCCGCCTTGATCGCCGCGGCGACGGAAGACTCTCGCGCGCGGAGCACCCCGTCCCACGTCGGGTAGCGACGTTTCAGTTCCGCGAAGGTGCGCCGGCTGTTCGTGTCCGAAGTCGCCTGCGAGAGGATGACCGAGACGAGCATGTCGAGCGGGTCGGAGCCGGCCCACCTGTTCTCCGGAACCCCGTAGGCGCGTTCCAGATTCTGGACGATGTACTTGAGCGGCTTCTCCTCCGCCGCCGTCTCGCACTTGCCCGCCCCCGCCGCCGTCATTGCGCCCATCACTTCGCCCCCGCGCCGCGTGAATCGCCCACGGTCACTCTGACGCGCTGCCTTCCAGCCTGACCGCCGCGCCTGACCGCCCGCTCCCGATTACAGCCCAAGTTTCGGAAAAATCAAAGCCGGACGGCTGGCACGGGTCTTGTTAAAAGTCCTGTGCGCACATCCGTCCGCGCGCGCTTCTGACACTTCGCAAACGCTATCCGACGACACTATTTCAAACGACCATGAGACTACAAAGACGACCTTCCAGAACGCTCTCGCTGCTCACCAGCTTCTCGATGCTCTTCTCGCTCTGCGCGGGCATCGTGCTGAGCGACCACGCCTCGGCGCAGACGCCGCGCAAGCCGAACGAGAAGACGAACGCCTCCGCCGCGTCGAAGTCGCGCTCTCTCTCTCTCTACGCGCGCGACCTGACGGCGGCTGCGCGCCGCGGCGAACTCTCCCCCGCCGCCGCCTCCGTCTCGAAGGCGCTGCGCCGCACGGCGAGCCTCCTCGCGCGCGACGCGGGCAACCCCGTCATCGTCGACGACGCGGGCGCGCACACGAACGCGCTCGTCGAGGCGCTGGCACATGAGATCGCGAGCGGCGACGCGCCCGCGTCTCTCAGGGGTAGGCAGGTTTATCGGCTCGACACCGCCGCGCTGCTCGACGGCGCGCGGAGCATCGAGGAGTTCGAGGCGCACCTGCGCGCGGTACTCTCGGAAGTCGAAGCGGCGCGCGGCAGGATCATCCTCTTCGTCGATCAGACGACCACGCTCGTCGGCGCGAACGCCGCGCACGGCGCGAACGCCTCGCGGATGATCGTGGACGCGCTCGCCGCGGGCACGCTGCGCGTCGTCGGCGCGGCTTCGTCCGACGAGTTCGACCGGTTCATCGCGGCGGACGCGAAACTCAAGACCCTCTTCCAGCCCGTGCGCGTCGGATCAGTCGCCGACGAGTCGGTCGGAGAGGACTCGGCGGATTCGGAGGACGGCGGCGCGGCATTCGCGGGCGTCAAAGTCTCGCCGGAGTTGCAGGAGATGATCGACGCGGGCGGCGCGCGCGGCGAACGCGCACGGCTGGTCGTCCAGACCGGCGACGCCGCGGGCTTGCGCGCGATGCTCGCGTCAAGCGGCGGTCGCGTCGTCGGCTCGATGGAGCGCCTCGGCGCGGTTCAGGTCGAGCTGCCCGTCGGCGCGGTGCAGAAACTCGCGCGCACGGGCGGCGTGCGCTACGTCTCGCTCGACGCGGAGGTGCGCCCGCTCAGCAGCCACCTGACGCGCACGACCGGCACCGAGGACGTGCGCTTCCAGGTCCAGGCCGGCGCGGGTCGCTTCAGCCTCGACGGCACGGGCGTCGGCATCGCCGTCATCGACTCCGGCCTCGATCCGCGCCACGTCGCCTTCACCGATCAGCGCGGCACGAAATCCCGCATCGTTTACAGCCAGGACTTCACGGGCGAGGGGCGCACGGACGACCCTTACGGGCACGGCACGCACGTCGCCTCCATCGCCGCCGGTAACGCGCGCGCCGCGGGCGGCGCCTACGTCGGCATCGCGCCGAACGCGAACCTCATCAACCTGCGCGTCCTCAACTCGCAGGGCACGGGCACGGTCTCCGCTTCCCTGGGCGCGCTCGAATGGGTGCTCGCCAACCGCGCCGCCTACAACGTCCGCGTCGTCAACATGAGCCTGGGGATGCCCGCCATCAGCTCCTACCGCAACGACCCGCTCTGCCGCGCCGTGCGTAAGCTGGTGGACGCCGGGGTCGTCGTCGTCGCGGCGGCGGGCAACCACGGCGAGAACAGCGCGGGGCAGAAAGTCTACGGGCAGATTCACGCGCCGGGCAACGAGCCGTCGGCGATCACGGTCGGCGCGTCGAACACCTTCGGCACCGACTCGCGCGCCGACGACACGATGACCTCTTTCAGCTCGCGCGGACCCACCCGCAGCTACTGGACGGACGCGGACGGCGCGCGCCACTACGACAACCTCATCAAGCCCAACCTGGTCGCGCCGGGCAACAAGATCGTCGCGGCCCAGTCGGCTGACAACATGCTGGTCAAGGAGAAGCCCACGCTCGATCTCAGGGTGAGCACCGACAAGACGCGCAACTACATGCTGCTCAACGGCTCGTCGATGGCTGCGCCCTCCACGGCGGGCGCGGCGGCGCTGATGTTCCAGATCAACCCGCGGCTCACGCCGAACCTCGTCAAGGCTCTGCTCATGTACACGTCGCAGCAGTTTCGCGGCGCGAACTACCTGGAGCAGGGCGCGGGCGAGTTGAACGTCGAGGGCGCGGTCGATCTGGCGAAGCTCGTCCGACAGGATTTGACGAACGCGACGCCGCTCGGCGCGCCGCTCCTGTACTGGCAGTTGCCCGCGCCCTACACGACCATCTCCTCCTACACCTTCCGCTGGTCGGGCGGCATCATCCTCAACTACGGCTACGCCACCGGCTCGGCTCTCGTCACGCAGTACCAGAGAGTCTACGGGCTCGGCGTGCTCATCGGCGACGGGGTCTTGATCGGCGACGGGGTCTTGATCGGCGACGCGACCATGTTCACGAACGGGGTCTTGATCGGCGACGGCGTGCTGATCGGCGACGGCGTGCTGATCGGCGACGGCAGCCCGTTCCTCAGCACGAAGAGTCTGCTCGGGAGCGGCGTGCTCATCGGCGACGGCGTCCTCATCGGCGACGGCGTGCTGATCGGCGACGGCGTGCTCTCGGGCGACGCCATCACGCAGGCGCTGTCGGCGATGCGCGAAGGCGACGCGACCACCGAGCTGGAGTTGGCCCGCTCAACCGCGGCACCTTCTACGCCTGCCGCGACGAGAAGGGGCGGCTCGAGGGCGTCGCGCTCATCGGTCACGCCACGCTCGTCGAGGCGCGCACCGGGCGCGCGCTCGCGGCGTTCGCCCGCCTCGCGCAAGCAGCCTCCGGCACGCACATGATCATGGGCGAGCAGGAGTTGATCGCGAACTTCTGGCGCGGCTACTCGGAGGCGGGTCAGGAGTTCCGCCTCGCCTGCCGCGAGCTGCTCTTCGAGCTGCGCCGCCCCGTCGCCGTCGGCGAGGCGGTCGAGGGCTTGCGGCTCGCGACCCACGACGATCTCGAACTCATCATCCCCGTGCAGGCGGAGCTGGCGCGCGAGGAGAGCGGCGTCGATCCGCGCGAGGTTGACCCCGAGGGCTTCCGCGCCCGCACGGCGCGCCGCGTCGGGCAGGGGCGGACGTGGGTGGTCATCAGCGGCGGTCGACTCGCCTTCAAAGCCGAGGTGCAGTCGGAGACGACCGAAGTCGTCTACCTCGAAGGCGTCTACGTCGCGCCGTCGGAGCGCGGCAGGGGCTTCGGCTCGCGCTGCCTCTCGCAGCTCTCCCTCTCACTGCTCGGGCGCGCACCCTCCATCTGCCTGCTCGTGAACGAGCGCAACCGCGAGGCGCACGATCTCTACCGGCGGGTCGGCTTCCGCTTCCGCTGCGTCTACGACACGATCTTCCTTCAACGCAAAGACAACTAGAACTCACGATTCCGGTGGGTGTTAAAAAAGTAGCGGGCGAGACTTCCGGTCTCGCCCGCTACTTTTGGGAATTATATACTTGGCGCAGGTTGTTAATCGCCAAGAAGCAAATCTTCAGCTATGTTAGGACGGCAGAAGGCGATATACCTTCCTACCTTGCGTGAAGTAGATAATCACCCTGCGTTAACTCCGCGTCTCCTCTGCGGCTCCGCGGCGAATCCCGCCAACGCAAACCACGCGGATTAGACCGAACCACTATCGGCGCCGACAGCCCTGCGACCGTCCATCGCCACGGGGCGGACGCGGTAGACGGCGATCCGGTTGGCGCGACCCCACGAGTCGATCTGCGTGCGATTGATGGCCGGCGCGAGCATCGGGTTCGACTTCGTGATCTGCTGCATGGCGTGCTCCACGTCCACGCCCTGCGCGAGCCGCTCGGCGCGACCGAAGACCATCACGCTCTGCCAGTGCGCCGCGTCCTCGATCTCCTCGACCTGCAAACAGACCTCCGGGTGCTCGTCCATGTTGTGCGTCTTCATCCCCTCGGTCGTGAAGAAATAGACCGCCTCGCCGTCGTAGGCGAAGTTCATCGGCACGACGTAGGGGCGACCCGTCCCGTCCACGCACCCCAGGTGACAAAAACCCACTCGGCGCAGCAGCCCGTCCATCTCCGCACGCGGCATGTCTTCGACGTTGATCAAAATCCCCTCCTCAAACTCGGCCGGAAGAATTTTTTTTGAAAAAATTTTTCGCGCGAAGATATTACCACCCTGTCGCAAAAATTCACCGCGCGCAGTGTCGCGCGTCGCGAGCGAAAACAGTTTAACCGGAGCGCGCGCACGGGCTTGCGCGGGGTCCCTTCCGCGTCGAAAAAATGCGTTAAAAGTTATCCACATGTGGATAACTTTCGCGCCGAAATTTTATTCGCGCGCGCGACGAAAAAAGCTATTGACATGCTCCGACGCAGCGTGTATCTTCCGCCTCCCGTTGCGACACTCAAGGGTTCGCAACCGAAGCGGGGAGAGGCGGACGGACGCGGCGACGCACCGTCCGGGTGACAAAGCAATACAGCGGTTAGTCGTTGTCACTCACGCCCGCGTCGCAGCCGAAAGGCTGGCTAGGGAGTGTCGGCAGACGCTCTCGAAGCGCCCGGATAAAAACGGGTGGCGCTCGCCGGAATTGATCAGCCAGCGAGAAGCGATGCCGTCCGACTTCGGTCGGACCTCGTTCAGACCGGAACGTAGACCGGCGGTGGAGGACAGCCACCACAACAAAAACCGAAAGGCACTGCGCTCCTTCGGGACGCGCAAACGGGAGCGTGAAAACGCCGACGGGTGCTGACCGGGATCGAAAAGCCTGCCGCTAGAGGCTCGATACCGGGATACAAATCAGGCGACGCGCGTGCGTGTACAAGCCGCCGCCGCCGCTCCGGGAAAATCGCTTCGGCGATGATTCAGGAGTAAAGAGGTTGCGCCGCGATAGCCTTCGGGTGGTCGCGGCGCAATTTCGTTTTCGGGCGAAGATGAATTCCCCTCAGCCCGTCGTCAGCCGCTGCGGGCGCGGCGCGCCCTGGAGCTGCACGGGCAGTTGCGGCGCGCAGCACATCTTCACCAGGCGCTCGCGGTCGCGCCTCATCTCCCGCTCCTCCCGCAGCCACGCACGCGCCTCGCGGAAGACGCGCGCCGCGGGCTCCGAAGCGGGCTCGACGACGCGGTAGTGCATCCACTTCCCCTCCCTGCGCGACGCGACCACGCCGGCGCGCCGCAGGTAGGCGAGGTGGCGCGAGATTTTCGGCTGGCTCATCCCCAGCACCTCGACGACGAAGCAGACGCAGACCTCCTCGTCGCCCAGCAGGTTCAGCAGGCGCAGGCGCGTCCGGTCAGCCAGCGCGCGGTAGAAC
>JAIVJC010000015.1 GCA_020200235.1 Acidobacteriota bacterium | reverse complement strand
CGGGAGCTGTTCTAACCAACTGACTCATTGAAGGTCATAATTCGGGCACGGCTTCTCCGGCATCCGTTGTGGCTCATGCTTGCCGCTTGAGCCCACATTAGTCAACATACAAATTCGGGCGTTCGGCACTTACTGAATAGTGGGTTGGGCTTCAACGAATATTCCGGAGAAGAAAATGTTCATCGCTTTGTACAGGTGGAAGGTGAAACAGGGTCACGAACAAAAGTTTCGGGAAGGGTGGCATAACAGGACGGAGGAGATTTACCGAAACTGCGGCAGCTTCGGCTCTCGACTACATCAGGCGGAAGACGGCACGTGGGTCGCCTACGCCCAGTGGCCCGATCGTAAGACTTACGACGCGGCGCAGAGCGTAGCGGTCGTAGACGCGGAGGCGCGGACGATGTTTCGGGAGAGCATCGAAGAAGCATACCCTGACACTTACATGCACGTCGTCGATGATCTTCTGAAGTCAGAGAGATTTACGGAATGAGACGAGCGGCTTAATTATCAGCGGGGCGATTCTCATCGCCGGATTGCTGATCGCCTCCGCCATCACTGAAAGTAAGTAGGTGGCGCGCGCGTGAGCGCATCGGGCATCGCGCTAAATGATCCTGGAAATCGAGCCGTTGACTCACCCCGCCTGCGCCTCCGCCCCGTCCTCGTAGCCCGCGGGGTGCGACTGCATCCAGCGCCAGGCGGACTCGACGATGAGGCGCAGGTCTTGAAACTGCGGCGACCACCCGAGCTCGCTCTTGATCCGCGCGGAGCTGGCGACCAGGACCGCCGGGTCGCCCGCGCGCCGCGCCGAGACGCGCGCCTCGATGTCGCGCCCCGTCACCTCGCGCGCCACGTCGATGACCTCGCGGACGGTGTAGCCGTCGCCGCCGCAACCCAGGTTGTAGATCGCGCTGCGCTCGCCGAGGCTCGAGAGCGCGAGGATGTGCGCGCGCGCGAGATCGACGACGTGGACGTAGTCGCGCACGCAGGTGCCGTCGCGCGTCGGGTAGTCGTCGCCGTAGATTTCGACGTGCGTGCGCCTGCCCGCGGCCGCCTGGAGGACGATGGGGATGAGGTGCGTCTCCGGATCGTGCACCTCGCCGCACTGCCCAGTCGCGCCCGCCGCGTTGAAGTAGCGCAGGGATGCGTAGCGCGTGCCGTGGGCGTGCTCGTACCACGGGAGCGCGCGCTCGAAGGCGAGCTTCGTCTCGCCGTAGGGGTTCGTGGGCGCGAGCGCGTACCGCTCTTCGACGGGCTGCTTCTCCGGCTCGCCGTAGACGGCGGCGGTCGAGGAGAAGACGATTTTCCGGACGCCCTCCTCGTTCATCGCGTCGAGCAGGGCGAGCCCGGCGGTGACGTTGTTGCGGTAATACTTCGCGGGTTCTGTGACCGACTCGCCGACGAGCGAGTAAGCCGCCATGTGGATGACGGCTTCAGTCCCCTGCCCCCGCATCGCGCGCCGCAGGTTCTCCGTGTCGGTCAGCTCGCCGCGGACGAAGTCGGCGCCCGCCGGCGTCGCGGTGCGGTGACCCTTCGAGAGGTTGTCGTAGACGACGACGCCGTGACCGTCCGCGATCAACTCTTCGGCGACGACGCTGCCGATGTAGCCCGCCCCGCCCGTGACTAGAATGCGCATAATGATCCGCCGCGCGACCCGGCGCGGCGGATCGAATCTCCGATCTGCACGCGCGCGACACGGTCGCAAGCCCTCTTTTACGCTTGGTTAAACTTCCGCGCGATGATAGCACGCGGTCGGCGCGCGATTTAACCTCGCGACAAAACTAAACTTCGTCGCCGGCTTTGTCAGAACCGCCTGCGGTAGCGGGCGGGTTCTCTCGTCTCACATACCCGCCCGCTACCGCAGGCGGTTCCGACCTGTCGCCGGAGGATTATTAACGACCGCCGCACGGACGCGGATGTGAGGCGCGCTTACGTCGGCGAGAAGACGATCGATCTACAGGGTCGGCTCGTGACGCCCGGCTTCAACGACGCGCACCTGCATTTTTTGAACGGCGGGCTCTCGCTCGCGCGCGTCAACTTCTCGGGCGCGAAGACGCTCGAAGAGACGAAGCGGCGCATCGCCGCGCGCGCGCGCGCACTCCCGGCGGGCGCGTGGGTCGTCGGGCGCGGCTGGGATCACACGCTCTGGGGCAACGAGTGGCCCAACAGGAAAGACTTGGACGAGGTCGCACCTAACAACCCCGTCTTCGTGCAGCGCGTGGACGGCCACGTCTCGTGGGCGAACTCGCTCGCGCTCGAAAAAGCGGGCGTGACGCGCGCGACGCGCGACCCCGAGGGCGGCGAGATTTTGCGCGACGCTCAGGGCGAGCCGACGGGGATTCTGAAGGAGACAGCCGCGGGACTCGTCGGGCGCGTCGTGCCCGCGCCGTCGCGTGAGGAGAAGATGGAGGCGCTCGCGCGTTCGCTCGCGGAGGCGCGCCGCTTTGGGCTCACGTCGGTGCACGACTCGGTCTCCGGCTACGAGACGCTGGCGCTCTACCGCGAGCTGCTCGCGAAAGATCAACTGACCGTGCGCGTCGCCGAGTGGCTGAGCATGGACACGCCGGTCGAGGTGTTGGTGCGACAGCGCGAAGAGTTTAACGCTCTTAAAGTCGATCCGCTCCGCATACGCATCTCCGCGGTCAAGGGCTACGTGGACGGCACGCTCGGCTCGCGCACCGCCGCCATGCTCGCGCCCTTCTCCGACGACCCGCACAACAGCGGCATCCCGCGCATGACGCAGGAGGAGCTGACGCGCAAGGTCGTCGCGATTGACGCGGCTGGATTTCAAGTAGCACTTCACGCCATCGGCGACCGCGCGAACCGGATGGCTCTCGATGCTTTCCAAGCGGCTTCTCGTCAGCACGGCGTATCAAGTGGCGGCATCGAGCCGGTACGGTTACAGATCAGTAAGGCGGAAGTTAAAAATCCCGCGACTGGCGCGGCGCAGGCTTTATACCCTTATCGTCACCGCATCGAGCACGCGCAGGTCGTCGCGCCGTCGGACTTCGCGCGCTACCGCGACCTTGGAGTGCTCGCCTCGATGCAGCCGTCGCACGCCATCTCGGACAAGCGGTGGGCACCTGATCGCTTGGGCGAGTACCGCTCGCTCGGCGCGTACTCGTGGCACACCTTCGAGGCTTACGGCGTCCGCGTCCCCTTCGGCACGGACTGGCCCATCGAGCCCATCAGCCCCTACCTCGGACTCTTCGCCGCCGTGACCCGTGAGAGCACCGAGTTCGAGCCGCGCGGCGGCTGGCTCCCGCAGGAGCGCCTGCCAATCGCCGAAGCCATCCGCTGCTATACCGCCGAGCCGGCTTTCGCCTCCTTCGAGGAGAAAGAGAAGGGGCAGATCGCGCCCGGCATGCTCGCAGACCTCGCCGTCCACTCGCGCGACCTGCTGACGATCAAGCCCGAAGAGATTTTGCAGACCGAGACGACGATGACGATCTTCGACGGTCGCGTCGTCTACCAAAAGTGAATGCGGACATACCGATTGCGGATTTCGGATTGCGGAATGCGGATTGAAGAACCGTGGGTGCTCTTTCTCTTTTAATCCGCAATCCGAAATCCGAAATCCGCAATGGAGGAGCTTATGCCGACGTGGTTGAAAGTGGTTCTGATCATCGGCGCTGTCATCGTCGTGCTCATCGCGGGCGTGGCGGGGCTCGGCTTCTACGTCTGGAAGAAGCACGGACCCGAGATCGTCGCGAGCGGGAAGCAGGGGATCGAGGAGGGCCGGCAGTTCGGCGAGGGGACGGACAATCAGGGCTGCGTGGACGAGGGCGTCGCGCGCCAGCGCAAGGCTGTCGGGTTCGGCGAGTTGATCAAGTCGGGCATCTTCATGCGCTCGTGCCTCGACGCGAGCCGCCCCACGCCGAACTTCTGCGACGGCGTGCCGGGTCCGCTCCAGTTCACGAAGACCATCGAGTGGCGCAAGGAGCAGTGCGCGAAGTACGGGCTCGGCGAGGACAAGCAGTGCTCGCAACTCTTCCAGCAGGTGCAGCAGTTCTGCGAGCAGCGCTCGCGCAAGGCGAGCACCGAGCAGTAGTGACGAGGGCGCACACAGTCTGCTCCGGGCGCGAAGGCGCGGGAGAGAGATGACAGAGACGGCGGACGTGGTCATCATCGGCGGCGGCATCGTCGGCTCGAGCGTGGCGTACCACCTCGCCGAGCGCGGCTGCACGAACGTCCTCGTCGTCGAGC
Organism: Acidobacteriota bacterium; assembly: GCA_020200235.1. GTDB lineage: Bacteria > Acidobacteriota > Blastocatellia > Pyrinomonadales > Pyrinomonadaceae > JAIVGV01. Next base: position 39,313 of record JAIVJC010000015.1, on the reverse strand, counting down.
GCGAGGCTCACCAGGGCAAGGGCTCGACGGGCAAGAGCATGGGCGGCGTGCGCGCGCAGTTCTCCACGCCCGTCAACATCCTGATGTCGCTCCACTCCATCGACTTCTTCTCGAAGTTCGACGAGGTGGTCGGTCACCCCGCCGACTACAGACCGCACGGCTACCTCTTCGCCGCGACCACCGAGCAACACCTCGAATACCTGAAGGCGAACCGCGAGCGGCAGATCGCGCTGGGCGTGAAGAACGTCTCGCTCGTCACGCGCCAGGAGATCGAGGAGATCGTGCCGCAGCTCCGCACGGACGACGTCCTCGGCGGGACGTTCTGCCCGACCGACGGCTTCGTCGATCCGCACAGCGTGATGATGGGCTTCATGCTGCGCGCGCGCGCGCGCGGCGCGCGCCTCTGGCTCGGCGCGCAGGTCACGGGTATCGAAACCGAAGGCGGGCGCGTGGCGGCGGTCGTCACCTCGCGCGGGAGAGTCGAGACGCGCGCGGTCGTCAACGCCGCGGGCGCGTGGGCTTCAGGGGTCGCGGCGCTGGCGGGGGCGGAATTGCCGGTCGAGCCCCTGCGCCGCCAGTTAGTCCCGACCGAGCCGTTCGACGCTCTCCCGCAACGCTTCCCCATGGTCATCGACATGTCGACGGGCTTCCACTTCCGCCGCGAGGGGCGAGGGATATTGCTCGCGTGGAACGACCCCGCGGAGACGCCGGGCTTCAAGACGGAGTTCGACGCTTCGTTCGTCGAGAAGATTCTGACGCGCGCCGCCTCGCGCGTGCCCGTCCTCGCCGAGGCGCAGGTCAACGCGCGACGCGCCTGGGCGGGTCTCTACGAGATGACGCCCGATCACCACGCGATCATCGGCGAGTCGCCGACGGTCGGCGGGCTCTACTTCGCCAACGGCTTCAGCGGTCACGGCGTGATGCACTCGCCAGCGACCGGTCGCATCGCGTCGGAGTTGATCCTCGACGGTCGCGCCTCGCTGCTCGACGCCTCCGCGCTCGGCGTCGAGCGTTTCGCCGAAGGTCGCCTGCTCGAAGAGACTGCCGTGCTGTAAAGCGCGGCGGACGCGCACGGCGAAAACGGCTAAGCCTCAAACGTCGAAGGCTCATAAAGTCGCTTGCGACTTTATGAGCCTTCTGATTTCAGCTCCTACCTCAGCGCGCGCTCGCGCCTTAGCCGGGCGGCGGCGCGCCGAAGATGTCGCGGATGCGATCGATGTTGCGGCGCTTGACGCGACGCCCGCGCCTGCCCGCGCGCGAGTCGTCCGGGAACTGGTAGTCGCTCGCCTCCACGCGCCGTATGTCGCGCTCGTCGCCCACGGCGTCCGGCGACGACCTGATCTCATCGACCTTGCGCGGGCGCGGCTCAGCCACGCGCACGGCTCGCGGCTCGTCGTCCCTGCGACGCTCTTCACGCGCCTCCGCTTCTTCGTCGCGCTTCTTCTCGGCGGCGCGCGCCGTCTTCCCTTCGTCGTCGGCGCTCTCTTCGCGCTTAACGGGCGCGGGCACGCTCTCGACTTCCGCCTGCGGGGCGCTCTCTTCGGCGGCGGGGACGGCGGCGGTCAGCTCGGGCGTCCGCGTCGCCTGCGGGGCGGGCTGTTGCGTCGCCTGTTCGACCGCGGGCTGCGCCCCGGCGGCAGGGCGCTGGTAGAGCCTGTAAGCGATGACGCTGACTAGACCGCCGAGGAGCGCGGAGACGAGCACGAGCGCGACGGGCAGACGGCTGCGCGTCCGTCCGCGCGGCGCGTCAGAGAGCGGGACGACCGGCTGCGCCACCTGCGCGTCTGCCTCGTCGAAGCGCGGCTGCAAGAGTGTCGCATCCGGGTCCGTCTTGCCCGAGGGAAAATTCTGTTGTGTCTCTGCCATCTTTCCTTTTCCGCGCGTGATGATTTCAGTCAGCCCCGGAAATCTAATTGCAAATGAGAGACCAGAGGCGCGCCCTGCGGCAATACGTGTCGCGCGGTCTAAACCCCGCACGACTAAATCTTTAGATGCCAGCGTTTACTGCGCGGCTGTCATCAATTGATTGCAAATCGGTTGCGCCGCGCCCGCCGCGCCCCGCCCTTGGAAGGTGCGTGCGAGCGGGCTTTGGACTGAAATCGTGCGCGCGTGAATACGAAAAGCGCGCTCGCGTCGCATCGGATGTGGCATCCGATGCGACGCGAGCGCGCCCGTCCAATCAGGATCAAATTTCAGCCGCGCGCAAGCGGTCGGTTGCCCGCGCGCCGATCTTCGAGCACTTCGATCTCTTCCTTGACGCGCGTGTAGATGCCGTCGGCGTCGAGCCCGTACTTGGCGAGCAGGAGTTTGGCGTCGCCGTGCGTGACCCAGCGGTCGGGGACGCCCATGCGCACGACCCGCACCCTGTCCTGCAAGCCGTTCTCTTCCAGAAGCTCCAACACCGCCGAGCCGAAGCCGCCCGCCAGGTACGCCTCTTCGACCGTCACGACGAGGCGTTTCGTGCGCGCGAGCGCGAGCAGGAGCCCCGCGTCGAGCGGCTTGACGAAGCGCGCGTTGACGACCGTCGCCTCGACGCCGTCCCTGGCGAGTTGCTCCGCCGCCTGCAGCGACGGGTGAACCATCGAGCCGTAGGCCACTATCGCCACCTCGCTCCCCGCGTCGCGCAGAATCTCCGCCTTGCCGATCTCTAAAATTTGCGGCTCGCGCGCGACGTCGGCGCCCACGCCGTTGCCGCGCGGGTAGCGCATCGCGGCGGGTCCCTCGTGCGCGAGCATCGTCCGTATCATGTCGCGCATCTCGCCCTCGTCCTTCGGAGCCATCACGACGAGGTTCGGCACGCCGCGCAGGTAGGCGATGTCCAGGAGCCCGTGGTGCGTGGGTCCGTCGCCGCCCGCGATGCCGCCGCGGTCGAGGCAGAACTTGACGTTGAGGTTCTGCAGGCACACGTCGTGGACGATCTGATCGAAGGCGCGCTGCAAGAACGTCGAGTAGATGGCGCAGACCGGCTTCAGCCCCTCGGTCGAGAGCCCTGCGGCGAAGGTGACGCAGTGCTGCTCGGCGATGCCGACGTCGAACGATCTCTCCGGGAATTTTTTGAGCGCCTGATCTATCCCGGTGCCGTCCGGCATCGCGGCGGTCAGGGCGACGATCGACTCGTCGCGCTCCATCAGCTCGCACAGGGTCTTGCCGAAGACGGCGGTGTAGGTCGGCGCCTGCGGCTTCGCCGACCTGGGCATCGCGCCCGTCTTCGGATCGAAGGGGCCGGTCGCGTGCCAGGCGTAGTAGTTCTTCTCGCGCGCGGGGAACCCCTTGCCCTTCGTCGTCAGCACGTGGACGATGACGGGCGAGTCCGTGATCTGCTTCGCCTCCTGGAACGCGCGCACGAGCGAGAGCGGATCGTGCCCGTCCACGTAGCCGATGTACTTGAAGCCCAGCTCGTTGACGAGCGCGCCGGGCAAAACCGCCGCCGCGATGGCGTCCTTGAAAGTCTTCGCCGCGTGGTGGAGGCGCTCGCCGACCGTCGGCACTGCGCGCAGCACCTCGCCCACCTCGTCCTTGAAGCGGTGGTAGCCGTGCGCCTCGCGGATGCGGTTCAAATATCCCGTGAGCGCGCCGATAGCCGGGGCGATGGACATCTCGTTGTCGTTCAGGACGACGACGAGGCGCGTCTTCAGGTGACCCGCCTGGTTGACCGCCTCCATCGCCATCCCGCCCGCGAGCGACGAGTCGCCGATGACGGCGGCGACGTGATGATGCTCGCCCCCGCGGTCGCGCGCGATCGCCATGCCGAGCGCGGCGGAGAGCGAGGTCGAGGCGTGCCCCGCGCCGAAGGTGTCGTACTCCGACTCGTCGCGCTTCAAGAAGCCGCTCAGCCCGTCGTACTGCTTGATGGTCGGGAACTGGTCGCGCCGCCCGGTCAGGATCTTGTGCGCGTAAGCCTGGTGACCCACGTCCCAGACGAGGCGGTCGTGGGGCGTGTCGAAGGCGTAGTGGAGCGCGACGGCGATCTCGACCGCGCCGAGCGACGCGCCGGTGTGGCCGCCGATGCGCGCGCAGGTGTCGATGATGTACTGGCGGATTTCGTCCGCGACTTCGCGCAGCTGTTCGGGCTTGAGGCGGCGCAAATCTTCCGGGCTGTTGATCCGTGGTAAGAGGCTCATCGCGCGCGATTGTAGCGCGATTCGCGCCCCCCGCGCACGCCCCGGCGAAACGTTCGCGGCTGTCTCTTCCGCCCGGAAGTTTTTCAGACTTTCGCGCTGCGCCGCGCGTCTAAGCTCGCGTGGGCTCTTAACCGGGCGGCTTCCGACGCGAGTCGACTTTCCCTGTGCGCGCGAAGTCCCACGCCGAAGATCATTTTCAAGGAGAGCAAGTAAAGAATGAAGCGCAATCTAACCAGGGCATCGCTGCTCCTCGCCCTCACGGCGCTCTTCGCCGTCGCGGGCTTCGCGCAGGAGCCGACGACCGCCCCGCAGCAGTCCGAAGAGAAGGCGAACGTCGAGCGCCGCATGCGTCTCGAAGGCCGCAAAGGTCGCATGGATCGCGGAGGTCGCATGCTTCGCCGCGGCGGGCGCGGCGGCGAAGGTCACGGCGCGCGCGCCGGGATCGCGGGGCGCGGGCTCGGACGCCTCAACCTGACCGACGCGCAGCGGCAGCAGATACGCGAGATCGAGTCGCGCTACGCGCAGTCGTTCCGCGCGCAGCGCGAGGAGATGCGCAAGCTGCACGAGCTGCGACAGGGCGGCGCCGCGCTCACTACCGAACAGAAGGAGAGCGCGCGCCGGATGCGCGAGGAGTTGCGCGCCAACGCCGACAAGATGCGCGGCGAAATCCAGAACCTGCTCACGCCCGAACAGCGCGAGCAGATTCGCAAGCAGCGCGAGGAGATGAAGGCGCGCCGCGACGAGTTCAAGACGCGCCGCATGGAGCGCAAGGGCGACGCTACGAAGCCGCCCGTTCAGTAGAAGCCCCGAGGGGCGCGATCGAGTAGCCAGGGGCAACGCCCCTGGATCACAAAGGTCGAATAGTTGAGAGCCCCGAAGGGGCGGAATAATTTTTCTCACACGAGAATTTTATTCCGCCCCTTCGGGGCTTCAATCATTTAATCGTTACAGGCCCAGGGGCGTTGCCCCTGGCTGTTAAATTTCGCCCCTTCGGGGCTTCGTTGTCGAGTCGCCCGCCCGTCGCCGTGTTCGCGCGTCACTCTTCAGTAGGCGTCGTCGCCGCGCAGCATGACGGGCAGCGTGCGCAGAATTATTTTCAGATCGAGCAGCAGCGACCAGTTCTCGATGTAGAAGAGATCGAGGCGCACCATCTCTTCGAACGAGAGCCGGTTGCGACCAGACACCTGCCACAGGCCCGTCAAGCCGGGCTTCATGTCGAGCCGCTTGCGGTGCCACAGCTCGTAAGCCTCCACCTCGTAAGGTATGGGCGGGCGCGGACCCACAATGCTCATGTCGCCGCGCAGCACGTTCAAGAGTTGCGGCAGCTCGTCCAGACTCAGGCGGCGCAGCACGCGCCCGACGCGCGTCACGCGCGGATCGTCGCGCAGCTTGTAGACGGGGCGCGCGTCGTCGCCGAGGTTCGTGTCGGGCCGCCCGGCGATCAGCTTGCGCTGGTACTCGCGGTGCGCCGCGTCGTCCGCGCCCGCGCGCATCGTGCGGAACTTGAGGAAGAGGAAGACGCGACCGTCCATGCCGACCCTCTCCTGCCGGTAGAAGATCGCGCCCTTCGAGTCCAGCTTGATGAGCGCGGCGACGACCAGCCAGACGGGCGCGAGCAGGACGAGCGCTAAAGCCGCGACGACCATGTCGAAGCCGCGCTTCGAGACGCGCGCCGCGCCCGACAAGGGCTCGCGGAAGAGCTGGATCATCGGCAGCGCGCCGATCTGATCGATCTCGGTCTTGCGCGGCAGGAAGTTGAAGAGGCTCGGCGCGATGCGGAACTCGACGCCGCGGTTCCTCCCCACCCGCATCATCACGTCGAAGAGCAGATCGCCCGGCACCTTCGGGTCGGTGATGATGACCTCGTTGGCGCGCGTCTCGCGGATCGCCTCGGCGAGCCGGCTGAGCCCGGCGATGACGGGCACGCCCTCGTACTCCTCCGCCGCGCCCGCGCCCAACTCGCCGTTCTCCACGACGCCGATCACGCGGTAGCCGAGCTCCGGTCGGTCGCGCATCTCGCGGATGCACAACTCGGCTTCCGCGCCGCGCCCGACGACGAGCGTCGGGATCAAATTAATGCCGCGCCTCCTGAACGACGACTGCGCCGCGCGCGCGACGAGGCGCAGGAACCCGAAGGAGGCGAGCGCGAGCGCGAAGTCGAGCGCGAAGACGGCGCGCGAGTAGGAGAAGGCGCGAAACTGCGTGCCGCCGCGGTAGAGGAACGCGACGGCGACGAGCAGGAGCGAGGCGACCGCCGTCGATTTGAAGACGCGCGCCGCGTCGTCAACGTATGAGAACTCGCCGCGCAGGCGGTAGAGATCGTAGTAGACATTGACGAGCAGGCGCAGCGGCACGACGAAGAGGAGCACCGCCGCGTAGGGCGCGAACCGCGCGCTCCAAGCCCACCCGCCGCCCGCGTGCGAGACGACGACGCGCGAGCCCTCGCGCATGACGAACGCGCCCGTGAAGCAGGCGAGCGCGGCTAAGGCGTCCGCCGCGACGAGCGAGGCGCGCGCCGCCGGCAGAGCCCACGCGGGCGCGCGCCCCTCCGCGCGCACGGCGCTCGCTTCCACAGGCAGCCTGTCGATTCGTTCAACGCGCATAACTAACAGCCGTGACGGGTGAACCGTAACGGGTGACAAGATTAAATCCTTCTTCCCCTCCTGTCACCTATCACGGTTTACCTGTCACGGCTCCAGAATGAGGTCTGCCACTTGGGCGCGGACGTGCGTGGCGCGGCGCGCGTCGGCGTCAGGCTTAGGTTCGAGCGGCAGCGCGTCAACGTCGGCGCGCGTGCGAAGACGTACGAGCCTGCCTTCGTTGACGAGTTGTTCATCGACGGCCGCCCACGCGCCCGCGTAGATGGTGGCGGCAGGCGTCGCGAGGGCGGCGGCTTCGCGGTTCATCGTGCCGCCCGCGCTGACGACCAAGTCTGCCGCCGAGATGAGCAGCGCGCCGTCGAGCGCGGACTGCGGCGTGACGAATTTATCTCGCGCGAGTAGAGCAGCGAACTGTTCGCGCTGCGCGTTCGTGCGTGCGAGAAAGACCGTGCGGGCGCGCGCGTCCGAGGAGAGGCGGGCGAGCAGCGCGTCGAACAGCTCGTTCTCGAAGCGGTGATAAAGCGCCTCGCTCGCGGGCGGGCGGACGACGACGAGGACGCTCTCGGGGGTCGCGCCGAGCGAGCGCCGCAGCCCCGCGAGCGCGCGCGGGTCGGGTCTGTAGTCGGCGAGGTAAACGTCCTCCTTGAAGCCGTCGTAGCGCAGCACCTTCGAGGGGCGCGCGCCGTAGCGGCGCAGCGCGTCGCCGGGGAAAGCGCGGGGCACGACGACGCGCGAGGCGAGCCGGAACGCGAGGTGGTTCGCGGGCTGGTGCTCGTAGTCCATCAGCGTGACGCCCTTCAACCCGAGCGCGCGCGCCGCGACGATCTGCGAGTAAGAGTTGTGACTGACGGCGAGATCGAACGCGCGACGCCGCGCCCAGCGCATCAACGCGAAGGCGCGACCGACGAGGTTTCCCGCCTTCCCCGACAGAGCGCGCCCGCCGTGCCCGCCGACGACGGTCGGCGACAGACCAGCGGCGCGCGCCAGCTCGACCGTCTGCGCGAACTCGCGCGCCGTCCACTCGACCTCGTGCCCGCGCGCCGCGAACTCTTCCGCGAGCGCGCGGAAGAACGGCACGTGCGGCGAGTTGGCGAGATCGATCCAGATACGCATGAGAAGAACGATGAACTAGGAACGATGAACGATGAACTTCAAGCCATCACTTCCTTAACTTTGCCGTCTTAACTGAGGAAACCAGGATGGCGGTCAGCTCCTCCGCCTCCTTTTGCAGGTCAGCTAGCCGGGCGGCGGGGACGATCCCACTGTCAGCAAGAAGGTCTAACCAGTAGATCGTTTCTTCCAACTCCTGCAACCCCCCTTCTATTTTGCTGACAAATTCCGGTGTCGATCTTGCGCGCCTCGCCTCATGGTAATGCGCCCCGACTGATGTGCCGCTGCGGAGAGTTTGCTTACCGATTACCTGTGCCTCGGTCGTTTTCGGGAGCGAAGCATACAGGCGAATTATTCTCAGGGAGAACGCTTTTGTTCTGGCGCGCAAATCGTGAGGATTGTTTTCGTTCATCGTTCATCGTTCCTAGTTCATCGTTTCAAGCAGTCTCGCGAGCCCGTAGAGCATCCACGCTTGCGACCAGCGCATGTAGGGCGTGCGGACGGTGTGCGTGCGCCGCCGCTGGTAGTGGAAGAAGCCGCGCGGGTCGCGTAAGTGTTCGAGAGACCAGCGGGCGATCTTCCGCGCGAGCGGCGGCGCGTCGGGCGAGAGGTCTTCGAGTTCGGCGAGGGCTGCGAGGGCTGCGCCCGCGGAGTGCGCGTCCGCGGGGTAGTCGCTCTCGGGCGTGAACTTGGGGAAGCCGTCGGCGCGGAAAAAATTTTTATGCCACGAGTCGAAGCCGCGTCGGAGCGCGGGTTGAAACTCTTCGCGGTGGTCTTCGCAGGCGTCGATGACTCGCGCGAGCGAAGTCAGGACGAAGGCGGTGTGGAAGTTGTCCGACCAGGACTGGAAATTTTCCGCGCCGTAAGCCCAGGAGCCGTCGGCGCGCTGCCTTCGCACGACGTAGCGCGCGGCGCGGACGGCTGTCTCCCTCAACTCGCCCTCGCCCGTCAGCGCGCCGACCGAGGCGAGCGCTTCCGCCGCGAGCAGGCTCGCGTTGAAGACGCGCGTGCCGTCGAGCGGCGTGTAGCTGAAGCAGACCTCTTCGTGCGTGTCGTCTGTGCGGTTGAGATCGCGGAGGATGAACTCGCACGCCCCGCGCGCGAGCCCCAGATAACTGTCGTCGCCGAAGAACCGCGACGCCTCGACGAGGGCGCGCGCGGCGAACGCGGTGGGCACGACCGTGGGCGTTCCCTCCGGCGCGAAGAAGGCGCGCCCCTGCCAGTCGAAGTTGTAGCCCCACGCCGCGCCGTGCGCGGTCTCGATCCTCGCCCCCGCCAGATCGTCGAGCAGCTTGCGCGCCTCGCCGACTGCGTCCGCGCGGCTTTCGCCGCCGCCGGCGCGGGCGCGCGCGAGCCACGCGAGGGCGAAAAGTGCCGTGCCCTTCGCGTTCCTTTCGGCGGGCACGCGCGCGAGCGGGCGCAGGTTGACGGGCGAGCGTTTGAAGAGTTGCGTCCACGCGAGGCGCGCGAGGCGCGAGCGCCGGAGCGGCGTCGCTTGAAACAGCGAGCTGTTCAGCGCGTCGAACGGGTCGTGCCCCGCGTAGCCGCGCGCGCGGCACCACGCGGCGAGTTCGTCAAAGGCTGTCAGCAGTCCGTCGTCCGTCGTCAGTTGTCCGTGGCTCATAAGCGAATCGCCGACCATCAGGCATTCGTGGGGTGTCTCGTTGAAAACAGGTGACGACGGACTACTGACAACGGACAACGGACTACTGACAACTCTCACTGGCTGCTGAGCGCCGAGTGCTCGATGCGGCGCGGCGTCTCGACGAAGCTCTCGTGCCAGAGCTCGAAGACGAGGAGCGTCCAGAGGAGCTTGCGGTGGTTGGCCCGCCCGCGCTCGTGCTCGTCCTGTAGGCGCGCGACGTAAGCCGGATCGAAGAGCCCGTGGCGGGCGAGGCGCGCGGGCGAGAGCAGGTCGCGCGCGAGCGGGCGCAGGCGCCCCTTGAGCCACTCGGCGACCGGCACGCCGAAGCCCTTCTTCGGGCGGCGCGTAACGAACGGCGGCACGAGCGGATCGATCGCCCGCTTCAGGATGTATTTCGTCGTGCGCCCTCGCAGCTTGAAGTCGGCGGGGAGCGAGGCGGCGTACTCGACGACGCGGCGGTCGAGGAACGGCGCGCGCACTTCGAGCGAGACAGACATGCTCGCGCGGTCGACTTTCGCGAGGATGTCTTCGGCGAGGTAGAGCTTCGTGTCGAGGTACTGCATCCGCTCGAACAGCTCCGGCGCGTCGCACGAGTCGAAGAGGGCGCGAGCCTGCGCGTAAACGTCCGTCGCGCCCGCGCGCCTCGCGTCCGCGGTGAGCAGTCGCTCCTGCTCGCGCGGCGCGAAGGAGCCGAACCAGATGTGGTGGCGCGCGACGAGGTCGTCCGTGCGCATGCCTTCGACGAAGCGGCGCGCCTTGAAGTCGAACGAGAGATTCTTGGTCTTGACCGGGAGCCGCCGGATCGCGGGCTCGACGACGAGGCGGCGCAGGGAGCGCGGCACACGCGAGTAGGCGCGCGCGACGCGGTGCCCGAAGTACATCGGGTAGCCCGCGAAGATCTCGTCGCCGCCGTCGCCGCCGAGGGCGACCGTCACGTGCTGGCGCGTGAAGCGGCAGAGCAGGTAGGTCGGGATGAGCGAAGGGTCGCTCAGAGGCTCGTCCATCCACGATCCGATCTCGCCGACCAGGTCCGCGGCGAGGTTCGCGCTCAGACGCTCCTCGTGGTGATCTGTGCCGAGGAAGTCCGCGACGCCGCGCGCGTAAGCCGACTCGTCGAACGATTTTTCGGCGAAGGAGATCGAGAAGGTCTTGACCGTCCCGGCTGAGGCGCCGACGGCGAGCGCGGCGACCGCCGAAGAGTCCACGCCCCCCGAGAGCAGCACGCCGAGCGGCACGTCCGCGACGAGCCGCATCCGGACGGAGTCCGCGAGCAGCTCGCGCAAGCGTTCCGACGCTTCATCCTCGGTCGGAGAAGTCGCGGGCTTGCGGTAGCTCACGTCCCAGTAGGCCCACGTCTCTACTTTTCCGTCTTCGAGCGTGAGGGCGTGCGCGGCGGGGAGTTTGCTGATCCCTTCGTAGATCGAGTGGGGCGCGGGGACGTAGTCGAAGGCGAGGTACTGGCGCAGCGCGTCGGGGTTGACGCTGGTGGTGACCGAGGGGTGCGCGAGCAGGACTTTCGGCTCGGAGGCGAACAAAAGTTTGCCGCCGAAGACGCCCCAGTAGAGCGGCTTCTCGCCGAACGGATCGCGCGCGAGGAAGAGCTTGCGCTTGCGCGAGTCCCACAGCGCGAAGGCGAACATCCCGTTCAGGCGATCCAGCATCGCCGTGCCGAACTCTTCGTAGAGGTGCGGCAAGACTTCCGTGTCCGAAGCCGACCGGAACGTGTGCCCGCGCGCTTCGAGCTCGCTTCGCAGCTCGCGGTAGTTGTAAATCTCGCCGTTGAGGATGACCGAGACGCGCCCGTCCTCGCTCACGGCTGGCTGCTCGCCGGTCTGGAGATCGATGATCGCGAGACGGCGCATCCCCAGTGCGACGCCCTGCGCGGTCATCACGCCCTCGGAATCAGGACCGCGGTGCACCATGCGGGCGCACATCGAGCGCACGAGTTCCGCCGCGCCGTCCTCGGCCGGCGCGTTCGCGTCAAGGTAAGCCCATCCGGTGATGCCACACATAAAAAGTGATGAGTGATGAGTGATGAGTGATGAGCAGGAGTGTTTTCACTCATTACTCATCACCCATCACCCATCACTCCTCTTCGAATCCGATGCGTTCGCGCACCGCGTAGATCGATTTCGCCTGCGACTCGTGGTAGGTGCGCACGGACATCTCGGCGAGCAAGCCCATCAGGAAGAACTGCACGCCGACGGCGAACATGACGATGGAGAGCACGGGGAGCGGCGTCAGGATGAAGGAGACGCCCTCGACGTACTTCAGGAAGAGCGCCCAGAGTCCCGCGAGCAGCGAGACCAGGAACGCGATCACGCCGAACGTGCCGAAGACGTAGATCGGCTTCGTCTGGTACGACGCCATGAACTTGATGGTGACGAGATCGAAGACGACTTTGAGCGTGCGAGAGAGACCGTACTTCGACACCCCCATCGTGCGCGCGTGGTGCTCGACCGGAATCTCCGTGACGCGCGCGCCGACCCAGCTCGCGTAGATGGGGATGAAGCGGTGCATCTCGCCGTAGAGCCGCACGTCCTTGATCACGTCGCGGCGGTAGGCTTTCAGAGAGCACCCGTAGTCGTGCAGGGGCACGCCGCCGATCCACGAGATGATGCGGTTCGCGATCATCGACGGGAACTTGCGCGTGAGCGCCTTGTCCTGCCGGTTCTTTCTCCAGCCCGAGACCACATCGTAGCCCTCGTCGAGCTTGGCGAGCAGCCGCTTGATGTCCGCCGGATCGTTCTGCAAGTCGGCGTCCATCGGGACGAGGACGCGCCCGCGCGCGGCGTCGATCCCCGCGCTCATCGCGGCGGTCTGGCCGTAGTTGCGCCGGAGCGAGATGACCCGCACGCGCGAATCCTCGTTCGCGATCCCGCGCAGCACTTCGAGGCTGCGGTCGGTCGATCCGTCGTCCACGTAGATCACTTCCGCCGAGAGACCGAGCCCGCCGAGCGCCGCGCGCATCTTCTCGTGGAGCGGGCGCAGGTTCGGCTCCTCGTTCAGGACGGGGAGGAAGACGGAGATGTCCGGCGTCTGCGACTCGCCGCCGCCGTCTTCCCGCGAGTTCGTGGTGCGACGACTCGAAGCATCCCGCTCTTCGTAAACTCTCATCAGCTCACCCTGCGCGCGACGACGATCGCCGAGACGCCGAAAGGAAGGTTGAAGCGGCGCAGCCAGTGCGCTTCCGCACCGAAGACGCGCCCCGCGACGCCGTTGAGCGCGGGGACGTTGACGTTGTTCTCCGACGCGGGGCGCAGAGAGAGCGCGCGCATCAGGACTCGCCCCGCGAGTATGGGCGCGAAGAAGGTCACGTTCGCGTAAGTCGCGCGCTCGACCGCGAGCCCCGCCGCCTCGACCCGCGCGCGCAACTGGGGAAGCGTGTAGCGACGGCGGTGGTGGCTCACGTCGTCCTGCACGCCCCAGAGCCACATGAAAGCCGGGACGAAGAGCAGCGCGCGACCATCAATCTTCAGCACGCGCCGCATCTCGCCGAGGCCCGCCAGGTCGTCGTCCAGGTGCTCGACCACGTCGAGCGCGGTGACGACATCGAACTCGCCGTCGTCGTAAGGCAGAGCCTCCGCCGCGCCGCGCCGCACGTCCGCGAGACCGCGCGCGCGGCAGAAGGCGAGCGCGTCTTCGGAAACGTCCACGCCCTCGGCCTCGCCGAACTGCGCGAGCATCTCGAGGTTCGCGCCCGTGCCGCAGCCCACGTCGAGGAAGCGCGGTCGTTGACCCGCGGGCAGCTTCAACTCTTCGACGATCTCGCGGACGAAACTTTCGAGGATGCGGCGGCGACCCGCGAACCACCAGTGCGAGCCCTCGACCTCGCGCATGATCGCGTAGGTGTGCCGCTGCATCTCGCGCGGCAACAACTTCGCCGTCTGTTCTACCTCACTCGCCATCGCGGGTTTTGTTCTCTGGCTCCCGACCGACTTTACCGAAGCCGCGCCAGCTGTTCCGGTTGTGCCAGCCGATCTCGACCCCGGTCGCGCCTACGCTGCGCCACCACTCCTCGAACTCGCCGCGCGCGATGTAGTGCGAAGTGGGCGCGACGAGGTGATCGAAGACTATCGTGTGCTGCTCGCGCCAGCCGAACTGCGCGAGGTGGTTCAGGTAGTCATTGTAGAACAAACGGCGCGCGAACGCCTGCGTGCCCGCGTTCGCGTTGAGCGGCGCGTAGACGAGCTTCGTCGCGGCGAACAGAAGCGCGGCGGGGACTTTCGACAGGTGCAGCAGGGCGTTGCGGCTGATGCGCGAGGTCAGGCGCTCCCGGACGGGCGAGACGAAGCGCGTCAGCCACTCGTTGTTCTCCGCGCCGTAGACCCAAGCCGAAAGGTGCCCGCCCGCGCGCACGTGGCGCGAGAGCGCGACGAAGCCCGCGCGCGGATCGGGCAGGTGGTGGAGCACGCCGACCGAGAAGGCGTAGTCGAACGCGCGCCGCTTGAAGGGCAAATGGTAGATGTCTGCCTGCACGATGTGCGCGTTCGCCAGATGGCGCGTCGCCTCGTGTGCCACGTCCACGGCGTCGCTCAGGTCCACGCCGACGACCTCGCGCGCGCCCCACGCGGCGGCGAGCCGCGTGTGCCGCCCCTTGCCGCAGCCGCCTTCGAGCACGAGCTTGTCTCTGAAAAATTCCGGAGGGACGGGGGCAATCCAGCCGAGGAACTGTTCGCCGTAGTGTTCGTCGTCGTGCGTGAAGTGCTGCCACTGCCAGCCGAAGTTCTCCGCGGTCGAAGCCTTGTCCGGCTCGACCTCGCCCGCGCCGGCGAAGCGCGGCACGCCCCCGCGCACGGGGAATGTGCGGTCGCAGCCCGCGCACGCCAGCACGCCCTCGACGATCTCCGCCCAGCCGCGCGCCCCGTCCGTCTCCGCCGCCGAAGAGATGCGCAAGTCCCCCGCGCACGACGGGCAGGCGAGGAGTTGTAACAGAGACTGTTTCATAAAGGATGAACGATGAACGATGAACGATGAGCTGAAAACGGATTACCGGTGTTCAGTTCATCGTTCATCGTTCATCCTTCTGCGTCGAGTTGAACCAACGGACGAAGCGGCGGATGCCCTCTTCGATCTGCGTCTGGGGATCGTAGCCGAGTAAGTGGCGCGCCTTCGAGATGTCGGCGAAGGTCTGCGGCACGTCGCCGGGCTGCGGCGGTTGTCGGTCGATGACGGCTTCCCTGCCGAGCTCTCGCTCCAGGAGCGCGATCAGCTCCCGCAGCTCGACCGTGCGCGACTCGCCGAGGTTGACAGCCTCGTAGGCGCTCGCGTCGTAGTCGATCGCGGCACGAACTCCGGCGATGATGTCGTCGACGTAAGTGTAGTCGCGCCGCGTCGTGCCGTCGCCGAAGACGGGGATCGGCTTGCCCGCGGAGATCAGCCGCGCGAACTTGTGGATCGCGAGGTCGGGCCGCTGGCGCGCGCCGTAGACGGTGAAGAAGCGGAGCGCCACGCAGCGTACGCCGTAGAGGTGCGCGTACGTGTGGCACAGGTGCTCGCCCGCCGCCTTCGTCGCCGCGTAGGGGCTGATGGGCTGGCGGATGGGGTCTTCCTCCGAGAACGGCACCTTCGCGTTGACGCCGTAGACGGACGACGACGAGCCGAAGACGAACTGCCGGACGCGTTGAGAGCGCGCGAGCTCTAACAGGTGGAGCGTGCCCGTGACGTTCGTCTCGACGTAGAGCAGCGGCTCGCTCAAAGAGGGGCGCACCCCGGCGCGCGCGGCGAGGTGGACGACGCAATCGAACTCGGCGTCGGCGAAGACCCCCGCGAGCGCGGCCGCGTCCCTGATGTCCGCTTCGACGAGGCGGAAGCGTCCGTCGCCCAGATGGCGCGCGACGTTCGCGCGCTTCAGCGCGGGATCGTAGAAGTCGTTGAAGTCGTCAACCACGCAGACGCGCCAGCCGCCCTCGGCGAGCAGCCGATCGACGAGGTGCGAGCCGATGAAGCCTCGCGCGAGTAGACGCGCGTCAGGGGGTTGCCCGCGCCGTCGGTGTTGCGGCTGAGGAACTCGCCGGGCGAGAGGTAGCTGCGCTCGTCGTCTCTGATCCGCGTCGCGTGCTCGCGCAGCGACTCGACCGGCTCCCGCGTCAACAGGTGCGCGAGCCTGAGGCCCGCTTCGTTGTGGAGCAGGCGCGCGCCGGCGCGGCGCAGCAGGGAGATGTTGACGCGGTAGTTGTATGAGTCGCGGTGGTAGAGCATGACGACGGCGCGCCCGCCGGGGCGTAGCACGCGGTGCACCTCTCTGCACGCGCGCGCCGTATCGGGCGTGTGGTGCAGCACGCCGTGCGAGTAGACGAGATCGAAACACGCGTCGGGGAAGTCTAAGTTCTCCGCGTCGGCGGTGCGGAACTCGCCCGCGAGGTCTTGCAGCTCGAAGTTGCGCCGCGCGAGCGAGACCGCCGCGTCCGTGAGATCGACTCCGGTGTAGACGGCCCCCGCGCGCGCGAACCGCGCGCCGTCCGTGCCCAGCCCGCAGCCGATCTCCAGGACTCGAAGCCCGCGCGCCGCGTCGAAGCCCGCCGCCGCGGGGATGTGCCACTCCTTCTCGTAGCGGTGCGCCTCGACGCGCTCAAAGAAGGCGCGCGTCCCCGGCGGTGCGTCGGCGAACTTCGTCCCGCACGGGTTCGCCTGCCAGAACTCGCGCACGCGCTCTTTCAGATTTTGGCTGACGTTCTCCATCAAGGGGCTTTGGTGGCGGGTCTCGTCGCGCTTCACGGTCGCGCGGGTCGAGACAACGGCGCGACTCGAAAAGCGAAAACTTAGCACGCCGCGCGAACGACTAACAAGCGGCGCATCGGCGCACCTTACGCCGGCGGTTGACCAGTTCCCTCCGTCCCTCCGACCACCTACTTGATCCCCATGATCCGCCGCATCACTTTCTGATCGCTCGTGATGAGACCCGACTTGACGAGGCGGGGTGTGAGCGTGCGCCAGTTCTCGTCCGCCGCGAAGACTTTGCGGAAGAGCGGGAGCGCGTCGTCCACGCGGTTCATGTTGACGAGCGCGACGGCGTGCCAGTACGTCATCTCCAGGTTGTCGGGGACGAGCCGTTCCGCCGCGCCGTACTCTCTGAGCGCGCCCTCGTTGTCTTTCTTCTCGGTCGCCAGATCGCCCGCGTTCATGTGGTTGTAGGCGCGCTGCAACGTGACGAGGCGGCGCAACTCTCTCAACGGCTCGGCGTGGTCGTCGACACGGAGATCGAAGACGCGATCCGCCCACGCGCGCCCGGTGGACTTCGCGGCGACGACGATGAGCGCCGCCGACTGCCGCCCGCGGATGTCGCCGCCCGCGACTTGCGCCGCGTCGAGCGCGGCGAGCATCCGCTCCGCCAGATCGCCCCGTGTCGATTCGAACGCCCGCGACATCGCGCCCCACACTCTCTCGTTCGCCATCAGGTTCGCCTGCACGGAATAGTCTCGGCCGACGTGCTGACCCGCCGCGTCGATGCACTTCGCGCCCGTGTGCGCGGAGACGCGCCCTTCGGAGTCGATCATCGCCACCTGCCGCACCTCCCTCGCCTCGTCGCCCGCGACGAGCGAGCGCAGGGCGTCGGGCGCGCTCCTTCCGGCGCGCATCAGGTCGAGCCCGAGCTTGCCGTAAGAGGGGTCGATGAACGACTGCGTGGCGACCGCGCCGACGCCCGCCTCCGCCCACGGCACGCCCGTCCCGACGCCGAACCAGTGCGACTGCACGGCGACGCCCAGCTCGCCCGTCGCTGCGTCGCGCGCCACGATCGAGTAGGTGTGCACGGGCCTGAGCGATCGCGGCGTCTCGCGCGATCCTACGCCCGCGACCGAGCGCGGCGCGGACTTTTGTGATCCCTCTTGCGCGCGACCCGCGCGCGGCACGAGCAGAGTCGTGCATGACAACACGACGGCGATTGCGATCTGCATTCTCTTCATCGATGGCTTCTCCCTTCCGAACAGCCCCGAAGGGGCACAATGTAATAGCCCGTGGCAACGCCACGGGATCAAGGTCGCCCAGGTAATCTGAGCCCCGAAGGGGCGGAATACGTCGTGCGGGAAACTATGACGCCCCTGTGGGGCTTCACCGCCTAATTGACCTTCGTGTTCCTGGGGCGTTGCCCCGAGCTATCTGATCCCGCCCCTACGGGGCCTGAGCCGTCGTCCCCGTCAAGATGTTTCTCACCTTCGGTCGGGACTAATCCATAAACTCGCGCTGCCAGAGTTCGAGCGTCATCAGTTGCAGCACGTGCAGACTGAAGTCTTCGCGACCGGAAAGGTTCTCGCCGACGACGCGGCGGACTTCCTCGGGTCGGAAGAGCCCGCGCCGTCGCACCGCCTCCTCCGACAGCAGCTCGTCCGCGAGCGGGCGCAGCGCGCCGCGCAGCCACGAGCGAACGGGCGCGCCGAAGCCCGCCTTCTTTCGCCACACCACCCCGCGCGGCAGGAGACGCTCGGCGGCTCGCTTCAGAATATATTTTCGCCTGAGCCCGCGCAGCTTCAACGCGGGCGGCATCCGCGCGGCTAACTCGACCAGCTCGACGTTCAGGAAAGGCACGCGCACTTCGAGCGTCGCCGCCATCGAGGTCTTGTCCGTGTAGTCGAGGTTGAGACACGGCAGGAAAGTTTTGAGATCGACGTAGAGGAGGCGGTTGAGCGGCGCGGCTTCTCGGCAGCGCGCGAAGTAGCGCCGGTGCTCCTTGTACGCGTCGAGCCCGCGCGTCGCGTCCCTCAGATCGTCCGTGTAGAGTCGCCGCTTGTGGTCGTCCGTGAAGTAGGTGCCGAAGCCGAGGTAGCGCTCCTCGAAATCGAGCGCCCCGCTGCGCGCGAACTTCTTCGCGTTGCGAAGCGGCGCGGTCAACCTTCCGGGCAGGCCGCCGGGCAGCATGCCCGCGAGCGCACCCATCAGCGGACGACGCACCGCGCCCGGCACGAAGGGATCGAGCCAGCCCGCGACTTGCATCGCGAGCTGCCGCGGGTAGCCGGCGAAGACCTCGTCGCCGCCCATGCCGGAGAGCATCACGGTCAAAGTCTCGCGCGCCTCACGCGAGACGAGGTAGCTGCTGACCGCCATGTCGATGAGCGGCATCTCGACGTGGCGCACGAGCAGCGGCAGCAGCCCCGCCACGTCGGGCGTGAGCGTGCGCTCGTGGTAGTCGGTCGCGAAGAGCTTGCCCACCTCGCGCGACCAGCGCGTGTCGTCGGGGATGATGTCGTAGCGTAAATCCTCCGCCCCGATGCCGACCGTGTAGGTCGAGACCTTGCGCCCCCCGGCGTGGCGGTGCATCAGCGCGACGATGGACGAGGAGTCGACTCCGCCGGAGAGGAAGGCGCCGAGCGGCACGTCCGCGACCATCTCCATCGAGACGACGCGGTCGAGCGTTTCGAGCACCCGGTCGCGCCACCACGTTTCACTCCGACCCTCGTCGATCTCGTCGAACGAAACGTCCCACCACTCGCGCAAAACAGTCCGCCCGTCTTTCACGGTGAGGACGTGCGCGGGCGGGAGTTTAAGGACGCCGCGGAAGAGCGTCTGCGGGTCGGGCGTCCAGAGGAAAGTCAACTGCTGGTTGAGGCCTTCCAGGTCGAGCGCGCGCTCGACCAAGCCCGACGCGAGGATCGCTTTCACCTCCGAGCCGAAGACGAAAGAGTCGCCCGCGCCGCTGCCGCCCCTCACGTCGGCGTAGTAGAGCGGCTTGATGCCGAGGCGGTCGCGCGCGAGCGTGAGCGCCCTCTCGCGCTCGTCCCAGACGGCGAAGGCGAACATCCCGTTCAGGCGCGGCAGGCACTCCTCGCCCCACTCCGCGAAAGCCTCGACGAGGACTTCCGTGTCGCAGTCGGTGCGGAAGACGCGCCCGCGCGCCTTGAGCTGTTCGCGCAGCACGACGTAGTTGTAGAGCTCGCCGTTGTACGTCAGGACGTAGCGGCCGTCGTGCGAGACGAAGGGCTGATGACCCGCGGGTGAGGTGTCGATGATCGAGAGCCGCCGGTGGAGGAGGCACGCGCGCCGCCCCCCTGCGTCGAAGGGCTCGGAGACGAACGCGCCCTCGTCGTCGCGCCCGCGGTGCTCGATCGCCCCGAGCATCGCGGCGGCGCGCGACTCCGGGTCTCTCGTGATCATTCCGGCGATGCCGCACATTTTCAGCGCACCCGTTTTGCGCCTTCGCGCCTCCAGCGGGTGAGTTAATCGCCCTCGAAGGCGCGAAGGCGCGAAGAAGTTTCGGGTCGAACTCTTATATACTTGCGCCGCGTGAGAATAAACCGCAAGCCCGCCGCCTTCGCGCTCGCCGTCGTCGCCGTCGCACTGTGCGTGCGGCTCCTGACGTGGCAGGAGACGCGGCTCGAAGTCGGCAAGGTGCAGACGGTCGTGACCGCGGGCTACAGGCGCGACGCGCGTCTGCTGCTCGACGGCGGCGTGCGATCTTTCTTCAGCCGCGCGTCGCCGCTCGCCAACCCCGACTCGCTCGGGCACCCGCCCGGCTACCCCTTCCTCCTCGCGCTTCTCGCCAACACGGTCGGCGACGCGGACGCGCGCGTCCAGCTCTTCCAGATCGCCTGCGACGCGCTCGCCTGCGCCCTCCTCTTCCTCGTCGTCGCGGAGCTTGTGAATCTTTCGACCGCGCTCGTCGCCGGGCTGCTCGCCGCCGTCTCGCCGCAGCTCGCCTGGAACTCCGTGCTGCTCCTGCCCGACTCGCTCTCGGCGCTTCCCGTCCTCCTCGCGGTCTACTGCCTCGCGCTCTCCGCGAAGCGACCGCGCGTGGCGCTGCTGATCGCGGCGGGCGCGCTCGTCGGCGTCTCGTGCTGGCTGCGCGCGAACGCCTTGCTGCTCGCGCCCTTCCTCGCCGTCTTCGCGCTTCTCCTTTTTGAGCGCGCGCGGCGCCTGCGGCTCGCCGCGTCGCTGCTGGCGGGCGCGCTCGTCGTCGTCGGCGTGCTGACGTTGAGGAACGCGGTCGTCTTCCGACACTTCGTCCCCGTCTCGCTCGGCGCGGGTCAGACGCTGCTCGAAGGCATCGGCGACTATGACACGGCGGGTCGCTTCGGCGTGCCCTCGACCGACGACGAGATCATGCGGCAGGAGGCTGAAGCCGCGCGCCGCCCCGACTACAACGACACCCTCCTCGGCGCGGACGGCATCGCGCGCGAGCGGCTGCGGCTGCGGTGCGGCTTCGCCGTCATCCGCTCGCACCCCTTCTGGTTCGCCTCCGTCGTGCTGCAACGCGCCGCCTCAATGCTTCGCATGGAGCGCGCGCGCCGCGTCTCCATCTCGCCGCCGGACGACGGCGGCGACACGCCCGGCGCGCCGTCATCGTTCTCGCGACTGACGCTCCCCGCGCGCGCCGTCGTCGCCCCGCTGCAAAGGCTCTTCATCACCGCGCTCGTGCTCCCGCTCGTGCTCGGCGGCTTCCTGATCCTCGCGCGCGAGCCGCGGCGACGGCGCGCGCTCGCGCTGCTCTGCGCCGTCCCCGCCTACTACTTCTGCGTCCAGTCGATCTTCCACACCGAGTACCGCTACACGCTCGCCGCCAACTATTTCTACTTCGCGCTCGCGGCGGTTGCGCTCACCGCCATCGGCGCGGCGCTCTCGCGCCTCGCGCGCGCACGAGCGACGCGGGCGGGCACTTGATCGCGTCTCTCATTTCGTTCCGACGTGAAGGTAATTTGTTGAAAGCGGCCGGGCAGTTTTCTACAGCACCACCCTCAACTTCAACTCACTGTCACGGGCTGTCCCGTGCGCAGCGAGTCGAGGATGCGGAAGGTGGCGCGCGTGGTGGCAGCGAGTTCTTCGAGCGGGATCGGCGCGGGCGCGCCCTCCGAGACCATGCGGCAGACGGCGCGCACCTCTTCAGCCTGCCCCTTGTCCGCGGCGCGGAGTCTGGTCTTCTCCTCGTGACCGCCGCGGCAGGCGAGCGACGCGCGGAAGTCTTCGATGACGAACGAGCGGCCCGCGCCGAAAATCTCGACGCGCTCCTTCCCCGGCGCGCGGTCGCCCTCGGCGAGGTAGGCGACGCAGGCGTTCGAGCCGTCGGCGAAGCGCAGCGTGACGAAGACCGAATCCTCTTCGACCGTCTCGGCGTTGTCGCTCCTGACGGATTCGGCGAAGACGCCGACGGGCGGCGCGCCCGCGAAGAACTGGCAGAGATCGACGAAGTGGCAGACCTCGCCGCGGATGCGGCCGCCTCCCTCTTCGGGCGACTGCGTCCAGTGAGAGCGCGGCACGCGACCGGCGTTGACGCGGTAGAGGATCGACAGCGGCTCGCGCCTGCCGGCGAAAAACTCCCTCGCGGCGCGCGCCGCCGGCGAGAAGCGGCGGTTGAAGCCGACCGACAGCTTCGCGCCCGGGCGCGACGCGGCTTCGAGCAGGGCGTCGAGCTCTTCGTCGTCGAGCGCGAGCGGCTTTTCGAGGAAGACGTGCTTGCCCTCTTCGAGCGCGCGGCGCGCGAGCGCGGCGTGCGAGTCGTGGCGCGTGGCGATGACGACGAGGTTGACTTCGGGGTCTTCGACGACCGCGTCGGCGCCCGAGGCGAGCGAGGCGAAGTCGTACTTCTCACCCACGTCGCGCGCCGTCACGCCCGAGGCGGTCGCGATTGACTGGAACCGCGCGCCCGCCGCCTTGAAGTGCGGCAGCAGCATCGCGCGCGCGTAAGCCCCCGCGCCGATCATCCCGACGCGCACTTCCCGTCCGCGCCCGGCGGCGTCGTCGTCGCCCGCGCGCGCCGCTTCCGACGCGCGCGCGCGCGGTCGCCTCTCGATGACCGTCGCCAGCTCGCGCGCGGTGTCGTAGGTGAGCAGCACGGCGAGGTGCGGCTCGCGCGTGTCGCCCGCGATCAGTTGGTACGCGCGCTCGCCCTCTTCGATCGCGAAGCGGTGCGTGACGAGCGGCGCGATCCGTACGCGCCCCGCGGCGACCGCGTCGAGGAAGGCTTCGATGTTGCGCCCCTCCGTCCAGCGCACGTAAGGGAGCGGGTAGTCGTGCCCGCGCTCCTCGTACTCCGGATCGTAGCGACCGGGCCCGTAGGACATCGAGACTTTAAGCGTCAGCTCGCGCGCGAAATAAAGGTTGCGCGGCACGTCCATCCCGACCGCGCCGACGGCGACGACCCTCCCCTTCAGACGCGAGACCTCGCCCGCGAGCTTGACGGGCTCGCTCGAATGCGTCGCCGCCGTGATCAAGACGGCGTCCGCGCCGCGCCCGCGCGTCCACGCCTCGACGGCGCGGCGCACGTCTTCGCCCGAAGTCGCGCCGTCGTCCGCGCCCAGTTTTCGGGCGAGCGCGACGCGGCTCGCGTCAACGTCTATGCCGAAGACGCGGCAGCCGTTCGCGCTGAGGAGTTGGCAGGTGAGTTGACCGATGAGGCCGAGACCGATGACGACGACCGACTCGCCGAGCGTCGGCTCCGCGAGCCGCACGCCCTGCAGAGCGATCGCGCCGACGGTGCCGAACGCGCCCGCCTCGAAGTCCACCGCCTCGGGCAGCGCGACGCACAAATTTTTTGGCACGCTCAGGACTTCGGCGTGCGTCGCGTAGCCCGCCCCGGCGCACGCCACGCGGTCGCCCGCGCGAAACTCCGCTACGTTCGCGCCGACTTCTAAGACCACCCCCGCCGCGCTGTAGCCGAGCGCGTGCGACTCGTCGAGTTTTTCGCGCACCGCGCCGACCGTGTTGACGAGTCCTTCGGTCTTAACTCTCTCGACGACCTTGCGGACGAGATCGGGTCGCTCGCGCGCCTTCGCCAGCAGGCTCTTGCGACCCAGCTCGACGACGGCGCGCTCCGTGCCCGCGCTCACGAGCGACGCGGCGGTGCGAACCAGGACGCGCCCGGCTCGCGCCACCGGCGCGGGGACTTCGGCGACCGTCCCCTCGCCGTTCTTCAGGTTTTGTAGCAGTTGTTTCATCAGGTAGCTGTTAGCTCTTAGCTGTTAGCTATTAGCTGTTAGCAAAACTCAAAACGCTGTTGAAGCTTTAGCAAAGCTCAAAACGATCTCGAAGCTGATGTAAGAGCCCACGACTGAGACTTCTCGGCTCAGAGCTAACAGCTAACAGCTAAGAGCTAACAGCTAAGAGCTAACGGCTTCATTATCACGCTTCGCGAGCGCCTCTTCAATCAGATCGCTCGCCCACTCGGCGCGCGCGTCCCACGTCCCCGCCTTCACGGCTGACTGGCGGCGTCGCGCGGCGTCCTCGTCCGTGTCTTCGAGCGCGTCTTCGACGAGGCGCAGGAAGTCCTCGCGGCTGCGCGCGATGCGCAGCACGTCGCGCATCGGCTCGTACTCGGGGAGCGGCGAGATGACGACGGGCTTGCCCGTGGCGAGGTACTCGCGCACCTTGATCGCCGAGCCGTAAGAGGTGAACGCGCGCTCCGTCTCCCACGGCAGCACGCACACGTCGAAGCCCGCGGCGTAGCGCGGCAGCTCAGGGTAAGGTACGGGCGGGAGGAAATGGACGTTCGGCAGACCCTCGATCTCCATCCCGCGCGACTTGTTGCCGACGAAGACCCACTGCCACGCGGGGCGCTCTCGCGCGGCGCGCTTGATCAGCTCCTGATCGACGAGCCACGGCTCGATGGCGCCGAAGTAGCCGAGGCGCGGGCGCGGAATCCTCTCGATCTCCGGCGCGACCGCGAGCGCCCCGTCGCCGCGCGTGGCGACGCGCGACCAGTGTTCGAAGTCCACCGCCTGCTCTAACAGGTGCGAACGCTCGCGCCCCTCACGCGCCTCGTCGAGCAGTTTCCGCCCGGAGTAAAAAATCAGATCGGCGCGTTCGACGGCTTTTTCGTGAAGTCGCCGGATGGTGGCCGGATCGGTCGCGTGATCCATCAGGTTCGCGTCGTACTTGTCCGAGACGTGGTAGACGACGAGCGACTCGTCGAACGCGCCGATCATCTCGGCGGCGGTCGGGATCGCGATCCATAAGATCGGGCGCGTCAGCCCGCGACGGCGCGCGAGCAGTTTGATCTGCGCGGCGATGAGCCCGCGGTTAGCGGCGCGCGAGGCGCGGCTGCCGAAGAAAGGCAGCGCGGCGGGCGAGACGACCGTGATGCCTTCGGGGGTCGTGCGCGCGAGCTTCGCGTAGGAGCCGAGCTTGCGGCGGATGCGCGGCAGCAGGTCTTTGTTCGCGAGCGACGGGAGTCCCATCGAGATCGAGTTGACGAAGATGACGCGGTTCCCGGCGCGCGCGAATCTGCGCATCAAATGGTTCTTCGAGTGCGGGTGGTGATACCACCAGTCCTCGCCGCCGAAGCAGATGACGCTTTTACCTACAATCAACAGCATTCACCAATCTTAAGTCATTGACAGACACGAGTCTGTGACTGTAGAAGCAATTTGTTGCTAAGCCTCACATCTGGGAGTGAAACATCAATGACAGTTGATAACAACATCAGAGCTTACTTTTCAGATTATTTTGGCGTTCTGCCCGAAATAATTGATGACTACGGTGCTTTCAATATCTCGCTTATAAATGATTTACCGTTGTTTATTGATCCTTTTCTTCTTTTTAACAGCAAGAAGGTTGAATACCGTGAGCTACACGACATCATCGTAAAATACATCAAGTTCTTACGAGACAAGTCTATTGGACAACCTCTCAATAATTCTCTGATTCTTTCGTGGTATACATTCAGAGAAGTTAAACAAAACTGGTTAGGCTTTTCACTCTCCGGCAACAGTGGCAGCGGCTTAGGCGATGAGTTTGCTGAAGCTCTCCATTCCAACCTTCACAATCTATTTTCAGACTTTGGTAGCGAGCAAGTTACCAAAGGCAGCCACTTGGAAAAACTTTGCTTGTTTAAGGAGCGTGTTGGGAAGGATAACATTAGCGACTTCACAACAAACCTAATTAAAGAATATCTACTTGAATACACTCAAACTTTTACACAAAATCATATTCACAGGAGCTTAAGAAAAAGGCTCCGTGTCAACAGAGTTCGATTTAATTACGATACTGAGACCTGGGAGACTGACATTTATGAGCTTCCTTTTATAAATGGGGACTTTGTAATCCTTACGCCTAAAGACATGCTCACCAAAGATGAGACATGGATCAACAGGAAAGATTTGTACGATTATTTCACTGAAGCAGAGCGAAATAAAGTTTATAAAATACTTGACGAGTTACACCTAAAAGACGACAAGAATATAATCCTAATCAATGCCAGAAATGATGATAAGGTGTCTGCCTCTAATGCTTAGAAGCTATCCCTAAACCATCAATTTGGCCCTGATTTTATGGGCGTTTCGAGGTTTAGGGATGACTTCTAGTCTTCCAGAATAAACTATTGGTCTTAAGAAAAATCTACCTCATTTCTAGCTCGCTAATCATGCTAGTTACGGCTCTCGCCCTCACGTTCGCGCCCTGCCCGCGCCGTGGCTGCGCCCTGACGGCGGAGAAGCGCGCCTTCGTCCTGCTCAAGAACCGCGAGTCTCAACCCGCTGAATCAGACTTCGACCGCGCCGCGTCGCTCGACGCCCTGCTCGCCGCGGGCGACGACCGCGCGCGCTGGTCTGAGTCGCGCGCCGCCGCGGTCGAGGGCTACGTCGTCGACGTGCAGGTCGGCGGCGTCGAGTCGTCGAACTGTTTCTCGCTCACGCGGCGCGACGTTCACGTCCACGTCGCGCGGCGCGCCGACGCGCCCGCCACAGAGACGGTCGTCGTCGAGGTGACGCCGCGCTCGGCGGCGGCGGCTCGCGCGCGCGGGCTCGACTGGTCGCTTCGCGCGCTCAGGCGCGACCTCACGGGTCGCCTGTGCCGCTTCGAGGGCTGGCTGCTCTACGACCGCGAGCACGCGGACGAGGCGCTGAACACCGCGCCGGGCAACCCCGTAGATTGGCGCGCGACCGCGTGGGAGCTGCACCCGGTCACGCGCATAGATGTCTTGAAGTGAGACGAGGCGCGGGCCGGCGCGGCCTCATAGTGGGAGACGAGCGCGGGGACGGCCGCGGGGTCTAGCTCGTAGGTCTCGCCGCCGTCGCGCATCCGCCGCAGGACGTGGTCGCCGTGGAAGGTGAAGACGGCGACGCCGCGCGGCTTGAGGTGGCGCGCGAAGAGGCGCAGCAGCTCCCGCGTCGAGTCCGGGTCGAGGTGCGTGACGAGCGAGCCGCACCAGACGAGATCGAACTTCCGCCCGAAGGAGACTTCGCCCAGACGGGGCCGCGAGACTACGGGGCGTGCGCCGAACTCGCGCGCGCAAAAGTCTGTGGCGCCCGGCTGGATGTCGCAGGCCGTGCAGGTCGCGCGCGGGAACCGCAGGGCGAAGAAGCGCAACTCACGCCCGTAACCGGAGGGCATGTCGAGGAAGTCCGCGACTTCCTCGACGGACGCGGCGCGCAGCACCTCATCGATGCAGGCGAGCGCGGAGAGGCCGGCGAGGAAGTACTGCTCGCCGCTACCAGCGTACATCCCGTCGCGGTGGTGGATGCGCGAGCTCACGCGGCGGAGCAGCTCGCGCTCGGCCGCGGAGAGCGCCGCTGACTTCATCAGGCGGCGCTTCTGCAAACCGATCCGCGCCGGGTTGGCGATGGCGCTCCGCCGCAGCGCGCCGAGGTACGGCCGCACGGCGGGCGGCACCGCCCGCCTGATCTTCTGTCGCAGCGTGCTCAAAGTTTTTCCGATCCGAGACGCGCGCGCGCCCCGCGCCCGCCGCCCCTTACTCAGTCCTTCAAAGTCGCAGCCCGATTCTACAGAACCGGCGCGCGGCGCGCACAGGCCCGCGCCGGCCGATCATCTCTGCCGCCTCACCCCCACGCGGCCGCGCGATCAGCCGAGCCCCAGAACCTCGCGCAGCGCACGCAGGTTCTCATCGGCCTCACGGCGGAACTGCCGCGACCACGCTTCGACCGAAGCCCGCGCCGGCTCGAAGAGCGCGCGCCGCAGTTGCGCGGTCAGCCCGGCGATGTCGCCGAACTCGTAGGTCAGCATCCCGCGCGTCTCGCCCGCGGTGGTGGCGACGACCGGCAGGCCGCACCACGTCGCCTCGACGCGCGAGATGCCGTAGCTCTCCTGGCCGAAGGCGCGGACGAAGCAGTCGCTCCGCCGCATGATCAGGTACACGTCAGGGTTCGACACGTTCTCCAGCACCGTAATCCACTCGCGCCCCGCCAGCACCTCGCGGCGGTAAGCGTCGTCGCGCGCGAAGGCGCCGTCGAGCAGGGCGAGGCCGATGTCCTCGCCCGTCTCGGCCCGCAGGCGCTCGACGGCGCGGGCCGCGTCCATGAAGCCGTAGTCGCGGATGAAGACGCCGACGGAGCAGACGCGCCTCGCCCGCCGCAGGTACGGCCCGAGCGCCGCCGCCACGGGCGCGGGCAGCTCCCCTTCCAGATGCTGCGCGGGGACGGGCAGCAGGCAGGGGATGACCGACACCTTCTGCCTCACTTTAAGGTCGTCGCGCAGCCAGCGCCTCAGCTCTTCGCTGACGACGACGAACTCGTCCGCCCCGCCGAGCGCCAGGCGGAAGAGCAGCCGGCGCAGCGGCGTGAACTCGCGCTGGCGCGCCGGGAGCGACCCGTCGAGGATGTTCTTGCACCAGCGGAAGCGCAGCACGAGCTTGCAGGCGAGCCACGCGGGGAGCAGCAGCGGGTGGGGGTGTTCGAGGTGGAAGTGCGTCGCGTCGAGGACGAGCGCGCCGCGCCCCTCACGGAAAGCGAGCGGGACGAGGCCGAGCCGGCGGTGGCGGAAGCGCCGCACGCCCGGCTCGCCGTCGAACGGCTCGCCGAAGTAGGCCCACGCGCGCGCGCCGCGCGGTCTCAGGTGCTCCAGCAGGTAACTCATGTACACGGAGACGCCGCCGAAAGGCGGTGGGAACGGACCTAGAAGGACGACTTTGCGACTCATGCGGCGGCTATCATGCCACGGCGGAACTGCTGGCGGTAAGCTGCTGTCACTCTATGAGCTGCGAGCCGTCGTCCGGCTCCACGCGAACACGTCCGGGGACGGCGCACGCGCGTCAGTTGGTGCTAGAATCGTTTCAACCCCGGTTGCCGGTTAATGAATTGCCACTTGATGAGTTGCCACTAATGAATTGCCACTAGCTTTAGCTAGTGGCTAGCTTGCAAAAAGGAGTCGGCTTGAGCCGAAGTGAGAATGAGACCTCTTGCCTTAAGTCCGATCGTTCGGCTCAAGCCGGGAGCTAAAGTGGAGGACTCGACCCACTAGCTGAAGCTCGTGGCAACTCAAGCGACCCACTGGCTGAAGCTGGTGGCCACTCGAGCGATCCATCGACACTTCCATCACCGGCAACTTGGGTTAGAATCGCCTTATGACGCGGTCCCCCACGCTCCCCCACGACCCGCAGAGGGTCGGTTCATCTTTCGCCGCGTGGGCTGGACGCGCGACGCTCGTCTGCCTCTTCCTGCTCGCCGCAGCCGCGCCGCTCTCCATCGCCGCGACGCAGGCGGCGTGGCTGCTCGGGATGCTCTGCTGGGTCGCGCGCTTCCTCCTCCGCCCGCGCCCCGCGCTGCGCCGCACGGCGGTCGACTACGCGCTGCTCGGGCTCTTCATCCTGTCATTCGTCTCCGCCCTCTTCTCCTACGAGCCCGATCTCTCGATCGGCAAGCTGCGCGCGGCGAGCCTCTTCACCATCGTTTACCTCGTGGCGCAGAACGTCATGTCGCGGCGCGCGCTCAGCGCCCTCGTCTTCGTGCTCGTGGCGTCGTGCGCGGCGAGCACGATCTACACGTTCGGGGCGTTCGCCGCCGGGCGCGGCGTCAAGGTGGGAGAGCTGACCGCGTCGAGCCCGCTGCGCGCGGCGGGCGTGCGCGAGGGTGACACGCTGCTGTCGGTGGACGGCGCCGCGGCGAACAGCCCCGAAGAGGCGGAGCGCGCGATCACGACCGAGCGGCAGGCGGCGGAGAAGACGTACCGCTGGCCCGACGGGAAGATGGCGTGCGTCTGGGACGCGCGGGCGGCGTGCGTGCGCGTGTACCGCGCCGAGGTCGTGCCGACCTATCTCGTCCCGCGCGACGGGCTGGCGGGCGGGGCGACGCCCGCCGAGCGGCTCGGCATCGCGCGCTGGTCGCGCGGGCGCGACGAGCGCGCCACGGGGTTTTACGGTCAGTACCAGACCTACTCGGAGGTCTTGCAACTGATCGCGTCGGTCGTGCTCGGGCTGCTGGTGGCGCGCGCCCGACTAACGAGCCGCGCCGGACTGCTGTGCGACGCCGCCTTCGCCGCGATGTGCGGCGCGCTGCTGCTGACCGTGACGCGCGCCTCCTGGGCGGGTCTCCTGCTCTCTTCGCTCACCATCATCCTCGCCGGCGCGAGCCGCCGCACGGTGCTCGTCTTCGCGCTCGTCGCCGCGCCCCTGGTCGTCGCGGGCGCGCTCGTGCTGCGGCAGAAGCGGGGCGTCGGCTTCCTCGACCGCAGCGATCAGTCGACCACCTGGCGCGGGACCGTCTGGCGCGAGGGCGCGCAAGTGCTCGCCTCCAAGCCCCGTCACCTGATCGTCGGCGTCGGCATGGACTCACTCAAGAGACGTTGGCGCGAGTGGGGGATGTTCGACCGAGGGCGACTCCCCTGGGGGCACCTGCACTCGACGCCTTTGCAGATCGCGTTCGAGCGCGGACTCCCCGCGCTCGCCGCGTGGCTCGCGCTCCTCTTCATCTACGCGCGCACCTCCTGGCGGCTCGCGCGCCGCGCCGCGGGGCGCGACTGGATCGCGCGCGGGCTGGCGCTCGGCGCGCTCGGCGGCGCGGTCGGATTCTTCTCCAGCGGCTTCGTCCACTACAACCTCGGCGACTCGGAGGTCGTGATGGTCTTCTACATCATCATGGGGCTCACGCTCGCCGCCGAACGCCTGTGCGTCGCCACCGAATGACCGACTCTGAACATGTCGAGGACGGAGCGGCGGGGGCGGCGGCGCGCCGTGCGCCGGTCGGCGCGTGCGAGGGCTCGGTCTCGGTCGTCGTCCCCTCGTTCAACCACGCGCGGTTCGTCGAGCGCACGCTCCGCTCCGTCTTCGCGCAGACGCACGCGCCCGCCGAACTCCTCGTCATCGACGACGGCTCGCACGACGACTCGGCGCGCGTCATCGCCCGCGCGCTCGCGTCGTGCCCCTTCCCCTGCGAGCTGATCGCGCGGGAGAACCGCGGGCTCGCCGCGACCCTGAACGAGGGGCTCGCGCGCGCCGCGCGCGGAAAGTATTTCGCCTACCTCGGCTCGGACGATCTCTGGCTCCCCGATTTCCTGCGCGCGCGAGTCGGGCTGCTCGGACGCCGACCCGCCGCCGCGCTCGCCTACGGTCACTGCCACTGGATCGACGCCGAAGACCGCGTCAACGAGCGCACAGAGGACTGGGCTGCTTACGCCGACGGCGACGCGCGCGCGATGCTCTGGCGCGGCGTCGCGCCGCACAGCCCGACCGTGGTTTATCGACGCGACGCGCTCGCGCGCTACGGCTGGAACGAAGGGGCGCGGCTCGAAGACTACGAGCTGTACCTGCTGCTCGCCGCCGATTCGGAGTTCGCCTTCGACCCGCGCACGCTCTCCGCGTGGAGAGTCCACGGCGGAAACACGAGCCGCGATCTTAGTTTTATGATGGGCGAGTGGCTGGCGGCGCAGCGCCGCGTCGCCGCGCGGCTCGGCATGCCGGAGGAAGAACTCGCGCGCGCGCAGGCGTCGGTCGGCTGGAGCTGCGCCGAGAACTTCGCGCGGCGCGGCGAGAGGGCGCGCGCCGCGGAGTTGATGTACCATAACTGGCGCGGCGCGCCCTCGCTCGCGTCGGCGGCGAAGATGTTGCTGCGGCTCGCCGCGCCGCGCGCGCTCGTCGAACGGCGCGGGCGGCGAAGACGACATGACGCGGCGCGCGCGCACGTCTCGTCGGAAAAGTTTTGAGTGCGTTGCAATCGGCGGCGGAGGGATGGGCTCGCTCGCGGAGGCTTCAGGCAGGTGCGGCGTTGCTGCGCCGCGCGAATCTAATGAGTGTGAAAACCAGCGACGGGTCGAGCCGCGAGGACGTTTCCGCTGCGCCCGCGCCGCCCGCGCCCGCCCACGGCGCGGCGGCGGCGACGCCGGGCGGCACGCGCGCACACGCGCACTCAGTCCCGCGCGTCGTCATCGAGTCGGAAGAGACGGGCGTGCACCTCAACCTCGGCGACCTGTGGGCTTACCGAGAGCTGCTCTACTTCCTCACCTGGCGCGACGTCAAAGTCCGCTACAAGCAGACGCTGATGGGCGCGGCGTGGGTCGTCATCCAGCCGCTCATGCTGATGCTCATCGTCACGCTCGTCTTCAACCGCTTCGCGCGGCTCGGCGCGGGCGCGCTCCCCTACCCGCTCTTCGCCTACTCGGGGCTGCTGCTCTGGACGTTCTTCTCGACCGCCGTCTCGAGCAGCACGCACAGCCTGACGAGCAACTCCAACCTGATCACGAAGGTCTACTTCCCGCGCCTCTTCGTCCCGGCGGCGGCGGTCGCCGCCGGGCTCGTCGATCTCTCGATCGCGTCCGTCATCCTCGCCGCGCTCATGATCTACTACGGCGTCGCTCTGACCATCTCGCTCGCGCTCGCGCCGCTCTTCGTCGCGCTCCTCACGCTGTTCGCGCTCGGCGTCGGCACGCTCGTCTCGGCGCTCACCGTGAAGTACCGCGACCTGCGCCACGCGCTGCCGTTCCTGCTGCAGTTCTGGATGTTCGCGTCGCCCGTCATCTACCCGACGACGATCGTGCCCGGGCGCTGGCGCTGGCTGCTCGTCGTCAACCCGCTGACGGGCGTCATCGAAGGCTTCCGCGCGTCGCTCACGGGCGAGGCGGTAGACCGGCGCGCAGTCGCCGTCTCCGCGATCACGGCGGTGATCGTCTGCGCGCTCGCCCTCTACGTCTTCCGCCGCACCGAAGACACTTTCGCCGACGTGATCTGAATGAAGATGGCGGAGACGGTCGTCAAAATCGAAGGCGTCGGCAAGGCTTACCGCATCGGCGGGCTGCACCCCGGCTACGCCACCTTTCGAGAGTCGCTCGGCGGGCTCATCGCCGCGCCCTTCCGTCGTGGCAAAGGCGGCGGCAGGAACACCCTGTGGGCGCTCGACAAAGTCGATCTCGAAATCCGCGAGGGCGAACTCCTCGGCATCATCGGGCACAACGGCGCGGGCAAGTCGACGCTGCTGAAGATTCTCTCACGCGTGACGCGACCGACCAGGGGGCGCGTCGAGATTCACGGCCGCGTCGGCTCGCTGCTCGAAGTCGGCACGGGCTTCCACCCCGATCTCACCGGCAGGGAGAACGTCTTCCTGAACGGCGCGATCCTCGGCATGAAGCGGGCGGAGATCAGGCGCAAGTTCGACGAGATCGTCGGCTTCGCCGAGATCGAAAAGTTCGTCGAGACGCCCGTCAAGTTCTACTCCTCGGGGATGTACGTGCGCCTCGCCTTCTCGGTCGCCGCGCACCTCGAGCCGGAAATCCTGATCATGGACGAGGTACTCGCCGTCGGCGACGCGGCGTTCCAGCAGAAGTGCCTCGACAAGATGCGCGACATCCGACAGCAGGGGCGCACCATCCTCTTCGTCTCGCACAACATGCCCGCCGTCACGCGCCTGTGCCGCCGCGTCGTGCTCATGGAGGCGGGGCGCGTCGTCGCCGACGGCGAGTCGCAGGAGATCGTCAACCGCTACCTGAGCTCGACGTGGAAGACCAGCGCGCTGCGCGAGTGGGGCGACGGCGAGGGCGCGCCGGGCGACGCAGTCGTGCGCCTGCGCCGCGTGCGCGTCTGCGACGAGCGCGGCGAGACGAGCGCGGCGGTCGACATCCGCCGCCCCGTGCGCATCGAGGTGACTTACGACGTGCTCGAAGAGGGACACGTCGTCGCGCCGCTCGTCGAGCTGCACAACGAGGAGGGCACGGAGGTCTTCAGCTCCCACGACACGGGCGCGGAGTGGCGCCGGCGCGCGAGACCCCGCGGGCGCTACACGAGCGCCGTCCACGTCCCCGGCAACTTCCTCGCCGAGGGCAGCCTCGTCGCGCACGTTTCAATCGTCTCACACTTCCCCGCTACAATCCTCCGCGCGCGCGAGTCGAGCGCCCTCGCCTTCCAGGTGATCGACCGGCAGGGGGGCGACTCGGCGCGCGGCGACTACACGGGTCCCATGCCCGGCGTCGTCCGCCCGCTCCTCGACTGGACGACGGTGGTCGAGCACGCGCCGGGCGCGGGCGGGACGACTGACGGGACGCGGGGGCGGTCGGCGGACGGGCGCTGAAGCCCTGTGCGCGGATGGGAACGCTTGAAGGAACAGCTCAAAGAGAAACTTTCGCCCGAGACGAAGCTGCTGCTCAGGCGCTGGCTGGTCGGCTCGTTCGAGCTGGCGGTGCGCGCCGCCGCCGCCTGCTACCGCGCGGCACGGCGCGTCGTCGACCGCGCCGTCGCGCAGGGACTCGATCTCGAGCGCGCGTGGGACGTACCGCCGCGCCCGCAAGCCCCGCGGGATGAGCCGTGGGGCGCGCGCGACTTCCTCTTCCTGTCGGACACGCTCGAAGGCCGCCGCGGCGCGCCGCGTCCGGACTCACAGGTTCGCACGTCCGTCATCATCCCCGTCTTCAACAGGGTCGAGTTCACCTTCCAGTGCCTGCGCTCGCTGCTGCGCGAGGTGGACTTCGACGAGACGGAAGTCATCGTCGTCAACAACGCCTCGACCGACGAGACGCCCGCCGTGCTCGCGCGCTTACGCGACTTCGTGCGCGTCGTCGACAACGAAGAGAACAGCGGCTTCGCCGACGCCTGCGATCAGGGCGCGGCCCACGCGCGCGGCAGGCACCTCGTCTTCCTCAGCAACGACACGGTCGTGCTCCCCGGTTGGCTCGACGCACTCGTCGAGACCGTCGAGCGCGACGAAAGCGTAGGCGCGGTCGGCTCGATGTTGCTCCGCCCGGACGGGCGCGTGCGCGAAGCCGGCGCGATCACGTGGGGCGACGGCTCCACGTCCGCCTACGGCGGCGGGGGCGCGGCTGGTGATCGGCGCTACTCGTTCGCGCGCGAGGTCGATGGCTGCTCCGTCGCGTCGCTCCTCGTCCGCCGCGATCTCTTCGTGCGGCTCGGCGGCTTCGACACGCGCTTCGCGCACGCCGCGCACCAGTCCGCCGATCTCTGCCTCGGCGCGCGCTCGCTCGGCTATAAGGTCGTCTACCAGCCGCTCTCGCGCGTCGCGCAACACGATGAAGGCGAGGGCGGCAGGCGGCGCGGAGCCGCCGACCG
Source organism: Acidobacteriota bacterium (assembly GCA_020200235.1). Taxonomy (GTDB): domain Bacteria; phylum Acidobacteriota; class Blastocatellia; order Pyrinomonadales; family Pyrinomonadaceae; genus JAIVGV01. Next base: position 4,702 of record JAIVJC010000015.1, on the reverse strand, counting down.
CGATGAGTTCTACGCGAAGTGGCGGGAGGTGCTGGCGCGCGAGCAACTGCCGCCCGGTGCGGGCGACGCGGAGCGGGCGGCGAACCGCAGGTGGGCGACGCAGGTCGCCGTCTTCGACGAGCTGACGCCGACGCCCGACCGCGACGCCGGGAGCGCGCGCATGATGTTCATACTCCGTGCGCTCTCCGAATGGTGTCACCCGGTCTTCGTCACGACCGGCAAGCGTTCCTGGCACGAGTACGAAAAGCTCCTCTGGCGTGAGGGGATCGAGACGGCGAGCGCGGTCGACTACCGGCGTCTGATCGCGCGGCGCAACTTCCGCGCGGTCGTCTTAAGCCGCCCGGCTGTCGCTGCCATGCTCTTAGCACCGATCCGCCGCGCGGCGCCGGGGCTGAAGATCGTCTACGACATGCTGGACGTGCACCACCTGCGCGCCACGCGCGAGGCGGCGCTGACGGGCGACGCGCGCGCCGAGCGCGAAGCCGAAGCGCTGCGTCTGCTCGAGACGCGCCTCGCGCGCGCGGCAGACCTCGTCTGGTGCGGCTCGCACCCCGATCAGGAGTTGATGGCGCGCCTTGCGCCCGGTGTGCCCTCGGTCGTCGTCCCGACGGTGCACGAGCTGCACGGGCGCGGGCTGGCGTTCGACGGGCGCGAGCACCTGCTCTTCGTCGGCAACTTCAGCCACCGCCCCAACACGGACGCCGTGCATTTTCTGGCGCGCGAAGTCATGCCGCTCGTCAGGCGCGCGCTCCCCGGCGTCGAGCTGTTGGTCGTCGGCGGCAACGCGCCGCCGGAGTTCGAGGGCTACGCTTCCGCGGGCGTGCGGCTGCTCGGTTACGTGCCCGACCTCGATCTCATCATGTCCGGCTGCCGCGTCTTCGTCGCGCCCATCCGCTTCGGGTCGGGCGTCAACGGCAAGATCGGCGAGGCGCTCTCCTACGGGCTGCCCGTCGTCACGACCACTATCGGGGCGGAGGGCTGGGGCTTCACCGAAGGCGAACAGATTTTGACGGCGGACGCGCCCGCCGACTTCGCCGAAGCCGTCCTGCGCCTCTACAACGACGCCGCGCTGTGGCAGAGGCTCTCGGACGGCGGCTACCGCCACGTCGCCGAACGCAGCACGCCGGAGGTGGTCGGGAGGATCGTTAACGACTCTTTGAGGGACGGCGCCGCGGCGCCGCGCCGGGAGTTTCCGCGCCGGGACGCGACCGAACCGTAGGGCGCGCGGCGGCGGCTCTCTTCACCTCCCGCCGGCGACCTGATGGAAATCCGGATTTCGCTGATCCACCGGCACGGATAGCATGTTTATCCACTGTGCGTCCGTCCTCGTGCGGAAGGTGTGCAGCTCGTACGGCTCGATGACGAAGATGTCGCCCTTGCCGACCGTCATCTCCACGTGCTCGCCCGATCTCAGATCGTCGATCACGACTTCCACCTCACCCGAGACGATAAAGAAAAGCTCGCGCGTCTCCTTGTGGTAATGATTCCCGCGCACCTGTCGCGCCGCGGTCTCGATGTAATTCACCTCGGACCAGCCCTCCTGCGTAATTCCCCAGAACCCGCCGCGCTCGTCCGGCTTTGTCATGTAAGGAGAAAGTTTTTGCACTACACGCCTCCGCTCGCCTTCAGCCGGACGAAGCCTTCCGCCACGGAGTTGAACGCGACCCCCAGCCTCTCGGCGGTGCGTTCCGCAGACAGCGAGGCGTCCGGCTGTAGCAAGAGCTTCTCTTTAAGTCCCGCGGAAGAGACGGGAGACAGCAGGCTCGCGTCGAGCCCGAAAGTGTCGGCGTAAGACCGAAAGAATTCAAAGCGGCTGACGCGCTCGCGCCCCACCGTGTGATACACCCCGACGAGCCGCTTGCGTATGACGGCGTCCATCATCTCCGCCAGATTCTCCACGTAGGTCGGCGTGTTGAATACGTCAACGAAACACTCGACGCTTCTGCCCGCCTCGACCTCCGCCGAGAGCCACTTTAAGAGCGGGGAGTCCCTGCCGAAAATTCCGCCGCTCCGGCAGACGGCGAGATCGTTCAGCTCTTCCAGCGCGAGTCTCTCGCCCTCCAGCTTGCTCCGGCCGTACGCCAGCGCGGGACGTGGCACGTCGTCCTCCCTGTAGCCCCCCTCCACGCAGCCGAACACCAGATCGGTGGAGAGGTAGATCATACTCGCCCCGAACTCGCGGCAGGCGCGCGCCACGTTGCGCGTCCCCAGCGCGTTTATCCGGTGAGCCTCGTCGGGGTGCTCCTCGCAGAAGACAAGATTCTTATTACCCGCCGCGTGGATCACGACCTCCGGCAGCACGCGTTCGAAGACGGAAAAGACCGCCTCCGCGTCCCTCACGTCCAGCCGAACTGACTGCGCGGACGCGGTGTCTACAGGCGCGTGCGTCAGGTAAGTGGCGACGGTCTGCCGCCGGGGACCGAAGTACCCGGCAAGGTTTTGTCCGACGAATCCGCTGCCGCCCGTGATTAGCAACATATGCGCTCTTTGTTAACGCCTCTTCGTAAGGGTCGGGGCGAGCCCGCGGTCGCCCCGACCCCGCGGCCCGCCGGGGACGGACGCCCGCCGAAGACCTCGCGCCCGGTGCTCATTAAAAATTCCGGGATCGAAAAAAATCACTCGATCCAGCGCTCGTACCACGCGCTCAAATTCAAGAGCGTCCACAGGTGGAAGCTCCAGTCGCGCGCGCCGCCGCGGTGCTCTCCGACGAGGCGCGCGACGTGATGGTAGTCGAAGAACTCACGCCGCCGCATCGGGGAGTTGAGGACGTGCGCGTCGAGCAGATCGGTCGAGCCCTCGCGCAGCCACTCGCGGATGGGCGCGCCAAAACCCCGCTTGCGGCGCCGCAACAGCTCGCGCGGCAAAACCTCTTCGAGCGCGTCTTTAAGTATGTGCTTGCCGCTCGCGCCCCTCACCTTCATCCCGCGCGGCAGACCCATCGCGAACTCCACGAGCTTGTAATCGAGGAACGGCACGCGCGTCTCGACCGAAGTCGCCATCGTGATCTTGTCGACGCGCATCAGGAGCAGCTCGGGCAGCCGCAGTTGGAGCTCGAGGTAGATCATGCGCGACAAAAAATCGCTCGCGGGTCGGGCGCGCGCCACGTGTTCGAGGTAGGGCGCGATCACCTCGTAGGACGAGCGTCGGCGGAAGCGCTCGCGCATCGCCGGCGAGAGCAGGCGCGGCTTCGAGGTCTCGTCGAAGACGATCGCCGCGCCCCAGAACAGCTCCTCCCCCGCGCCGAGCCGGCGCGCCAGCTCCGACGCCAGGGGCTTCGCGCCGACGAGTTCGAGGAAGGGGCGTGCGAGCGCGGACGCGCCGCGGCGGGCAGCGCCCGGCAACTTTTCCGCGTGCCGCCAGAAACGCTCGTAGATTCTCAGATACTGGACGTACTTGTCGTAGCCGCTCAGGATTTCGTCCGCGCCCTCGCCGCTCTGCACGACGATCGTTCCCGTCCCGCGCGCGAGGCGCGAGACGTAGTAGAGCGGCACGCAGACCGGATCGGCGATGGGCTCGTCCTGATGAAAGACCAGGTCGGACAGAAACGATCTCATCTCCCCGTCGCCGATCATCACCTCGTGGTGCTCCGTCCCGAACCTGCGCGCGACCTCGCGCGCCGCGTCGAGCTCGTTGTACTCCTCCTGATCGCGGAAGCCGACGGTGAACGTGCGCACGGGGCGCGACATCTGCTCCGCCATCAGCGCGACGTTCGCCGAAGAGTCCACGCCGCCGGAGAGGAAGACGCCTACGGCGACGTCCGCCATCATCCGCTTCCCGATCGAGTCTCGCAGCAGGCGCATCAACTCCGCGCGACACTCCGCCTCGCTCATCTCGTTCGCCTCTTCCGGCGGGAGCGCGTCCCAGTAGCGCGCCGTCTCGACCTCGCCGCCGCGCGAGACGGTGAGCATGTGCCCGGCTGGGAGTTTCCGTATGTCTCGGAAGAGCGTGGCGGGCGCGGGCGTCGTCAGGAAGGAGAGGTAGTGGTAGAGCGAGTCCTCGTCCACCTCCGGCGTCACCGAGGGGTGCGCGAGGATGGCTTTGATCTCGGAGGCGAAGATGAAGCGGCCGTCGCGCTGGTAGAAGTAGAGCGGCTTGACGCCGACCGGATCGCGCGCGAGCACTAACCTCTCGCGCGCGCCGTCCCAGAGGCAGACGGCGAAGTCGCCTTCGAGCGCGCCGACGAAGTCGAGCCCGCGCTCCTCGTAGAGGTGCAGGATCGTCTCCGAGTCGGTGCGCGAAGTGTAGGCGTGGCCGCGCCGCTCCAACCCTGCGCGTAAAATGGCGTGGTTGTAAATCTCGCCGTTGAAGACGAGCCACGTGTCGCCCGCGGCGCACCCGCGCATCGGCTGGTTGCCCGCCGCCGAGAGATCGACTATGGCGAGGCGGCGGAACCCGAGACCGAGGCGACCTTCGTCGAACACGCGCGCGCCCGCGTCGTCGGGTCCGCGGTGCGCCATCGTGTCGCGCATCCGCTCGACGAGCGGCTGCCCGACCCGCGGCGACGACGCGCCGTACTCCCACACCCCGCAGATGCCACACATAAAAGAAGGGGGTTAGAGGTCAGGGGAGGGGGGTTAGGATGGTGTGAGCCGGAAGTCGTTTTTTACAACCTCTGATCCCCAACCCCTATCCCCTATCCCCCATCCCCCACTCAGACCCCTACTCACCAATTTTCAACCACTTATCACGACTCGTCGCGCGC
>JAIVJC010000206.1:9758-13064 GCA_020200235.1 Acidobacteriota bacterium | reverse complement strand
CGTCTGTGCTATGCAGAGATAGTCTTCCTGATACTTTATAGTATCAACTTCATAGACTGGTTGCCCCTCGTTACAGGCTCTGACGGAGCGCGTTTCCTGCTTGAAGCGCGCCCGATTAGCGTCTATGTCAAACCACTGTTCCGTATGGAACTGGGGGTAGCATAGCGGCTAGTGGTCTTCACGATTTCCGATACAGCCCGCGCCGTACCCATATGTCGTGTAGGTGTATGAAGCCTGTGTGGTGTTGAGAACGAAGTCGGCTAGCTTGTCGAAGGTGTCGTCGGTCTGAGAATTGGTGAAGCAATTCCTATATCTCTCAACATAGCTCTTGCCCGCGGCACACGCTGCGTACACGACGATGGTCAGGCACGAGGCGCACAGTGTTAACGCGAAGAAAACTAAGAGAGGACTTTTCTTCTTCATGTTCTTCCACGGATGCGGTTCCACAAATACCTGAGGGTGTGGGAGTAGTGAAACCCTCGGGCAGGTGCGGCTGCTTACGCCGCTTTGGCATCAAGACTGAGGAATGTGTCGAGCCATTACTACCCTCTGCCGGAATCTTCACTTGCCGCCTCTTCCGCGCTTCTCGCGCCGGTATTCCTGCATGTCGCGCACATCTTCCGGCGAGCCTTCAGCCGTCTCACCCTCGAAGGTCGCCGCGCTTAAGACGAGGGGTGTGTCGTCCTTGATGTTGTCGGTGATGATTCTGCCCACGCGCAGTCCGCCCGGCGGGATCAAGACCGCGCCCGGATCGGCGTCTAAAGTGAGGGACGCGTTGGCGGCGCGGACGACCACCGACAACACCGATCTATCCGTGTTGTTGATGATGTCATATGCGGTCATTTCATCGCCGTTCTCGAACCTGACATTCGTGATGGCGAGACCCTCGACCTCGCTCTTTACCGAGGGCGGCAACGTGCGCGGGCCTTTGCGGTTCGTCAGTTTCTTCTGGACGGCGGCGCCGGGTCTTGCTGTGAGCAGGTAGCCGGTAGCAACGAGCGCGACTAGCACGGCTATCGCTAAAAGCGGACGCTTATAAGTCATTTTGTTTTCTCCCGTCTGCGCGACGTTCGCCAGCACCTCGACGGCTTTAACGATGGCTTTTATTGCCGCGGAAACGCTGCTGATATTCCGGCGGAGAGTTTACGAGTCGGCGAAATCTCGTGAGGATTTCGTCAACGGGCTTAGACTGACTTCCCCCGTTTGCTGTTCGCCTTATACTCTCCCTGGTAATGTGCGTCAATGCCTTTTGTCACGGTATTTCCCGCCCCCTTTTTATCCCGCCCGCGCTTTTACTTTCCCCCGGTCTGCAACTAAAATCCCGCGAGCCCGTACTAACCGAGCCGTGAAGCTGATCGAGACACTGAAGCTGGCGCTCGCCGCCATCTGGGCGCACAAGCTGCGCTCGGCGCTGACGCTGTTGGGGATCATCATCGGCGTCGCGGCGGTGGTGGTCGTCGTCTCGCTCATCCAGGGCTTCAACACCTACGTCGACGAGAAGATCGCCAACATCGGATCGAACAGCTTCACCGTCTACCGCTTCGACTTCTTCAAGGACTTCAAGAACACCGACACCATCGCCGCCGCGCAGCGCCGCAACAAGGAGCTGACGATGGAGGACTTCGAGTTCATCCGCGCGCGCGCGCAGCTCATCGACCGGCTCGGCGCGGTCGCCTCGCCCTTCCCCAGGCAGGTCAAGTACGGCAGCGTGTCGCTCGAAGGCGTGCCCATCGCGGGGACGACCGCCAACATCGCCGACATCAACAAACTCGAGGTCGCCGACGGGCGCTACTTCTCCGACTCCGAGGATCAGACCGGCGCGCGCGTCGCCTTCCTCGGCGCGGACGTGGTCACGAAGCTCTTCCCGACGGGGACGGTGCTCGGCAGCGAGATCAACATCGGCGGGATGCCCTTCCGCGTGATCGGCGTGGCGGTCGCCAAGGGCTCGATCTTCGGGCAGTCGCAGGACAACTACATCAACATCCCGCTCAAGACCTACGAGCGCGTCATCGGTCCCCTCACCGGGCGGCGCTGGGTCTCCTTCGTCGGCACGGCGAGATCGGACGCGCTCTACAAGGACACGGTCGAGGAGACGCGCCAGATCATGCGGCTGCGGCGCAAGCTCCCCGGCAACGAGCCCGACAACTTCGCCATCATCACCCCCGACGCCATCACGGGCTTGCGCGACCGCATCTTCGGGCCCATCTTCATCGTCGCCATCGCCGTCCCGGCGATCGCGCTCGTCGTCGGCGGCATCGTCGTGATGAACATCATGCTCGTCTCGGTGACGGAGCGGACGAAGGAGATCGGCATCCGCAAGGCGCTCGGCGCGCGGCAGACCGACATCCTCAAGCAGTTCCTCGTCGAAGCCGTCTCGCTCTCGGCGATCGGCGGCGCCATCGGGGTCGTGATCGCGTGGGCGATCGGGCTCATCGTCTCGCAGTTCGTCATCCAGACTTACCTGTCGGTGGCGGCGGTCGTCGTCGCGGTCAGCGTCTCGGGCGGCGTGGGCGTGCTCGCCGGCATCATCCCGGCGTGGAAGGCGGCGCGACTCGACCCCATCGAGGCGCTGCGCGCTGACTAAAGCTTGTCAGTTGTCAGTGGTCAGTGGTCAGTTGTTTTTGATTAACCATCAGTCGCCAGCGGACGAGCAATTCAGGTTGTGAAGGCAAAGCAACGGACGACGGACAACTGACCACGGACGGTCTTTATGAAACTCCTCCGCAGCGACATTTACGAGAACCTGGTGATGGCGTTGGGGACGCTGCGCGCCAACAAGCTGCGCTCGTCGCTGACGGTGGTCGGCGTCGTCATCGGCGTCGTCACCGTCATGTCCATCGCCTCGATCATCAGCGGCATCGACACGGCGGTCAAAAAAGAGGTCGAGTCGTTCGGCACGCGCTCGATCTTCCTCTACAAGTTCGATCTCGGTCCGCGCACCGGCAACAGGACGAGGGAGGAGCGGATGCGCCCCGACCTGACCATCGAAGACGCGGCGGCGGTCGCGCAGCTCCCCTCGGTCGAGCTGGCCGTGCCCTTGCTCAACATCACGAACAACTTCTTCGGGCAGAAGCTCCTGGTCGGTCGCAAGGGCAAGACTTCGGCGTCGGTGAGGATTCAGGGGACGCTCCCGGAGTACGAGCGCGCCGGGGTGTGGACGGTGCAGGAGGGGCGCTTCTTCACCAAGTTCGAGAACGACACGAACCGCGACGTGTGCGTCATCGGCGCGAGCGTGGCGGACGACTACTTCCCCTACGGCTCGCCCGTCGGCGAGACCATCCAGATCGGCGGCGAGGAGTTCACGGT
>JAIVJC010000206.1:0-9682 GCA_020200235.1 Acidobacteriota bacterium | reverse complement strand
CCGTCACCGAGCGCACCCGCGAGATCGGCGTGCGCAAGGCGATCGGCGCGCGCAAGCGCGACATCCTCTGGCAGTTCCTGATCGAGGCGATGACTCTGACGGGCTTCGGGGGCTTGACGGGGCTGCTGATCGGGTGGGCGCTGACGCTGCTGATCGGGCTCTTCCTCCCCTCCTACGTGCCGCTCTGGGCTCCGGTCCTGGGGTTCGTCGCCAGCGTCGGCATCGGCCTCGTCTTCGGTCTCTGGCCCGCCTGGAAAGCCGCGCGCCTCGACCCCATCGAAGCCCTCCGCTACGAATAAAAGCCGTGACGGGTAAACCGTGACAAGTGACAAGAGAGTGATGAGTGATGAGTGATGAGTGATGAGTGATGAGTGATGAGTCAGAGCATCTGCTTTTCACTCATCACCCATCACTCATCACTTCTTACCTGTCACCCGTCACGGCTTTACCCTATCGCCTGCTTGGTGAGCGCGGCGATGCCGACGCGGAAGAGGACGCCGACGAGCCACACCGCAATGACAATCGTCCACGCCGCGCCGGTCGAGAGCCGACCGACCTTGCGCAAGCCGATGGCGGCGAGCACGAGCCCGTAGATGGAGAAGAGATCGAGCGCGCCGAAGAGCGTGACCAGTAGGGGCTGGGTCGCGCGGTCGAAGAGGATGCCGAGGTTGGCGTGCACGAGCCCGCCGCGCGCCGCGGCGGCGGCGTCCGCCGCGTCGGGCGGGCGGACGAAGAGCAGGATGAGGTTGGCGAGCGTGCCCAGGATGGCGGGCGGGAGCCCCGAGTAAGCCCAGACCGAGACCGCCTGCTTGTAGCCGATCTTCTTGCCCATCACGACGGTGCCGAGCATGTAGATGAGCCCGCCGAGCGCGAGGAAGATCGGCACGCCGATGAGCGGCGAGACGTAGTTGAGCGCCTTGAAGACGGGCTTCGTCTGCATCGAGATCGCCGCCTCCCGCTGCTCGGGCGACATCTGCTCCGCCTGCGGCGAGCTCTCGACCGCCTGCCGTACCATCTGATCGTAATCGACCTTCTGGAAGAGGAGCGTCGTGAAGACGAGGAGCGCGACGGCGAGGATGACGCCCGCGACGAGGAAGCGCGGGCGCGCCCTCAGCGCCTCGAACGTGCGACCGGGCTCGAAGAAGATGCCCGTCAGCGTCTCGGGGGTGGACATCTCTACGGTTTGTTCTTTTGATTCACTCATAGTTGTGATCCGTCCGTCTGGGGGGTTGATGTGCGGGCGCGCGCGCAGTCGGTGCAAACGCGCGCGGGTTGTCACGACCTGCGAGCGGAGTTGATACGCCCGCGCCGCGCGCGGAGTTTCAACAGGAAAGGATGAAGGATGAAGGATGAAGGATGAAGGATGAATGAAAGGCGGTTTGTCTTCATTCATCCTTCATCCTTCATCCTTCATCCTTTGGTCTCCGCCTCCGCCCAGCCGGGGACGCGGATGCAGGCGACGGAGTGTCCGGGCGCGACCTCGCGCAGATCGGGATCGATCTGCGAGCATTCGGGGATCGCCTCGGGGCAGCGCGTGTGGAAGCGGCAGCCGGAGGGCGGGTTGATCGGCGTCGGCACGTCGCCGTGCAGAACGATCCGCTCGCGCTTGCGCGTCGGGTCGGGGACGGGGATCGCCGAGAGCAGAGCGCGCGTGTAGGGGTGCAGGGGGCTCGCGTAGAGGTCTGCCGCCGACGCGATCTCGACGATGCGCCCCAGATACATCACCGCCACGCGATCCGAGATGTGCTCGACGACGGCGAGCCCGTGCGAGATGAAGAAGTAGGTGAGGTTGAACTCCGACTGCAAGTCCTCCAGCAGGTTGACGACCTGCGCCTGCACCGAAACGTCGAGAGCCGAGACGGGCTCGTCCGCCACGATCAGCTTCGGGTTCAGTGCGAGCGCGCGCGCGATGCCGATGCGCTGCCTTTGCCCGCCCGAAAACTCGTGCGGGTAGCGGTTCATGTAGTCGGGATCGAGCCCGACCTTGGTCAGCAGCTCCGCGACGCGCTCCCTGCGCCCCCCCTTCTCCCCGACGCCGTGGACGATGAGCGGCTCGCCGACGATGTCGCGCACGCGCATCCGGGGGTTCAGGCTCGCGTAAGGGTCTTGAAAAATGATCTGCATCTCGCGCCGCATCGCGCGCAAGTCTTTCCCCGAGAGCGAGAGCACGTCCTTGTCTTCGAAATAGACTTCGCCGCGCGTCGGCTCTCGCTCCCCGCCACGGGGAAGTGCTTGAAGAGCCCGCGCACGCGCACGAGTTCGCGCGCCGCCTCCCCGCGCGCGACGTGCTCCCTCGCCGCCGCGACCTCAGCCTGCGGCACGGTCTGCATTCTCTCGTTGGTGCTCATCTGATTCGAGCCGTCGGGAGGTTAAGCCGTCCTGCCTGATCGTCGCTTATTCTTCTTGTTCGGGTTGCTCACCGTCGTTGCTCTCGCCTTCTCTCTTTCTAAAATATTTACGATGGAGTTCCGCTAGAAGAGCGTAAGCTTCATCAAGTGAAGTCGTGCGCCTTACCAGATTCACAGATAACCTGTCGAGAGTAGCGAATGCTTTTTCCAGACGTATCTCCCTTTCATCGTCGCTCATTTCGGCAACTCCTGTCCCGCCTGGGTGTCAGCCGCCACCGCCGAGGCGAGATCGTAGAGCACGCAGCGCACCTCGACGCCGTGCTCTAAAGGGTAGAGCGGCAGCGGCTCTTCCGTGCAGCGCGGCATCCGGTGCGGGCAGCGCGGCGCGAAGTGGCAGCCCGTCGGCAGCTGCGTCAGCTTCGGCACGACGCCCTCGATGGATTGCAGTCGCACAGCCTTCTCGGCTTCAGCCGCCGTCAGCTTCGGCACCGAGCGCAGCAGACCTTCCGTGTAAGGGTGCTTGGGTCGCGCGAACAGCTCCCCGACGGGCGACTGCTCGACGATCCGGCCCGTGTACATCACCGCCACGCGGTCGGCGACCTCTGCGACGACGCCGAGATCGTGCGTGATGAGCAAGACCGCCAGCTCTCTAGTGCGCCGCAGCTCGTTCAGGAGTTCGAGTATCTGCGCCTGGATGGTCACGTCGAGCGCGGTCGTCGGCTCGTCGGCGATGAGGAGTTTCGGATCGCAGGCGAGCGCCATCGCGATCATCACGCGCTGGCGCATCCCGCCCGAGAGCTGGTGCGGGTAGTCGTCGGCGCGCCGCTCGGGGTCGGGGATGGAGACCTCGCGCATCGCCGCGACCGCCGCGCGCCGCGCCTGCTCGCGGTTCATCCCGCGGTGCAGCCTCAGCGCCTCCGCGATCTGCTCGCCGACCTTGAAGACCGGGTTCAAGGAGGTCATCGGGTCTTGAAAGATCATCGCCACGTCGTCGCCCCGGATGGCGCGCATCTTCGACTCCGAGAGCTTCAGCAGGTCCTCGCCCTCGAACAGCACCTCGCCCCCGACTATTTTTCCGGGCGGCGAGACGAGCCGCATGATCGACATCGCCGTCACACTCTTCCCGCACCCCGACTCGCCGACGAGCCCCAACAGCTCGCCGCGCCCGAGGTGGAAGCTCACGCCGTCCACGGCGCGCACCACCCCGGCGCGCGTCGCGAAGTGGGTCTGAAGATTTTTAACTTCCAGCAGGTGCGACATGACGCTGCGAGATTATCACAGACTGAGTGCGCCGCGCCTCAACCTTTCGGGCGAAAGGCGCGGGCGGCGTTGCGCTTCGATCAGCGAGCCAACTGCGCGGCGGCGCCGTCGGGCTTGAGGAAATTTTTGACTTCGGAGTAGGGCACGAAGTTGCGGTCGAAGGCGGCGACGACGTGCGGCAGGTCGTAGTAGATCATAAGCCCGCGCGGCGTGAGCGCGAACGCGCTGATCTCTTCGAGCAGCTCCGGCAGGACGGGCGACTCGTCCTGCGGCTCGGCTTTCCTGCCCTCCTCTTTCGCCGCCTCCGCTTCCAGCACGCCCGCGCGGCGGCGGATGTCTCTGTCGCAGTGGGCGGCGACCGCTTTCTCGTAACCGGAGTCGGGTTTGAAGATGTCTTCCAGCTCGAGCTCGCGGTCGGCTCTCAGATCGTAGGTCACGGCGTCGTAGCCGGAGCTCGGGTGCGCGCCGCCCGCGTAAGAGTCGTAAACGATTTCGACGCTGACGAGGTCTTCGGTCGCGAGCAGCACGTTGTAGTCCGCGTGGAAGTAGGTGTTCTTCTCGCCCTCCAGCCCGTCGCGCACGCCCGCCTTGCGGTTCTCGGCCGTCTTCGGCGCGACCCGCCAGCCCGACGGAGACGCCGCCTGCTCGAAGAGCGCGACGAACAGCTCGCCCGATCCGTCCGCCTTCGTCCACTTGCAACTGAAGTCCTGATCCCACTCGCCCTGCCTCTCGCCGTCGCAAGACCACTTGCCCGTCGTCTTCCCCGCGGCGTCCCTCTCCGAGAGATCGAATTTCTCTTTCCCCGTGGAGCGCCCTTCGAGCCCGATCTCCTGGGCGATGCCGTCGTAAGCGTAGGAGCCCGACACGCGCTCGCCGTCCCACGCGAGCCTCATCTCGAGCCCGCGATCATTCAGCGAGCCGCGGTAGGTCTTCGCGTTCGCGCCGGGTCGCGGTTGGGACACTGTCGCGGTCGACGCCGAGTTCGACGACGCAGGCGCACCGGTCTGAGCCGAGCCGCCGTCGTTGGCTTGCCGCGACGAGCAGGCGGAGAGCCCCATGAACAGGAGTACGCACGACGACGACACAGAGATCAGCCGCCCCGACGGTTTCACACGCGAAGTTTTCATCATGAAGTAGGACGACCTTAGCGGAGGACGCGCACGTCGCGCTCGCTCGTGATCTTCCACCCTTCGGGCGTGCGGCGCCAGCGCAGCTCCTGCACGACCGCGCCGCGGCGGCTTTGCGCGCCGTTCGCGATCTCATACTGCTTGCGGAAGCGCATGACGGCGGTGCGGCCCGCATCAGTGAGGATGATCTCCGGCGCGTCGGCGCGCACGTCGACGGCGGAGGCGCGCGCGAAGACGCGCTGCTTCTCGGCGCGCACCGCCGAGCGCGGCACGTTGCGCGTGAGGTAGAAGGCTTCGAGCGTCGGCGCGTAGAACTCCATCTGCCGCGCAATGTCGCGCTCGTTCGTCGCCCGCACCCACTCGTCGAGCGCGGAGCGCAGCGCCTCAGCCCAGCCGCCCCCGCGCGACGCGTCGTCCGGCGAACGGGGTGACGACGTTGTCGCGGCGGTCGACGACGGCGACGGTCGCGCGTCCCCCTCCTTCGACGCGAGCTGCGACTCGCCGTACGCGTCCCAGCGCGGCTCGTCGGAAATCTTCTCGTAGACGCTGTGGACGACGACCGGCTCGTTGAGTTGCGGGGCGGTGATGCGCCGCGTCACGTCGAGGCTGCGCCCGCCGTCGAGCGAGACGAAGACGACGCTGAAGCGGTCGTCCGTCCCGCCCGCGACGTTGACGCTCAGGCGGTCGCCCTCGAACGCCGCGCGCGTCGTCACGCGGTGGCCGTCCGCCGCGCGCTCGCTGTGCGCCACGCCGTCGGCGTCGAAGGAGATGCGCGGCGCGCGCGACGAGGCGATCTGGACGCGGCGACCGCGCCGCTCGATGGCGAGCAGATCGGGCGGCGTCAGGCGCACGGCCAGGTCGACGAAGAACTTCTGCTGCTCCGCGAACGGCAGGTTGCTCGAAGCCGACGCGACCACAGAGTAGAGCGCGTCGCTGCGCTGCGGGTTGATGCGGTAGACGCCGCTCAGCCGCGACCCCGCGCCCCCGCGCCGCGCCTGCGCCCGCCCCGCCGGCTGGCACACGCACGCGAGCGCGAGCAAAAGCGCGGCGACCCGATACGCTCTACACATTCCGCACACCCTCCCCGTGAATAAAGAAACCCGCATCAAGGAAGCTACGGGGCGGCGAAAGGGTTGATGACTTCCAATCAACGGCGTTCATGCAGTTCCTCGCGTGTGAAGCGGCGAGGCGCGTCCGCCGGGATCGGGTTCGAGCGCATATTCTGGATCAACTCCTCCATGATCCGTTTCCGCTCTTCGGGGTCTGTGACTGTGGGCGGAAGGGTGTGTGGCTCCTCAAACGTCAACTCTACTTCAGAGTCCTCCGGCAGATCACAGGGCGCTTGCGGGATGAACGCGCCGTTGCGGTAGATGGCTTTCAATCTTTGCACCATAAACTTGACCTTCCTCCCGGACAGTTTACACCGTCAGAGCCTCGCGGTACTCGCCCCAGACGCGGCGCAGGCGGTGGCTGATCTCGCCGACCGTGGCGAGGGATTCGACCGCGGCGAGGATGCGCGGGAGCAGGTTCTCCGTGCCGCGCGCGGCTTCTTCGAGGCGCGCGAGCGCCGTTTCAGTCGCCGCCGCGTCGCGCCGGGCGCGCAGGGCTCTGACGCGCTCTATTTGCGCGCGCTCGACCGAAGGATCGACGCGCAACGTCGGCGGCGCGCTCGCCTCCTCGGTCTGGAAGCGGTTGACGCCGACGACCACCGAGTCGCCCGACTCGACGGCGCGCTGGAAGCGGTAAGCCGCCTCCTGAATCTCCCGCTGGACGTAGCCCAGCTCGATGGCGCGCAGGGTTCCGCCCATCGCGTCGATCTTCTCGATGTAGTCGGAGGCGAGGCGCTCGAGGTCGCTCGTCAGCTGCTCGACGGCGTAAGAGCCCGCGAGCGGATCGACCGTGTCGGCGACGCCCGACTCGTGTGCGATGACCTGCTGCGTGCGCAGCGCCACGCGCGCGGCTGACTCGGTCGGGAGCGCGAGCGCCTCGTCCGACGCGTTCGTGTGCAGCGACTGCGTGCCGCCGAGCACGGCGGCGAGCGCCTGGATGGTCGTGCGCGCGACGTTCACTTCGGGCTGCTGCGCCGTCAAGGTCGAGCCCGCGGTCTGCGTGTGGAAGCGCAGCGTCAGCGAGCGCGGGTCGCGCGCGTGAAAGCGTTCGCGCATGATGCGCGCCCACAGTCTCCGCGCGGCGCGGAACTTCGCCACCTCTTCGAGCAGGTTGTTGTGGGCGTTGAAGAAGAAGGAGAGGCGCGGCGCGAAGTCGTCGACCTTGAGCCCCGACGTGATCGCCGCCTCGACGTAGGCGATGGCGTCGGCGAGCGTGAAGGCGATCTCCTGCGCGGCGGTCGAGCCCGCCTCGCGGATGTGGTAGCCGGAGATCGAGATGGTGTTCCAGCGCGGTATCTCTCGCGCGCAGTAGGCGAAGGTGTCGGTGATGAGCCGCATCGAGGGCGCGGGCGGGTAGATGTAGGTGCCGCGCGCGATGTACTCCTTGAGGATGTCGTTCTGGATCGTGCCTTCGAGCTTGTCGGGCGCGACGCCCTGCCTGCGCGCGGCGGCGACGTAGAGGCAGAGCAGGGTCGAGGCGGTCGCGTTGATCGTCATCGAGGTCGAGACCTCGCCCAAGGGGATGCCGTCGAAGAGCCGCAGCATGTCTTCGAGCGAGCTGATCGCGACGCCGACCTTGCCGACCTCGCCCGCCGCGAGAGGATCGTCGGAGTCCAAGCCGATCTGCGTCGGGAGATCGAAGGCGACGGACAGGCCGGTCGTCCCCTGCGCGAGCAGGTACTTGTAGCGCGCGTTGGACTCTTCGGCGGTGGCGTAGCCGGCGTACTGCCGCATCGTCCAGAAGCGGCCGCGGTAGAGGTTGCGGCGGATGCCGCGCGTGTAGGGGTACTCGCCGGGGGAGCCGAGATCGCGCTCGTAGTCGATCGAGTCGGTGTTCGAGGGGTTGAAGTCGGCGGGGAGCTCGATGCCGGAGGGGGTCTCGAACCGCTCGTGCCGCTCCGTGTGCGCGCGCGCCGCGGTCTGGGCGTCGGTTTTAGTCTCCATGTGACTGGTGCCGCCGTTCGCTTCGGACTGTGACGTTGTCTGGTTCGCGTGCCACACGCTAGCACACGCGGCGCGCGCGCCGCAACGCGCTCCTCCCGCTCCGCGACCGCCCGCGGTTGACCTGCCCGCCCGCGCTCGCGTAGCATCACGCTTCAAACTTCACGCGCGCGAAACGCTTCTTTAAGGACAGTCTCCCCGGTGGAAATTAACGACGACGCCAAAGACCTCGTGCAGCGGCTCGGCGACGCGATCAACGGAGCGGTCGAGCGATCCAGCGAGGTCGCCGACGCCATCCAGGAGCTGCGCGAGGCGGGCTACGACGTGGAGCTGGTCTTGAAGCTGGAGATCGGTCTGCGCGAGCGCGGCGACGACGACGAGAACGAGATCACGGAGGAAGGCACCACCCTCGAACTCACCGAAGAGGATCGACGGACGCTGCGCAGCATGAAGATTCGCTTCGACGAGCCCGACTGACCCACGGCGCGACGATCTGGGATCGAAGGACTGAAGCGAAGGGCTCAGGCAATTACCGCCTGAGCCCTTCGCTTTTACCCTGTCACCTGTGAGCGGGCGCCCGCGCTATCTGATCTTGAACTGCGCGGCGTGGACGGTGGTGTCGCCGCCCGCGACGAAGTTCAGGGCGTAGGTTCCCGCGCCGTAGCCGGTCGTCTTCAGGTTGAAGACGTAGCCGCCGAGCGCGGGGTCGTAGCGGAAGTCGAAGTCCGGATTCGCATTCCCGGCATCGACGACCTCGAGCGAAGTGCTGTCCGACAGGCGCGTGACGCCGACGGCGTGCACGACGACGCCCGGCGACGAGAGGTTGTTCCCGCCCGCATCGCAGAGCCGCAGCTTGACGGGGACGGTGCTCCCGCTCCGGTTCGCCTTCGCCGGATCGTAGAGCAGGCAGACGTTGTACGAGACCGTGTAGCTGACCGAGCGGCTGGAAGTGTTGCCCGCCCGGTCGGTCGCCGTCACGTTGAAGACGTGCTGGCCCACCGTGGAGGTGTCAATACCTGCGCCGCTCACGACCGTGCCGGAGCATGAGGCGACGCCCGAGCCCGCGTCGGCGCAGGCGTAGTTAGCCGCGACCGCCTGACCGATCAGGTAGGTCGAGTTTGTCGGCGCGCTGATCGTGATGTCCGGCGGTCGCTTGTCAACGCGGTTTCCGCCGAAGGGCCCTGCCGTCGCGCAGTTGCCGGCGCGGTCGCAGACCGTGCGGCTCCCGGTCGAGGCGTTAGAGTCCTCCGCCCCTCCGGGCACGCTGGTCGAGAGCGTGAAGCTCGCGTCCGCCGCGTCCGCCAGACCCGACGCGCTGTCGTCTGCGGTGCAGGCGAGGCTCACGTCCGCCGCGTGCCACACGCCGTCGGGCGCGGCGCAGTGCACCGCAGGCGGCGTGACGTCGCGCGCGAAGGTCTGCGTCTGCCCGGCGGCGAGTGTGACGGTCTGCCCCGTGACGGTGAGCGTGACTTCGCCGGAGAGCACGTTGAGGATGACGCGGTCGGGGTCGGGCGCGTCAACCCTCTCGAAGCCCACGTCAACGGACTCGCCCGGGTCGAGTTGGAACGAGCCGTAGGGGTTCTCGTTCTCGTCGAGCAGTTCGACGAGGACGGGTTCAGTGTTGTCGGGGCTCGCCGCGACCGGGCTCCCCGTGGTGACACTCTGCCCCGTCGTGAGCACTATGCGGATGAGGCGCGGGAAGAGTATGCCGAAGACATTGATCGGGCTCTGCTTCAAGACCTCGATCGACGGGCTGGCGGCGACTGCCTTGACGTTGATGCTGCCACTGGCGGCGCAGGTGATGTCAGCCGTCTCGCCGGCGCGATCCAGCAGCACTTCCTTCGTCGAGACGCCGGGGCAGGCTGAGAGACGCGCCGAGCCGTTCGCGCCCGAGAAG
>JAIVJC010000205.1 GCA_020200235.1 Acidobacteriota bacterium | reverse complement strand
CGTAACGATCTGGGAGCTGTCTTAACGAGAGACACAGCGAATTTGTAGTACCGGTGAAGATGCCGGTTTCCCGCATCTAGACGGAAAGACCCCGTGCACCTTTACTACAACTTGATAGTGAATACGGGCAAACGATGCGCAGGATAGGTGGGAGGCTGTGAACTCGGGGCTTCGGCTTCGGGGGAGCCAATGGTGAGATACCACCCTTCGTTTGTCTGCGTTCTAACCTACCACCGTTATCCGGTGGAGGGACATTATCAGGCGGGTAGTTTGACTGGGGCGGTCGCCTCCCAAATTGTAACGGAGGCGCTCGAAGGTTGGCTCAGGCTGTTTGGAAATCAGCCGTAGAGTGTAAACGCAAAAGCCAGCTTAACTGTGAGACACACACGTCGAACAGATACGAAAGTAGGAGTTAGTGATCCGGCGGTTCTGTATGGAAGGGCCGTCGCTCAACGGATAAAAGGTACGCCGGGGATAACAGGCTGATCCTACCCAAGCGTCCACAGCGACGGTAGGGTTTGGCACCTCGATGTCGGCTCATCTCATCCTGGGGGTGCAGAAGCTCCCAAGGGTTTGGCTGTTCGCCAATTAAAGAGGTACGTGAGCTGGGTTTAGAACGTCGCGAGACAGTTCGGTCCCTATCTGGTGTGGGCGGAGCAGGTTTGAGGGAATCTGTCCTTAGTACGAGAGGACCGGGATGGATCCACCTCTAGTGTACGAGTTATCGCGCCAGCGGTACAGCTCGGTAGCTAAGTGGAGCATGGATAAACGCTGAATGCATCTAAGCGTGAAGCCAGACCCAAGATGAGACCTGCCAGTGAGACTCCTTGTAGACCACGAGGTGATAGGCTGGGTGTGAAAGCGTGGTAACACGTTTAGCTGACCAGTACTAATAGTCCCAAGGCTTGACCATAAAATTTACTCGCCGGCAAAACCGACGCAGCGAAGTTTATGAAACGAGCACGCTTGATCTAGGCGGACGAAAAATTCACTATTCGATTATCAAAGCCCTCCCCTCGTCGGGGGTTGACAAGTTTTCCGGTGGTTTTGTCGAGAGGGTCACACCCGTTCCCATCCCGAACACGGAAGTTAAGCCTCTTGGAGCCGATGGTACTGCGCTGGAAGCGGCGTGGGAGAGTAGGAAGCCGCCGGGATTAAATCAAGATAGCCCGCCTGAAGTCAGCTTCAGGCGGGCTTTGATATTTCAGGGGCTGGCTGCGAAAATAACGCATCCAAACAGGGCGTGCGGCGTGCCCAACGGGGCGGCGGCGGTAGCCGTCCGCGGTCAGCCGGGTCGAGACCGGAACCGATCCCCCTTCGTGTCGCACTACTCGATGAAGAATCTGCTGCTCGTCAAAACGTCGCTCGCCATCGCCTGCCTCCTCGGCTGCGGCTCCGGCGACGGCTCGCCCGCCGCGCGCAAGGCGGTCGCCGGTCCGGACGCGGATCGACGGGTCGTGGGCGACCGCCCGGCGGAAAAGCCCGTCGCCTACACCTACGAGATTAAAAACGTCTACCCGCACGACCGCGCCGCGTTCACCCAAGGGCTGCTCTACAAAGACGGCGTCCTGTGGGAGGGCACGGGGCAGTACGGCGCCTCCTCCCTGCGCAAAGTCGATCTGAAGTCGGGCAGGGTGATCAAGATGGTCTCCGTCCCGAGCGAGTTCTTCGGCGAGGGGATCACGGTTTTCAAAGATAAGGTCTTCCAGCTCACCTGGCAGAATCACAAAGGCTTCATCTACTCGCCCGGCGACTTCGTGAAGACGGGCGAGTTCAAGTACGCCGGCGAGGGCTGGGGCCTGACGCACGACTCGGACTCGCTCATCATGAGCGACGGCACCAACCAGATTCGCTTCCTCGATCCCGAAACCTTCAGACACGGACGTGCTCAACGGCATCGCCTACGACGAGGCGGGCGACCGCCTCTTCGTCACCGGCAAGCTCTGGTCGAAACTCTTCGAGATACGCCTGATCAAGAAGTGAAAGCGTCTGGCTCCGTCTGACGGGGAGGCGATGGCGCGTTTAAAAAAGCATTGCGGTTCGACACCTTCTTCCGACTCTCCTCCTACGCCACGGTCGCCTGCGGCGTGCTCGCGCTCGCGCTGACGGGCGGGGTCGGCTTCGCCCTCGCCGCCGCGCTCTTCGCCGCCCTCGCCGCGGCGTGGAAGGCTGAAGGCACGCGCTGGCAACTCTCCGAGCGCGTGAGCCTCTTCGCCGTGCTCGCCTCGCTGCCGTTCTTCTACTTCGACTGGAAACTCCAGACCGCCGCGTTCGGCGCGGAGGGCGGGCGCGCGAGCATCGACGCGCTCGCCCACTTCATCATCCTGCTCTCGCTCGTGAAACTCTTCGGCGCGAAACAGGATCGCGACTGGCTCTTCCTCTACCTCATCTCCTTCTTCGAGATGCTGCTCTCGGCGGGTCTCTCCCTGAGCCCGCGCTTCGTCGCCGCGCTCACGCTCTACGCCTTCGCCGCGCTCACCACCATCGTCTGCTTCGAGATCAGGAAGGCGCGGCGCGGGGCGGGCGAGGGGGAGACTAAATATTTCCGCGTCCCGCGCTCAGGGCTCTTCCGCCGGCTCTTCGGCGCGGGGCGCGAGGCTCGACCGCGCGCGGGAGAGGCGCGGCGCTTCCTGCTCGTCTCTTTGTGCCTGCTGCTGCTCATCTTCTCGCTCGCCCTGCCGATCTTCTTCTTCACCCCGCGCCTCACGGGCAGCGCCCTAGCGCGCGCCGAGGGCGGCGTCGCCGGGCTCGTCGGCTTCTCCGACGAGGTGACCATCGGCGAGTACGGGCGGCTCCAGCAGACCGAGCAGGTCGTGATGCGCGTGCGCGTCGAAGACCCTTACGCCGCGCGCAACCTGTACCTGCGCTGGCGCGGCGTCGCGCTCGACCAGTTCGACGGTCGCACGTGGCGCAGGACTCCGCCGCGCTCCGCGCCCGAAAAAACTTTCGTCCGCCCGGAGGAGCGCAACCTCTTCCGCTTCGGCACGACGCAGGCGCTCGAGCGTTTGACGACGCAGACTTTCTTCGTCGAGCCGAACGACACGAACGTCCTCTTCGTCGCCGCGCGCCCCGTCGCCGTGCAGGGCGCGCTCCCTTACGTCGGGCTCGACAGCGAGGGCGGCTTGACCACGCGCCCGCACCCGACGGAGCGGCTCGCCTACCGCGCCTACTCCGACACGAGCGAGCCGCCGCTCGACGCCCTGCGCGACGATCTCTCGGCGTACGGGCGCGAAGACGCGCAGCGCTACCTGCAACTCCCCGCGCCGCTCGACCCGCGCCTCAGAGAACTGACGCGCTCGCTCATCGCCGAGACCGACAACCGGTATGACGCGGCGCGCGTCGTCGAAGGCTACTTCAAGCGGGAGTTCCGCTACTCGCTCGACATGACGGCGGGCGGCGACGATCCGCTCGCGGATTTTCTCTTCCGCGTCCGCCAGGGGCACTGCGAATACTTCGCCGCGGCGATGGCGACGATGCTCCGCTCGGTCGGCATCGCGACGCGCGTCGTCAACGGCTTCCAGATGGGCGAGTACAACGACGCGGCTGACGTTTACACCGTCCGGCAGTCCGACGCGCACTCGTGGGTCGAGGTCTACTTCCCAGAGACTCGGACGTGGGTCGGCTTCGATCCGACGCCGACCGCCGGGCGACCCGGCCATGCGCAGCAGGCGGGCTTGCGCGGCGCGCTCGGCAAGTACGGCGAGGCGCTGGAAGTCTTCTGGATGCAGTGGGTGGTCGATTACGACCGGCAGGAGCAGCGGCAGCTCGCCTCCGAGGTGCGGCGCGACATCGCCTCCTACCGACGGACGGGCGCGCGCTTCGTCGGCGCACTGACTGCCGGCCTCGCGTCGTTCTGGTCGCACGTCTCGACCGTGCTGTCCGCGAAGGGTCGCCCGTTCGGAGTCGATCCGGCGCTCCTCGTGCTGGCCGCGGGCTCCGTCGCCGTCGCGTGCTTCATCGTCGCGCGCCGCCGCGGCTTCAGCCTGAGGCGCGGGCTGAAGGGTTGGCGCGGCGGCGCTGATCGCTCGGCGATCGTCTTCTACGAGCGTATGAACCGCGCGCTCGCCGCCCGCGGCTTGCGGAGAGAGCCGCACCAGACCCCGCTCGAATTCGCGGGCGCGCTCGACGTGCCCGAAGCGCTGCTCGTCACGCGCACGTACAACCGCGTCCGCTTCGGCGCACACGATCTGAGCAGCGACGAAGCCGCGCGCGTCGAGACGTGGCTGCGGCGGATCGAGAAAGACCGTGAACCGTGACAAGTGACAAGTGACAAGTGACAAGTGACAAGCGAATCAGAACCTCTTGCCCGTCACCTGTCACCTGTCACCCGTCACCAGAGAAAAAGGGTACATGAAGAAAGTTGGATTCATTAGCCTGGGCTGCCCGAAGAACCTCGTCGATAGCGAGGTGATGATGGGTCGCCTGAAGCAGGCGGGCTACGAGTTGACGACCGACGAGTCGCAAGCCGACACGCTCGTCGTCAACACCTGCGGCTTCATCGACGCGGCGAAGAAGGAGTCGATCGACGCGATCCTCGAAGCGGCGCGGATGAAGTCGGACGGCAAGTGCAAGAGGCTCGTCGTCGCCGGCTGCCTCGTCGAGCGCTACCGCGACGAGCTGCGCGAGTCGATCCCCGAAGTGGACGCCTTCATCGGCACGAGCCAGATCGACGACATCACCGCCGCGGCGGACGCGCGCGTCAACACCCGCTCGCTCCCCGTCGTCACGCTCGGCAACCAGAGCGCGACCTACCTCTACGACGAATCGACGCCGCGCGTGCTGGCGACTCCGAGCCACACGGCTTACGTCAAGATCGCCGAGGGCTGCGACCGACCGTGCGCGTTCTGCTTCATCCCGCAGATGCGCGGTCATTTCCGCAGCCGCCGCTTCGGCTCCGTCATCGCGGAAGCGCGCTCGCTCATCGGGCAGGGCGTGAAGGAACTCGTCTTAGTCGCGCAGGACTCCTCGCGCTACGGCGAAGACCTGGGGCTCAAAGACGGGCTCGCCGACCTGCTGCGCGAGCTCGCGAGGCTCGACGGCGTCGAATGGGTGCGCGTGATGTATGCCTACCCGACGCACGTGAGCGACCGGTTCCTCGACGTGATGGCGTCTGAGCCGAAGGCTTGCAAGTACCTCGACATGCCGCTGCAACACGCCTCGCAGAAGGTTCTGAAACTCATGCGGCGTGGCGGGAACCGCGACAGTCTCGAACGGCTGATCGCGCGCGTGAGGGAGCGCGTCCCCGGCGTCACCGTGCGGACGACCTTCATCGCGGGCTTCCCCGGCGAGACCGAAGAGGATTTTCAGGAGCTGATGACTTTCGTCCGCAACGTCGAGTTCGACCGCGTCGGCGTCTTCACCTACTCCGACGAGGAGGGCACGCCCGCCCACGATCTCGCCGACAAGGTCGATCCGAAGGTCGCCGCACGCCGCCGCGCCGCGCTCATGCGCGAGCAGAAGAAAATTTCTCGTCGGCGAAACCGCGCCCGCGTCGGGCAGACGGTGCGCGTGCTCTTCGAGGGCGCTTCGTCGGAGACGGACCTGCTCTGGCAGGGGCGCGCCGAGGGGCAGGCGCCGGACATCGACGGCTGTGTCCTCATCAACGACGCGCCCGAAGGCGTCACGCCCCAGCCCGGCGACTTCGTCAACGTGCGCGTCACGGGCGCGCACGAGTACGACTTGGTCGGAGAGATCATCTGAAAGCTGTCCGTTGTCCGTCGTCAGTTGTCAGTTGTTCGTGGCTGACAGACTCGATCCCTCCGATTAAGTTCAAGTCGAGATGATCAAGGAAGCAACTGACCACTGACCACGGACAACGGACTACTGACAGCTTCATGAAGGTCGTCAAAGAGACCAGCGACACGCTCGATCCTTCCGTGGTGGCGACGACGCACATCGTCGTCCCCGCGGGGCGGAGGACGGCGGGCGATTACGCCGCGCTCGCGCTGGCGACGTGCGGCGTGGGGCTTCTGCCCGTCGCGCCGGGGACGTGGGGCTCGCTCGTCGGCGTCGGTCTCTACCTGCTCGCGCGCGCGGCGAGCGCCGACGTGTTCGCGCGCACTTCGGGGTCGGGGTGGGGCGCGGCGCAGTTCGAGGCTTTGCAGGCGACGGTGCTGCTCGTGCTACTGTCGGCGGTGACGCTGGCGGGCGTGTGGGCGGCGACGAGGGCGGAGAGTCTGCTGGGGCGCAAAGACCCCGGCGCGGTGGTCATCGACGAGGTGGCGGGTCAGTTGATCACGTTCGCGTTCGTGCCGTTCAGGTCGGGCGCGTGGGTGGTCATCGCGGGGTTCGCCCTGTTCCGCCTCTTCGACATCTGGAAGCCGTACCCCGTGCGCCGGCTCGAAGCGCTGGAGTCAGGGCTCGGCATCATGGCTGACGACGTGCTCGCGGGTTTCTACGCGGCGACCGTGCTGGCGCTCGTCACGTCGATCAGTCTGCTATTGTGAAGGAGGCTCAACGTGGGAGACAGGGAAGAGAAGGATCGTTCGGGCGCGGCGGGCACGCCGCGCGAGCAAGAGGCGACGAGCAGCGAGACGCTCGACGACATCGACCGGACTGAAGACGCGACCGTGAAGTCGCCGGGCGACTCCGCGACGGGGCAGCCCGGCGGCGGAACTTCCGCCCCGTCGCCCGACGGCGCGTTCGACGGCGAGCGCGGCGGCGGTCGCGCCGACGGCAGCGAAGCGGGCGAGCCGATGTGAAAAGTCAGGAGCATTACCGATGAAAGTTTTATCTCATCAATTCGCGTCGCGACTCGCGCGGCTCGTCGCGTGCGGCGCGCTCGCCCTCTCCGCGCTCTGCGCGGCGGCGCAGGCGCAGTCAGGTCGGCGCGTCAACGCGGGCGTGAAGCCGGGGACGCCTCCGCCGCCCGCGCCGGTCATCGAGCTCACGAAGCCGGAGCCCGCGCCGCCGAAGCGCGTGCTGCCTAAGGTGGCGCTCGTCGTCGCGGTCCGCGTCGAGAAGAGCAGCGGCCGCGCGGAGGCCATCGTCAACACGTTCATCACGCACCTCGCCAAGTCGATGCCGACGACCTCGCTCGGTCTCGTCAAGCACGACGTGGCGGAGAAGCGCGCGCGCGCCGAGACCGAGAACTACGTCATCTGGCTCGAACTGGATCGCGACGCGGTGCAGAACGGTCAGATCATCTTCAACTCGCCCGACTACGTCGTGAGGTATTCCATGCTCGCGCCGCAGACGGCGAAGGTTCTGGCGAGGGGCAAGGTCTACTATCAGTCGATGGGCGGCGCGCGCGGTAGATCGGGCGACGGCGAGGTGATCAAGATCAGCCCCGAAGCCGCGGGCGAAGCAGCCGCCGACATGGCGCTCGACTGGCTCGCCTTCGTCGCCGCACACCCTCGAGACTGGGGTTAGGGGATGGG
>JAIVJC010000085.1 GCA_020200235.1 Acidobacteriota bacterium | reverse complement strand
TACGACTGCCCGCGCTGGTACTCGACCACTTTCTCGATGATGCCGTCGAGCTTCATCTCCGGGCGGAAGCCGACGAGCCCGGCGACCTTCGTGATGTCGGGCACGCGGCGCGGCATGTCCTCGAACCCCTCCTCGTAAGCCTCGTCGTAAGGCACGAGGACGATCTCGGAGTCCGACCGCGTGATCTCTTTAATGCGCCGCGCGAGTTCGAGGATGGAGACCTCCTCGTTCGAGCCGATGTTGAAGACCTGCCCGACCGCCTCGTCCGCATCCATCAGCCGGACGAGCGCGCCCACCACGTCGCCCACGTAGCCGAAGCAGCGCGTCTGCTCGCCGTCGCCGTAGACGGTGATGGGTTTCCCGGCGAGCGCCTGCTTGACGAAGGTCGGGATGACCATGCCGTACTGCCCCGTCTGCCGGGGACCCACCGTGTTGAAGAGGCGGACGACGACCGTCGGCAGTTTCTTCTCTCTCCAGTAGGCGAGCGCGAGGAATTCGTCGATGGCTTTCGAGCAGGCGTAAGACCAGCGCCCCTTCGTCGTCGCGCCCATGACGAGGTTGCCGTCCTCGCGGAACGGCACGTCGTTCGACAAGCCGTAGACCTCGGAGGTCGAGGCGACCAAAACCTTCTTCCGCTTCTTGCTCGCCTGCGCCAGCACGACCTCCGTGCAGTGGACGTTCGTCTCGATGGTGCGCACGGGCGACTCGACGATCAGTTTCACGCCGACCGCCGCCGCGAGGTGGACGACCGCGTCGCACTCGTCGACGAGCTCAGCCATCAGCGCCTGGTTGTTGACGCTGTCGATCCGGTAGTGGTAGCGCGGGTTCTCTTTCAGGTGCGCGATGTTGCGGATCGAGCCCGTCGAGAGATCGTCGATGCAGTAAACCTCGTCGCCGCGCGCGACGTAGGCGTCCGAGAGGTGCGAGCCGATGAAGCCCGCCCCGCCTGTGATGAGTACACGCAAAAAGTTTTAGTCCCCTTTCACGCGCGCCGCCGCGCGCCCGATGTCTTTGCCGATGTCCCGGGCAGCCTTCGCCGCGCCCGCGCGCCGCCCGCGCGCCGGAGCCGCGAACAGGTTTTCGTAGAGCCGCAGCACGTCTTCGACGAGCCGCTCCTTCGAGTAGTGGCGTTCGACGAAATCCCGCCCGCGCCCGCCCATCACGGCGCGCAGCCCCGCGTTGTCGGCGAGGTGTTCGAGCGCGCGACTGAAGGCTTCCGCGTCGCCGGGCTCGACCTGCAAGCCGCGCTCGCAGACGCGCCACGCCGCGGGCCGCCTCAGCTCCGAGGGCTCGACGCCGCCGAGCAGATCGACGACGCCGCCGACCGCCGTCGCCGCGACCGCGCGCGCGCTCGCCATCGCCTCGATGAGCGTGAGCGGCGTCCCCTCGTTCAGGGAGGTGAGCGCGACGACGTCGAGCGCGGCGTAAAAATTCTCCGGGTCGTCGAGCGTGCCCGTGAAGAGCACGTCTTCGGCGAGCCCGAGCGCGCACGCGTGCGTTTCGAGATCGAGCCTGAGGTGCCCGTCGCCGACGACGACGAAGCGCACGCGCGACGGCGGCGCCCCGTCGCCCGCCTCGCGCCGCGCCGCGAGTCGCCCTTTGAGCAGCGCGGCGGCTTCGAGGAACAGCCGGTGGTTCTTGATCTCCGTCAGCCGACCGACGATGCCGACGAGGAGCGTCTCGTCGTCCGCGACGCCGAACCTCTCGCGGGCGGCGCGCCGCCGCGCGCGCGAGTCGGCGAAGACCGCGGCGTCGAGCCCGAGCGGGACGATTCTAAACTGCGCGGGGCGACCGACGCCAAACCGCCCGTTGATCTCCGCGAGCTGCTGCGGGCTGATGACGACGATTCTGTCGGTCGCGAGCCGCGCGAGCGCGCGCTCGACGGCGAGGAATATCCTGGTCTTCGCCGCGCCGTAGTAGCTGTGGAAGACGTGCCCGTGGTAGGTGTGCACGAAGCGGCACGCGCGCGGGCGAAGCGCGAGCGCAGAGGGCGTGAGCCACTTGTAGAGCAGCCCCGCGACGCGACCGACCGTGCCCGCCTTCGCCGTGTGCGTGTGGACGATGTCGGGCCGCAGCCGCCGGAAGAGCCGGTAGAGCTTCCAGACCGTGATCGCGTCCTTCGGCGAAATCTCGCGGCTCATCTCGGGGATGATCACGGGCTCGACGCCCTGCGCCGCGGCGAAGTAGCTCATGTCGTCCTCGCCCGCGGGGACGGTGCCCGCCACGAGCACCGACTCGTGACCGGCGCCGCGCAAGCCCGCCGTCAGCCACGCGACGTGGCGCGCCGGGCCCCCGACGTTCAAGCGGGCGATGATGCGAACGATTTTCATGGATAGCTGTTAGCCGTTAGCTGTTAGCTGTTAGCTGTTAGCCTTCTTCGCTCGGCGCAAGGTAATGGCGCGGGCAACATTAGAGCCCGTGCTTAAGATAAAAGCTGAAAGCTAAGAGCTAACAGCTAAGAGCTAACAGCTAAGAGCTAACAGCTCCTTTCAGCTCCATCTTGTTCGCGCCGGTCTCGGCGACGAGGTTCGAGGCGCGGAGCAGGCTCTCGAAAGTCCCGGCGTCGGTCCACCACCCGTCGAGCACGTCCCACGTCATCGCGCCGCGCTCGATGTATGAGTTGTTCACGTCCGTGATCTCCAGCTCGCCGCGCCCGGAGGGCTTGAGCGTCTTGATGATCTCGAAGACGTTCGAGTCGTACATGTAGATGCCGATGACGGCGTAGTCCGACTTCGGCTGGTCGGGCTTCTCCTCGACGCGCACGACGCGCTCGCCCCTGAGTTCGGGCACGCCGAAGCGCTGCGGGTCGGGCACCTTCTTCAGGAGTATCTTCGCGCCGCCGCCCTGCTCGCCGTAGGCGCGCACCGCGCGGCAGATGTTGCCCTCGATGACGTTGTCGCCGAGCACGATGCAGACCGCCTCGTTGTCGGCGAAGTCCTCGCACAAGCTGAGCGCGGCGGCGATGCCGCCCTCGCCCTCCTGGTAAGTGTAGTTCAGGTGCTTCAAGCCGAAGTCGCGGCCGTTCTTCAAAAGCTTCAGGAAGTCGCCCGCCGAGTTGCCGCCCGTCACGATCATGATGTCCTTGATGCCGGCGTTGACGAGCGTCTGGATCGGGTAGTAGATCATCGGCTTGTCGTAGACGGGCAGCAGGTGCTTGTTCGTCACCGCCGTTAATGGTCGCAGCCGCGAGCCCAGCCCGCCAGCCAGCACGACACCCTTCATTCAGTAACCTCCGGTTAGCTGTTAGCCATTAGCCATTAGCTGTTAGCTGTTAGCTATTAGCTGTTAGCTATTAGCAAAACAAAATCAAGATCAAGGCTGCTGCCCAAGCTGGAAGCCGACCGTTCTTGCTAAAAGCTAACAGCTAATAGCTAACAGCTAATGGCTAACAGCTCTTTAATCGATGAACCTATTGAACCACAGTTCCAGCATCAGGAGCGTCCAGAGCCGGTGCGAGTGATCGGCGCGCCCGGCGACGTGATCTTCGACGAGGCGGCGCACCGCGTCGGGCTTGAAGAGCCCGCGGTTGAGGGACTTCTCCGTCAGCAGCACGTCGCGTAGGAAGCCCTTCATCTCGCCGCGGAACCAGTGGCCGATGGGGACGCCGAAGCCCTGCTTGCGCCGCTCCAGGTTCTCGACCGGCACGAGCTTGCGCAGGACTTTCTTCAGCAGGTACTTCGTCGTGCGCCCGCGCAGCTTCAAACTCTCCGGGAGCGACGCGGCGAACTCGATGACGTGGTGATCTAAAAACGGCGAGCGCGCTTCGAGCGAGTTCGCCATGCTCGCGATGTCGACCTTGACGAGCAGATCGTTCGGCAGGTAGGTCATCGTGTCGGCGAGGAGCGCGGCGTCAACTATCCCTGCGCCGTTGGCGCGCGCGAACCACGGCGCGATGAAGTCGGCGGCGCGGTGGGGTCGCATCCTCGCGCGGAACTCGTCCGTGTAGAGCGAGTCTTTCGCGTCCGCGTCGAAGACGCTGATCCAGCGCAGGTAGCGCTCGACCGCCGGGAGAGAGGCGGCGCGCGCGAAGCGCTTCACGTCGCGCACGCGGCTGCGCCTCGTCTCCGACGCGGGCATCAGCTCGACGAGCTGCCGGATGACTCCCTCGCGCAGAGCCGACGGCACGCGGCGGTAAGTCTCGGCGAGGCGCATCGCGGCGTAGCGCTCGTAGCCGGCGAAGCACTCGTCGCCGCCGTCGCCGTTTAAGGCGACCGTGACGTGCCGCCTGGTCTCGCGCGAGACGTAGTAGGTCGGGATGGCGGACGAGTCGGCGTAGGGCTCGCCGTAGTGCTCGACGAGGGTGGGCAGCACCTCCATCGCGTCGGGCCGGACGACGAACTCGTGGTGGTCGGCTCCGACGCGCTCGGCGACGCGGCGCGCGTGGTGGAGCTCCGAGAAGTCCTGCTCCTCGAAGCCGATGGAGAAAGTTTTGACGGGCTCGGAAGACTCCTCGCTCATCAGCGCGACGACCGCGCTCGAATCGATCCCGCCGGAGAGGAACGCGCCGAGCGGCACCTCCGACATCAGGCGCACCCGCACCGCCTCGCGCAACACCTCGACGGCGCGCTCGCCCGCCTCTTCTTCCGTCCACTTCTCCTTGCGGTTGAAGTCGGGCTCCCAGTAGCGCTCGATCTTAATCTCGCCGCCGCGCGCGAAGCGCAGCGTGTGACCCGGCTCTAATTTTCGGATCGCCCGGAAGGCTGTGAGCGGCGCGGGCACGCACATGAAGGAGAGGTAGTGGTGGATCGCCTCGTAGTCGACTTCGCGGCTCACCTGCGGGTGACGAAGCAGCGCGCTGAACTCGGAGCCGAAGACGAGATCGCCCGCGGGGGTGAGCGCGTAGAGCAGAGGCTTTTTGCCGACGCGGTCGCGCGCGAGGAAGAGTTCGCCCTTGCGCTCGTCCCAGATCGCGAAGGCGAACATCCCGCGCAGATGTCTTGGGCAGTCGGCGCCGTAGCGCTCGTAGGCGTGGACTATCGCCTCCGTGTCGGAGTCGGTGCGGAACCTGTGACCGAGCTTTTCGAGTTTGGCGCGGAGTTCGAGGTAGTTGTAGATCTCGCCGTTGAAGACGATCCAGGCGGTCCCGTCCTCGTTGGCGATGGGCTGCTGCCCGCCGGCGAGATCGATGATCGCGAGCCGCCGCATGGCGAGCCCGACCGACTCCCTCAGGTAGAAGCCGTCTTCGTCGGGACCGCGGTGGCGGATCGCTTCGCACATCGAGGCGAGCACGCCCTCGTCGACCGACTGCCCGCCGCGGCGGACGATGCCTACGATGCCGCACATGTCAGAAGCCGACCTTTTCCGAGAGGCTGTCGGCGATCGTCTCCCACTCGCGCTCCTGCTTGCGCCGCGCCGCTCCCTGAAGCGCCTTCTGCCTGATCCGCAGCTTGTCGAGCTCGACCTGCCGCTTGCGATCCTCCCTGCGCTCCTTCATGAGGACGTAGCCGACGGAGACGAAGATGAAGTAGAAGACTAATAGTTGCGAGCGCTGCCTGTAAGCCGTCCCGACGTTGCCCTGGAAGACCGAGTAGGCC
>JAIVJC010000204.1 GCA_020200235.1 Acidobacteriota bacterium | reverse complement strand
GCGCCGGGCGATGTGGACTGCGTCGTCAACGCCAACGTCCTGTTCTACGTGGGCGCGGGCCGCGAGACGCGCGCCGTGATCGATTACCTGATCGGCGTCGTGCGGCGGGGCGAGGAGGGCTGCTGCGACAAGTGGCACCTCAACCGCTTCATGTTCTACTACGTCGTCTCGCGCAACTTCCACGCGGGCGTCACCGCCTTCGGCGAAGTCCGCGACGAATCGATCGGGAGGATCGTCACGTCGGCGAAGGCCGACGGCTCGTTCGGCGACAGCGCGCTGGAGACCGCGCTCGCCGTCTGCGCCCTGCTCTACTGGGAGAGCTCTGCGCCCGAGCTCGAGCGGGGCGTCCGGTTCCTGCTCGACGCGCAAGCCGCCGAAGGCCACTGGCCGCGCGCCGCGCTCTACTACGGCGGCCCGAAAAAATATTACGGCTGGGGCTCGGAGGAGTTGACGACCGGCTTCTGCCTCGAAGCCCTGTTGCACTACCGCCGCGCGCGTTCGTGATCTCACACCCGGCGGGGGACGTTTGAAGCTTCGCTCCGTATGGCGCAACACCTGATTCACATCGGCTACCCGAAGGCGGGCTCCACGTTCCTCCAGGCGTGGTTCGAGCGCCACCCGGAAATCCGCTACGCGCCGGGCGGGCTCGGCGGCTTCTCCGACGTCTACGAGCTGGCGCGGCCGTCGGACAGGGTTTACGCCTACTACGTGACCAGCTTCGAGGGGCTGGCGACCCCGCACGAGAGCGCGGGCGGGGTGCGCCTGGAGTTCGGCGGCGCGGAGCCGGAGCGCGTCGATCGGATCAAGGAGAATCAGTCGGGCGTCTGCTCCCTGCTCAAGAGCATCTACCCCGGCAGCCGCGTCCTCATCGTCACGCGGGGGTTCAGGGGGATGATCGTCTCCGCCTACTCGCAGTCCGTCAGGATGGGCGGGCGGCTGCACATGGACGGCATGTGCCGGAAGCTCGCCGAGCGGCTGAGCCAGGACGCGCACCATTACTACGACTACGACTTCCTCATCCGGCTCTACGCCGACGCCTTCGGCGAAGAGAACCTGATCGTCATGCCCTACGAGCTGCTCCGCGACGATCAGGACGGGTTCCTCGCCGCCCTCGAGGAGAGGCTCGGGCTGGGGCGCGTCGAGATCAAACTCGGGCGCGTCAACCCGTCGCTCTCGCCCGAGGAGCTGTACTGGTACCCATTGATCTCGCGCGCCGTCTCGTCGGCGGCGTCGCGGCTCGGCGCGGCGCGCTTCCGGCGAATCTACACCTGGTACGTCCGACAGACTCTCGAAAACAGGCTGCGCCACCTGATCAAGGTGTTGCGATTTTTGCGCCCCGGCGGAAAGATCACCGGGGACGATTTCCCCGCCGAGATTTTGAGTTACTGTGAGGGAAAGGCTACGCTCTTGGAAGGGCAGCCCCTGTACACCCCGTACGCCGCGGAATATCTCTGGGAAGAGGGACGCGCGCGCGCCCGTGACCACAGCGCGCGCCCGCCGCGACTCGAAGGCGGAGGAAACTTATAAAGTAATGTCGGCATCTTCTAACGCCACCGATGACGTCGCCCGCCGCGGGGCGGGCGACGCGGGCTCGGACGAGTTCCCCGCGTTCGTCGCGTCCAACCGCCCCCGGATCGAAGCGGCGCTCAAAGAGTGGCTGCCGGTGAGCGCGGCGGCCGGCACGGAGCACTTTAACGAGGCGCTCCGGCGCGCCGTGTTCCCCGGCGGCAAGCGCCTGCGCCCCCTCCTGACGCTCATCAGCTCCGGCCTCGGCGGCGCTTCGGACGAGCAGGCGCTGACGCTCTCGTGCGCCGTCGAGTTCATCCACACCAGCTCGCTCGTCCTCGACGACCTGCCCTGCATGGACGACGCGGAAGTGAGGCGCAACGGCCCGGCGCTGCACGTCGTCTTCGGCGAAGGCGTCGCCCTCCTCGCCGGGGTCGCGCTGCTCAACCAGGCTTACGCGCTGTTCGCCGCCTCGTGCGGCGGCGCGCAGGCGCCGAGGCTCCCCCGCCTCATCCGCGAAGCCGCCGGCTGCGTCGGCAGCTCGGGCATGATCGCCGGGCAAGCCGCCGAGCTCGCGCTAAGCGGCGCGCACGCGGACGAGTCCGCCATGTCGAGTCGTGATTTAAAGACGACGGCGCTCATGCGCCTGATGATGATCGCCGGCGGGATCGTCTCCGGCGCGCCGGAGCGGGAGGTGGCGGCGCTCGCCGTCTTCGGCGAGTCGCTGGGCAGGGCGTACCAGATCTACGACGACCTCGCCGACGCGCTCGGCGATCAGCACTCGACGGGGAAGAGCACCGGGCAGGACTTGCGGCACCTCCGCCCGACCGCGCTCGCGGGGTTGAGCCACGCGGAAGTCCGGAAGCTGGCCGCCGACGTCCTCGAAGCGGGCAAGAAGGCGCTCGACGCGTTCGAGGGCAGGCGCGAAGCGCGACTGCTGCGCTCGGCAGCCGATCACATCTTCGCCGGGCTGCGGTCCGCCCACGGTTCCTAGCGGCGCCGCGCCGCGCGTTCAGAAGAACTTCGGACTATTACCCCTGATCAGCTTCACGACGTCTTTCAGTGTCTGGATCGGGCGCCTCGGGAAGAGGAGCAGGTGTGCCGCGATCACGAGCGCGTCGAGCGGGTACCGCCGCGCGGACGAAACCAGGATCGCCAGCGGGAAGAACGCCTCGTAGTACTCGTGCATCAGGATGTGGAACCTCTCTTTCGGCACGACGATCACGAGGTTCATCTCCCACAGCTTCTTGCGCGAGAATTCGAGCAGCGCGTAAAAGCAGAGCAGGGCGATGGCGAGGAGGCTCCCCGCGCGCCAGAGCATGACGGCGAAGGCTGCCGCCTCGACGGGGAAGATGACGAAATTGCCGAGCCCCCGGAGCCGTGCTATCTTATGCCGCCGCGCGAAAGTGCGTAACCCGATCTTCTCGTCGTTGTGCAGATCGCTGAGCTGGTGCCACAGGATGCCGCGCAGGCCGAGGCTCAAAGACCACGCCGCGACGGAGCCGAACCAGACCGGATCGATCGGCTCCGCGCGCCAGCGGTAGACGAGGGCGACCACGAGGAGCGTGGGGAAGAGGTGCGCGCCGGAAGCGTCCGCCAGCAGCCCGAGGAGGCCGCGGCTTTTCAGTCGCGCCGGGGGCAGCGAGTAGAGCGTGAAGGCGATCCACGCCGCCAGGTAGAGCGACAGCAGCAGGGCGTCGCCGCGCCAGTGGGCAGCCACGGCAACCCCCGGCAGGACGCAGCACGCCAGGAGCGCCGCGACGAACGCCCGCGACTTGCCGACCAGGCGGTTCGCCTTGCCGCTCGCCAGGTCGTCGCCGAGATCGGTCAGGTCGTTGAGCACGCTGACGTAGGCGGCTCCGGGCACGAGGGCGGCGAGCGCGAGCAGGAAGAGCGGCCACAGGGAGATGATCGGCAGTTTTAGCAGGAACGCGGTCGCGTAGATGGTGGCGAAGATCGGCGAGAGCTTGTACTCCCACCAGTCGAAGGCCCGAATCGTTTGAGAAAGGTTACCAGTATGACGATGCCGCCTCGCGTCACCTCCCCTCGGCGCTTCGCCTTCGTGAGCACCTGCCCCGAGACGTGGGGCGGGAGCGAGGAGCTGTGGGCGGGCGCGGCCGCCGTTCTGGCGGAGAGGGGCCACCGGGTCTCGGCCTTCAAGACGGCGGTGGACGAGGCGCACCCCAGAATCCAACTCCTGAAATCTTTGTCCTGCACGGTGCGGAATCTGCGGCGCCCCCCGCTCCCCCAGCCCCTCGTCACACGCTCTCACCTGCTTTCGCTGGCCGCACACCTGACCGCCCGGCGCCCCGACCTGGTAGTCGTCTCGCAGGGCGACAACTACGACGGGCTGCACTTCGGCTACCTCTGCCAAAAACTCAGGCTACCTTACACACTGATCAGCCAGAAAGCCACCGATCACTTCTGGCCGCAGGACAGGTCGCGCAAGTACAGGCGCGGGGTCTTCGCGGGGGCGGCCCGCTGCTTCTTCGTCTCAGAGCACAACCGGAGACTGACCGAGGATCAGAACGGCGCGACCTTAACGAACGCGTCGGTCGTCAGAAACCCGTACCTGGTGGCCGCCGATCAGCCGCTGCCCTGGCCCGGCGGCGAGGGCGGCGGTCTGCGGCTGGCCTGCGTGGCGCGGCTCTACCTGCTCGACAAGGGGCAGGACATACTGCTGCGCGTGCTGGCGCGAGAGAAGTGGAAGGGGCGCAGCCTGCACGTCTCTTTCTTCGGCCGCGGGATCAACCGCGAGGGACTCGCCGATCTCTGCGCGCGGCTCGGCGTCCGCAACGCCTCGTTCGAGGGTCAGACGGACGACGTGCCCGGCATCTGGAAGCGTCACCACGCGCTCGTCCTCCCGTCGCGCAGCGAGGGGCTGCCGCTGTCCCTCGTCGAGGCGATGATGTGCGGCCGCCCGGCGGTCGTCACGAAGGTGGGGGGCAACGCGGAAGTCGTCGAGGACGGCGTGACGGGTTTTCTCGCCGCCCCGGCCGAAGATTCCATCGACGCGGCGTTGGAAGAGGCCTGGGGGCGAAGGGCCGAGCTGCGCGAGATGGGGCGGCTGGCGGCCGAGCGGATTCGCACACTCGTCCCGGCGGACCCGGCGGGGGAATTCGCCGACGCCCTGCTTGACATCGTGCGCGTACTCGAAGAAGCGAAAGCCGGGCGGGGCGGGGTTCAAGCAATACGCGACGAAGCGTCGGTCGGCGAGCAGGGGCCGACGACTTAGAGAGGGGCGCGGACTGTTAACGGAGCGGGGGTCGATCGTGCCGGGGCGAACGTCGAGCGGAGGAGCGGGTGCATGATTAAAGGCTTAGTGTCCGTCATCATTCCCACCTACAACCGCGCCGATTACGTCGTCGAGGCCGTCCGCAGCGCGCAGGCGCAGACCTACCCGCTAAAGCAGATCATCGTCGTCGACGACGGCTCTTGCGACGACACGGCGCGCCGCGTGGCCGGGATCGGCGGGGTCGAATACTGCCACCAGGAGAACCGCGGCCAAGGGGCGGCGCGCAACCGCGGGCTCCGTCTCGCGCGGGGCGAGTACGTCGCGTCGCTCGATTCTGACGATCTGTGGGACGAGGATTTTCTGGCGCGCAGCGTTGAATGCCTGGAAGCCTTCGGGCTGGATTTCGTCTTCACGAACTGGGTGAAAGTCAGGGGCGGCGAGACGCAAGTGAGCGAGTGGCTGCGGGACGGCAAGTGGAGATCGTACATGACGGATCGGCGGGGCGAGTGGTCGCTCCTCACGCCCCCCCAGGTCAGGAAGTTGTTCCTCGCGTTGTGCCCGGCCCCCTCCTCTTCCCTGCTCCTGCGCCGCGACTCCATCGTGTCGGGCTGGGGCGAGCACATGCGGATCGCCGACGACTGGTACCTGATCCTGGAGATGGCGCTGAACCGCCCGTGCCGCGCCGCGTTCAGCCTCACCCCCCGCTGGAAGAAGCGCGCCGACGGGATGAACGTTTACGACGGGCGCTCGTTCGCCGAGATCGGAAGGAACCTTCACCTGCACGACTACCCGACCTTCAGGCGCGACTTCCGCCCGCTGCTTTCGCGGCGCGAAAAACTTACGCTCTCGCGGCGCGAGGCGATGTACCGCCTCCGCCTCCTCCTACACGAGGCGGTCAACACCGATCTCGCCGCGCGCGTCCAGATACCATTCATCATCGCGCGCCTGCGCAACCTCGGGAGGCACTCGTAAATAATCGCGCGCGGGAATAATCAAGAGCAGGCGGGGGGGTCGTAAACACCTATGTTGAGCGGACAAGACATCATCCTCATCTCCAGCATCGAGTGGGATTTCAACTGGCAGGGGCACCAGGAGCTCGCCACCCGCCTGGCGCGCGCCGGCAACCGCGTCCTCTACATCGAGAACATGGGCGTCCGCTCGCCGCGGCTGCACGACGCCAGGCGCGTCGCCCAGAGGTTCTCCCACTGGGCCGGGTCGCAGCTCGACGGCGGGGTGCGGCAGGTCGCGCCCAACCTCTACGTCTGCTCGCCCCTGATCCTCCCGCCCTTCGGCTCGAGGGTTCGGCACCAGTTGAACCGGCGCCTGCTGCTACCGCTCCTCC
This sequence comes from Acidobacteriota bacterium, assembly GCA_020200235.1. Taxonomy (GTDB): domain Bacteria; phylum Acidobacteriota; class Blastocatellia; order Pyrinomonadales; family Pyrinomonadaceae; genus JAIVGV01. Next base: position 2,998 of record JAIVJC010000204.1, on the reverse strand, counting down.
GGCGGGTCGTCCGGAATCTGGGCTTCGACCCCGAGGTCATCTGGACGTTTCTGCCGACCGACACCGCCGGGGCGCTCGTGCGGATGCTGCGCACGCCGCGCTCGGTCGTCGTCTATTACTGCATCGCCGACTTCTCCGAGCTGTCGCCGAGCCCGCAGGACATCCTGAAGAGCGAGAGGTCGATCATCGAGATGAGCGACCTCATCTTCGCGCAGGGGACGCGGCTGGCGGAGCACTGTTCGCCGGGCGCCGGGAAGGTCGAAGTCTTCCCGTTCGGGGTCAACCTGGAGCTGTTCACGAAGCCGGAGGCCCCGCCGAACGGCGGCGCGGCGGCGGGCAAGAACGGCTCCGCCTCCGACTGGATGTCGACGCTGCCGCGCCCCATCATCGGTTACGTGGGGGGCATCCACAAGTTCTTCGACGTGGGGCTGGTGGCCGAGATGGCGCGGGCCAAGCCGGAGTGGTCGTGGGTGCTCGTCGGCCCCCAGCAGGCCCAGACCCGCGAGCTGAAGCGCATGCCGAACGTCTACATGCCGGGGCCGAAGTCGCACGCCGAGTTGCCCCACTACATCCGCGGCTTCGACGTGAGCATCGTGCCTTACGTCTCCAACACCTACACGGCGACCGTCGTCCCTACCAAGGTCAACGAGTACCTCGCGATGGGCAAGCCCGTGGTCTCGACGAACCTGCCCGAGGTGAATACATTTAACGGCACGCACGGGGTGATCATCACGTCGCCGAACCGCCCGGAGGAGTTCGTCGCCTGCATCGAAAGATCGCTCCTCCCTTCGGGCGAGGCAGACATCGCCCGGCGGCGGGCGGTGGCGGCCCTGAGCGGCTGGGAGGAACGCTTCGGGCGGATGGGGCATCTGATCGAGCGCGAGCTGAAGAAAAAGTGTGACGTCCCCGCCGATCCCGCGCAGCCGTAATCGGGACGGCGACTCGGCGAGCGCGCCCGCGCCGATCTCGCGCGCACGCGCCTTCAGGGGGAGTAGTTCATGGCAGTGGAGTATCAACCGTCTTACCTGGCGCTGTACGAATCGGGCGAGCTGGCGGAGAGGGTGCGCGCCCTCGAAGGCCTGCTGCTCGCCTGTCGCGTCTGCCCGCTCGACTGCGGCAACGACCGCACGCGCAACGAACTCGCGCGCTGCTATTCGGGCCGCCTCCCCGTCGTCTCCTCCTACACCGCGCACTTCGGCGAGGAGCCCGCGCTCACGGGCACGCGGGGCGCGGGCAACATCTTCTTCGGCAACTGCAACCTGCGCTGCGTCTACTGCCAGAACTACCAGATCTCGCAGGCGCACCGCGAGCAGATCAAAAACGAGGTGACGCACGAGCGCCTCGCCGAGATGATGCTGGAGCTGCAAGCGCGCGGCTGCCACAACATCAACTTCGTCTCGCCCACACACTTCGCCCCGCAACTCGCGCGCGCGATCCTCGTCGCCGCCGGGCAGGGCTTGCGTCTCCCCGTCGTCTACAACACCAACGCCTACGACTCTACGGAAGTCCTGCGACTGCTCGACGGCGTCGTAGACATTTATCTTCCCGATCTCAAGTACGCCGACTCTGCGGAAGGCTACAGTTACTCGAAAGTTCCGAACTACACGGAGAGAGCGCGCGCGGCTCTGAAAGAGATGTTCCGGCAGACGGGCGACGAATTGGTCTGCGACGAGAACGGACTGCTCCGCCGCGGTCTCGTCGTCCGCCTGCTCGTCTTGCCGAACGACGTGGCGGGCGTGCGCGAGTCTCTGGAATGGATTCGCGACGTGCTGAGCCCCCGCGTCGCCGTCTCACTGATGGCGCAGTACTACGCGACGAACAGGGCGGCGACTGACGAGCGCTACGTGCTGCTCTCGCGCCGCATCAACGAGGGCGAGTGGCTGCGCGCCGTCTCGCTGCTCGGCGAGCTGGGCATGGAGGAGGGCTGGATGCAGGAGTACGACGGCGCGTCTCATTACTACCGCCCCGACTTCACGGACAGCGAGACGCCGTTCAAAGACGTCCGTGATTTTCAGACCGCGCCGCGTGAGCGCTGACAGGTGACATGATGAAAACCGTAAAGGTCGGCGAGACAGCGCCCGATTTCGCTCTGAAGGACGGCGAGGGGCGCGTTTGGAAGTTGTCGGAGCGGCGCGGGCGCGTCGTCGTGCTGCTCTTCTATCCGGGCGACGAGACGCCGGTCTGCACGCGGCAGATGTGCTCTGTGCGCGACAACTGGGAGGCGTATCAGGAGACGGGCGCGGAGGTCGTCGGCGTCTCGACGGACACGGTCGAGAAGCACAGGCAGTTCGCCGCGAACAGAAATCTGCCGCTGCGCCTGCTCTCCGACCCACAGGGCGAGGTGAGCAGGCTCTACGGCGCGTCGTCGTGGCTGCCGGGCAGGGCGGCGCGCGCGGTCGTCGTCATCGACGCGGACGGCGTCGCGCGCCACCACAAGGTTCAGTCGCTCTCGCTCTTCCGCCCGAGCGACGCGGAAGTCATCGAGGCGATCCGCGCGGCGCAAAATTAACAGCCCCGCGGCGCGGGCGTCGGGAGCGCGCGCGGCGTCTCGCGCGCGGGGCGCGGCGGCGTTTATAATTCCGTTCCAAGGAGTAATTAAAAAGATGGCTGACGAGATCAAGTGCAGGCACTGCGGGGAGAAGCGCGCGCCGCTGGGGTACGCGCCGCTGCCGAACGAGCTGGGTCAGAAGGTCGCCGCCGAAATCTGCACGCCCTGCTGGAGCGGTTGGCTGCAGAAGCAGACGCAGATCATCAACCACTACGGGCTCGACCTGACGAACCCCGACGCGCAGGAGTTCCTCTTCGCCAACATGAAGGGCTACCTCTTCAACGAGTCGCTCCCCGTCGCCCAGATCGACACGACGAAAGAGGGGTCGGTGAAGTGGTAAGCGAAACGATGAAGTAGGAACGATGAACGATGAAGTAAAGCGGGCGGTCTGACTTCATCGTTCATCGTTCATACCTCCTACTTTCCACCCGTGTCTTGCCACAGACGGCT
>JAIVJC010000138.1 GCA_020200235.1 Acidobacteriota bacterium | reverse complement strand
GGCTCGGATGATACCCGCGCGAATTTTAGGGTGTCAACGCGATGACGGACGCGCGCCGCGCGGCGGGTCGGGCGGGCGGGACTGGAAATTTGAACCGAATGAGAACATCACACGCGCGCCTGATGGTGGCAGGTTTTAGTACAAACCGCTTCCACGTTCGCGAGGGCGCGGGCCACCGCTCGCGCGCCCGCAGTCGTCGCAAACACTGTAGTTAACCGACCTGCGGTTGGAGCGGGGGGCGCTCGCGGGCTCGTGGCACAAGCGTTGCCGACTACAACCCGCAGAGCGTTAGTAAATTCAAAACTCCGGTTAGGGTAAAGCAAAAGGAGGTCGGCTATGCTGTGGACGATTCTGGTGGTCTTGTTGGTCTTGTGGCTCCTCGGGTTGATCGGTCACGTCGGCGGCTCGCTCATTCACCTGCTGCTCGTCGTCGCGCTCGTCATCCTCGTCATCAACCTGCTCTCGGGCAGAAGGACGGTAGTGTAGTCGGGTAGGTAATTCACTCTTTCGTGGACGGTCGGCGGGTTAGAACGACGGCACCGGTCAAACGGAGCGGTCTCTTACGACGCCCTGGCTAAACACCAGAGCACGTCCACAAGAAGCGCAGCGCCCCACCCTCGCAGATGGGGCGCTGCGCTCTCTTTTTGTCTACTCGTCGTCTACTTGATTCGAGAGTTTACCGCACGGCGTAGACGGTGCCGTCCCAGCCGCCGAAGTAGATGAGGCCCGCGGCGGCGAGCGGCGCGGAGGTGACGATGCGGTCGGTCTGGAACCACCAGCGCTGCTGCCCCGTCTTCGCGTCGAGACCGTAGAGCCCCTTCGCGCTGCCGAAGTAGACCGCGCCCTGCGAGACCGTCGGCGCGCTCGTCACGCCGTTCTCCGCGCTGAAGCGCCACAGCTCGCGCCCCGCCGCCGCCTCGACCGCGTAGAAGTTCCCGTCGATGCCGCCCGTATAGATCGCGCCCTCGGAGACCGCGGGCGAGAACGGCAGCCCCGCGTCGGTCTTAAACTTCCATTTGAGCTGACCCGACTTCGCGTCGATGGCGTGGAGATTTCCGTCGAGGCTGCCGAAGTACGCGACCGCATCGGAGAGCGCGGGCGTCCCCGTCACGGCGCGCGCGGTTCTGTAGACCCAAGCCTTCTGCCCCGACGCGGCGTCGACCGCGTAGACGCCTCCCGCGTTCGCGACGACGACGAGCGAGCCGGAGAGCAGCGGCGAGGTCGGCATCCCGTTCATGCCCGAGAACATCCAGCGCATCTTGCCCGTCGCCGTCTCGACCGCGTAGAGGATGCCGTCCGTGCCCGTGAAGTAAACCAGCCCGTTCGATGCGACGGGCACGGAGTTGATCGCGTAAGGGGCTTTGAACTTCCACCTGACCTGACCCGTCGCCGCGTCCACCGCGTAGAGCTTCGTGTCCTGACTGCCGAAGTAGAGCGTGCCTTCTGCCGCCAACGCGGGCGAGCCGAGGACGCGCCCGCCCGTCTTCACGCGCCAACGCTCCTTGCCCGACGCGGCGTCCACCGCGTAGACGGAGTAATCGTGGCTGCCGAAATAGACCGTGCCGCCGGCGACGAGCGGCGTCGAGTAAACCCCGCCGCCCGCCTTGACCGTCCACTTCGCCGCGCCGCTGGCGACCGCCGCGGCGGTGTTGCCGCTCGCGCTAATTAATGGAGAGCCGCCCGGCGTCTGCGCGTTTGTGAAGACGGGCGCGAGCGCGAGGAGGAGAAGACTGGTGATAGTTCTGATCGGCTTTGACATCGCGTCACCACCACGAACGTGCTTGCGAATTTACAACTCGTTGCAAAACTCCGCGCTTCTCTTGGCGACTTTGCGCCTCCAGCGTGAGAATTATTCCTCACGCAAAGGCGCAAAGTCGCCAAGCTGGATTTAGTTGTTCTTCGTCTGGGCAGCGCCGGTGCCCGCGCCCGTCTTCTTCGCCTCCTGCTGCTTCGGCGCGGTCGGCATGAAGTAGCCGCGGCGGGCTTTCACTTCGAGCTTGCGATCCTTGCCCTTCGCGTCCTTCGCCTTGACCCTGACTTCGAGCGGGTGCAGGACGCCGTCATCCTTTTCTGCGTCGGCGAGCGCGAAGCCGAGGCTGTAGCGGGCGTTCAGGTTGCCGATGATCTGGCTCAAGCCCCTGGCGTAGTCGGCGGGGCTGTGGACGCGCACCACGTCGCCGCCCGTCGCCTTCGCGACGTGCTGCGCGACGCCGTAGATCGAGATGCCCGCCCAGTTGCCGAGCGGCGACAAAAGCGGCTTCGCGAGCTTGAAGCCCGTCTTCATGTCGGTGACGAGCGCGCTGAAGATGACGTTCTGGCGGTTGAGGCGATCCTCGACGAAGTCGCGCTCGTCGAACCCCATCGGCGCGATGCCGTCGGTGACGTAGACGATCGCCGGCTGCGAACCGGGTCGCTCGCGGGCGACGCGCTTCTCGATCTCGTAGGTCGCGCGCGGCAGATCGAAGTCGTCGTTCATGTCCGACTCCTCCTCGCCCTTCTTGTTCGTCTTCGTGATGACGAGCGTGCCGTCCGGCTTGAGGACGCGCGTCACCTTCTCGCCCTTCTTGTTGAAGATCGTGTCGACCTCGTCGCCCTCTTCGGCTTCGTTCGTGCGCACCCGCTCGATCGTCCGTTTCGTCTCCTCGGCGCCCGGCGTCGCCCCCGCGTGCTGCGTCTCGCCGCTCTTCACCTCGACGCGCTTCCTGTCCGAGTCGCCGACGTTGACCGTGACGCTCGTCCCCCCGCAGTCGTCGCCCTCGCAGTCGCCGCCGCCCATGCCGCCCGCGCCGACGAGCGTCGGGATGATCGACATGGCGGAGGCGATCTGCCCGCGGCTGCGCGTGAAGCCGGTCAGCCACTCGCGCTTGCCCTCCTGGCCGCCGGGGTCGAGCACGACGACGGCGACCTCGTCGCCGGGCGGAAGTTTCTCCAGCTCCTTCGCCATCGCTTCGAGGATGTCCGTGCGGCGCATGTAGCGACCCGCGCCGATGCGCTCCAAGTCGAAGACGAGGACGAGCGCGAGCGGCTTGCGCAGCGCGTCGCCCTCGCGCGTGAAGTAGGAGATTTTGCGCGGCTGCCCGTCGGCGAGCACCTCGAAGTTTTCGGGCGCGAGGTCCGAGGCGTAAGCCTTCGTCTTCTTGTCCGTGACGAGCGCGTCGAGGAAGACGACGCGCGTGTTCACCTGCAAGACCTCTTCCTTCTCTTTCTCTTTGTCCTGCGCGGGCGCTGTGGCGGGCGCGAGGCATGAGGCGACTAACAACAGCGCGAGCGAGAGAGGGAGTTTGCTTTTCGTCATGACAACAATCCTTCTGAGGAAGGTCGGGGGTTTGATGGCGTGCGGCGTGCGCGCGCGAAGCTCTCAGTTATCTTTGTCGGCGTCCTGGTTCGTCGCCGCGTCGGTGATGCTCTTCGTCTCCTGCTCGGGGTTCGTCAGGAGCTTGAAAAACTCCTCCTCGTTCAAGCCGACTTCGAGCACCGTGCCGTCGCGCTCGCCGATGACACAGATGAGGACTCTGAACTTGCCGTTGTCCTCGCGCGTGAACGTGTAGGTCTGCCCCTCCTCCGCGCCGCGCACGACGACGAGCGGCGTCCAGAGGGGCTGCATCAGCCGGCGCACCGCCGCGTAGAACTCCTGATCGCCGCCGCGCGCGAAGTCCTGATCCTCGAAGACGGCGAGCTTGAGATCGACGAAGCGCGAATACTTGCGCACGGTCGAGGAGACGACCTTCGCGGTCTTCACGCCCACGTTCGCCAGGAACGGGATGCCCTTGTGCTTGACGCGGTAGTGCGACTCGACGAGCCGGACGAGCGCGTTGTAGTCGGGTTTGTCGGCGACTGCGGCGGCGGTCGCGCGCGAGCCCGCGGCGGCGGCGAGCGCGAGGGCGGCGGCGAGCAGCGCGAATGTCATCTTGCGTCGCATCGGTGTTCACCCCCCTTTACGGCTTCTTCGTCGCCGGCGGCGCGTTGCGCTTCGGCTCGGGCTTCTTCTCTTCGCGGTCGGAGCCGCCGATCTGTATGTCGAGGTCGGGGATGCCGAAATTGCCTTCGAGCGCGAGGATGTCTTCGATGTCGATCTTGCCGACGATGTTGACGACCGTCAGCTCGTTCGGCTGCGTGGCGAGGATGGCGAGCCCGCCGAGGTTCGCCGGATCGGTCATCACGTAGACTTCGACGTTCTGCCCGTCCTTGCGGGTCTTGACGCTGACGATCCTCGACCAGCCCGGCTGCTTGAGCTGCGCCCGAATCCCCGCGATGTCCGACTCCGCCCACTGACCCTCGTCCGAGAACGTGAAGCTGCGGACGTAGACTCCGCGGAAGCCCGCCGCGATCTTCGCGATCTTCTGCGCGTCCGCGCTCGTCTTCGACTGCTTGCGGATGATCATCGGGATGAACTTCAGCATGCTCTCGTCGATGGTCACGTCGACGACGTGCTCCGCCCTGGCGGCGAGCGCGTCGAGGTTTTCGATCTGCAGCTTCGAGATCGGCTGCGCGAGCGCCTGCGCGGTCGGCTTCGGCTGCTGCGCCCGTGCCGCGACTGGCGCGCACGCGAGGAGCGCGGCGAGGCAGGCGAGCTTGAGAGAATGATTGATTACTGTTTTCATGGCTTCACTCCGTTAACAAAACTTTCCGGCGCGCTCCCTACTTAACGCTGCGGCGTGTCGCGGCTCAGCCCCGCCACCTGGCGCTCGGCGTATCCCAGCTTCTCGCTCGTCACCTTCATCGCGAGCATGAACTTCTCCATCGCTTCCTTCTCCTGCGGCGTCATCTTCGCGATCTCTCCACGCGGCGCGTTCAAGTGGCGCACAGTTGAATGACGCGGTCGCTCGTCGAAACGTTTCCGAGCCGCGAGGAAGTTCGCGCGGCGCTGCTGACGATGAACGTCAGGCGCGATGACATGGTCAACGACCCGGCGCTTCTCATCGCCGGTCGTCGCCGCGTCGTTCTCCGGCGTCGCACCTGCGACTTCATGATTCGCCTGCTGCTGCCGCGGCGTCGTCTTCTCTTCCGGCGCGGTTTGGTCGTTGACCAACTGCGGCGTGTTAAGCGTCCGCTGCCTCGAGACGATGAGCCACGCGCCGAGGAGCAGCGTCAGGATGAGCGAGGCGGCGACGGCGAGTCGCGACCAGAAGAAATGAGAAGGTGTGCGCACAGCGCGGCGCGGCGCGGACGGCAGCGTCGCGGGCACTTCAAAAGTGCGCGGCTGGAAACGCAAGCTGCCGAGCAGCTCTTCGAGTCGCTCGGCTTCCGCGTCGGGCTCGCCCGTCTTGTCCCACAGGTAGTCGCTCATAACTTCAAACGCCCCTTCCTTGCGTCCCCATCTTCTCGCGCAGCATCTTCATCCCGCGGTGAATGTTCACCCTCACCGACGCGGGCGCGAGCCCCGTCCGCTCCGCGATCTCCGGTCCCGTCATCCCCTCGACGAAGCGCAGGATCATCGGCTCGCGGTAGGCTTCGGGCAACAGCTTGATGATGTTCAAGACTTCCATCGCCTCGCCCTGCGTCGCGTGCGTCTGCGCCACCGCCTCAGTCACCTCGGTCGTCTCGCGCGAGCGGCGGTGGAAGTCCATCGCGCGGTTGCGCGCGATCATGGCGATCCACGCCCCGAAGCTCCCGTCGTCGCGCAGGGTGTCGAGCTTGCGGAAGGCGGTTAAGAAAACGTCCTGCGCGAGATCGTCGACCTCCGCGTAGGGGACGCGCGCGAGCAGGATGCCGTGCACCATCCGGCCGTAGGTGTCGTAGAGGCGGCTGAAGGCGTCGCGGTCGCCCGCGCGCACGGCGGCGACGAGGGCGGCTTCCGGGGAGACCTCTTGCTTCGCCCCGGCGTCCGCGCCCGTCGTCTGTCCGATCACTGGAAACAGGGCTGGTGTCGCCTCGTACATCGAGAATCCTTCGCGCCCTTCGCGCCCGTCAACGTCTGCAACGCGCTCTCCGTCCGACTCAAAGACGCCGCCCGCGCCGCGAGCGTTAACAGGCTGTTTCGGGAAAAAGCTGAATCTCATCGGAGGGGCGCCCGCCGTCGCGCGCTGGTTTAAATGCTGGACTCTTCGGGCGAGGAGTTTACCCGGCGGCTGCGACGTATTACGCCCAGAACCGCGCGCGGGACGCAAGGCGTGTTAGGAGGCGACGACGGGCAGACTGCGTCGCGCAGCAATGCGTGCGGGGTTGCGTGTGCGCGCGTGGCGGCGCGACGCCCAGAGGCGCGCGAGGCGGGAGAGTTCCGCGCCGTCGGAGGCGGGATCGACGAGCGTGAGCCAGACCGGAGTCGGGAGCCACGCCCACGCCGCGCCGTAAACCTGATCGTTCAAACGCTCGACGCGCGACTCGGCGCGCCACTGCAATTCGGCGGGCGGCACGTCGCGCCAGTCGTCGTAGCAGGCGTGCTGCATGCACGGCGCGGGCTTGGCGCGCGCGTGGACGAGGCAGCCCGCGCCGGGCGCGAAGAGCGGGCACGAGTAGGTGCGCGCGAAGGTGTCGCCCGCCACGCTCAAGCCGTGGCGCGCGACCGCCGCGCGCGCTCGCTCGTAGACGCCGCGCCGCGCCGCGTCGTCGAGCCGCGGCGTGCGCCGAAGCGTCTCCCTGATGGCGACGGCTTCGAGGCGCGTGATGTGGACGTTGACGAAGTGTGCGTCGGTGCAGCACACGCCCGGCGTCGGGCACGCGGCGCACGATCGGGCGGCGCGCTCGTAAGTTGTCTTGATGTGACTCTGGAAGGCCGCCTTCCCGCGCCGCAGACGCGCGAGCGCCTCGCCTTCAGTGAGTGTCTTCATTCCGGTTCGCGCGCGTAGAGCGCCAGGAATTCCTTGTTGCCTTCCGCGCCGAGGATCGGCGAATCAATCACGCCGCGCACCGCGAGCCCCGACTCGCGCGCCGCGCGGTTCACCTCTTCGGCGACGCGCGCGTGCTTCAAGGGATCGCGCACGACGCCGCCCTTGCCGACCTCGCCGCGCCCGACCTCGAACTGCGGCTTGACGAGCACGACGAGCGCGCCCCCTTCCTTCATCAGGGGCACGAGCGCGGGCAGCACCTTCGTCGCCGAGATGAAGGAGACGTCCATCACGACGAGATCGAACGTCGAGGCAAAATCTTCCGGCGCGAGGTGGCGCGCGTTGACGCCCTCGCGCACCTCGACGCGCGCGTCGGTGCGCAGCCGGTAGTCGATCTGGTTGTGGCCCACGTCGACCGCGACGACGCGACGCGCGCCGCGCTGCAGGAGGCAGTCGGTGAAGCCGCCGGTGGAGGCGCCCACGTCGAGGCAGACCGCGTCGCGCGCGTCCAACGCGAACGCGTCGAGCGCGGCTTCGAGCTTGAGGCCGCCGCGACCGACGTAGCGCGCCGCCCTGTCGTCCGAGCCGCGCACGCGGATGGCGGAGTCGGGCGCGAAAGTCTCGGAAGGCTTCTCCACTCTCCGCTCGCCGACGAGGACCACCCCGGCCATCACGAGCGCCTGCGCGCGCGTGCGCGATTCGGCGAGCCCGCGCTCGACGAGCAGCCTGTCGATCCGCTCGCGCTTCATCGCCGGAGACTTTAGCGCAAAACCGCGCGCGACGCCGAGCGCGACGCCGGGGCGACTCATAAGATGAGTTGAAGAGAGGATCGAGATCAGGAGAGGATCGGGATCAATGGCTAAGGCTCTAAGCGTCGGCGATCAGCCGCGACCGCCGTCACCCGTCTTGCCGATCTCGTTGGCGGGGCTATGGCCGTCGCCGTCGCGCGGGGTCGAACGGTCGCCGTCGCGCGCGCCGTCGCCGGTGAGGCGTTCGACCACCTCGACGAGATCGGTCGAGCGGAAGGGCTTGGTGACGTAGGCGTCAAATCCCGCGGCGAGGGCGCGCTCGCGGTCGATCTCGGCGGCGAACGCCGTGACGGCGACGCAAGGGAGCGTGCGCGTGCGCTCGTCCGCGCGCAGCTCCGAGAGGGCGCGCCAGCCGTCGAGCACGGGCATCGAGAGATCGATGAGCGCCACGTCGGGCGGCTCGGCGCGCGCCGCGTCGACGAACTCGCGACCGTCGCGCGCCTCCCTGACGGCGTAGCCGGCGTTCTCCAGCATCAGCCGCAACAGCTCGCGGTTGTCGTCGTAGTCGTCGGCGATCAGTATGCGCGTGGGCATCATTACCGCTCAGTAAACTCGTGGTGCGAGTCGGAGGTGCTGGATGTGTGTCTCTCTCTGGAGAACAGGACGGAACAGGCGGCGTTGGGCAAATTTATAACGCGGGTCGCGCGGGGTGTCAAATTAATAAAGCGGGGGCGGGAGGCTCGGCACGCCCGCGGGGCGGCTAAATAAATTTCGGCGCGCAGGTCAGTCCGCACTTTGACGCTCCGCCTCCCGCCATCCGACCGTCACGCCCTCCCGCTTTCACGTCCCGCGCCGCCCCGAGAAAGTGTTGCTTGACACCACTTTGCGCGCCCGCCATAATCTTTTTCCGGCGCACGTGCGCGCCGCACACCGCGCCCGAACCCGTTCTTTCCGGGGCACTTTCAGTCCTACAAGTTTTGATCTGAAGACAGACGAAGGAGACGACCGTGGCAGGAAGCGAAGACTTGGAGCGGAGCCTACGCCGCGCAGTGGACGAACACGTGGGCGCGCGCCTGCGCGAGCACCAGGAGGAGATTCAACGCGCGCAGGCGCAGATCGCCGAGACGCTCTCGGCGCTCGCCGAGCGACTCGCGGGCGAGGGCGGCGGCGGGGCGGCGTCGCTCCAAGCCGCGATCTCGGCGCACCTGCGCAACGCGCGCAACGTCGGCGCTGACGAGGCATCGCGCTCCTCGGCGGGCGCGGGCTCGTCGGGCGACGTGGCGCTCCTGAAAGCCGCCGTCGACGACATCGACTCGCAGCGCACGCAAGCAGACATCCTGCACGCGCTCGTCAACCGCGCCGCCGCTTTCGCGCCGCGCATCGCCTTCTTCGTCGTCAAGAACGAGAGGGCGACGGGCTGGCGCGCGCGCGGTCTGGAGGGCACGGTCGGCGACGACGCGGTGCGGGAAATCTCTCTCCCGCTCGAAGCCGACACGATCCTCGGCGAAGTCTACCGGACGCGCGCGGCCTGGAGCGGCGCGCCCGGCTCGAAGGCCGAAGATCACCAGCTGCTCTCGAAGCTCGGCGACGAGCCGCCGCACCGCATGGTCGCCATCCCGCTCGTCGCGCGCGACAAGTGCGTCGCCGTGCTCTACGCCGACAGCGCGGGTCTCGACGGCGAAGCCATCAACCTCGAAGCTCTGGAAACCGTCGTGCGCGTGACGGGCATGGCCGTCGAGCTGCTCGCCGTCAAGCGCGGCGCGCCCGCCCAACCGTCAGCCTCCGCCGCCGCGCCGCAGCCGTCGCGACCCGCCGCCGCGACCGAGACACAGGAAGCGCCGGTCGAAGTCGAGCCGGAGCAAGCGCGAGAAGCCGCGCCCGCCGCCGCGACGAGCGAGCCGCGGCGCGAGCCCGGAGCCGCGACGAGCGCGCCGGAAGTCTCTTCCCCGCCCGCGGGGATCATTCCCCCGCCGGCTGAGGTCTCCGCGCCCGCGCCGGAGAGCCCCGACGCGCAAGGGGCGGGCACGCACGCCGCGCCGCTCGGCGCGTCGCGCCGCTACGGTCAGGACGCGGACTTACCCGTCGAAGTCCCCGAAGAGGAGCGACGCCTGCACAACGACGCGCGCCGCTTCGCGCGCCTGCTCGTCTCCGAGATCAAACTCTACAACGAGCAGAAGGTGACGGACGGGCGCACGGAGGGCAACCTCTACGACCGCCTGCGCGAAGAGATCGACCGCTCGCGCCAGATGTACGACAAGCGCGTCCACCCGTCGGTCTCCCCGCGCTTCGACTACTTCCACCAGGAGCTGGTCAACACGCTCGCCGGCGGCGACGCCTCGAAGCTCGGCGCGGGCTACCCCGGCGCGACCGTCGCGGCGTAAACTTCCCGCTACGGACGAGAACCTAATGGGCAGGGATCACAACCCTGCCCATTATTTTTTTAACGCCGCAAGACCCGCCCATCGAGTCTCCGGCGGCGGGCATCGAAACTTGCTCCCCCGCGCGCGGCGAGTTAGCTTAAACTTCAGCCGGTCGCGTCGAACACGAAAAGGGAGGGCGAAGAGTTTGCGTCGTCGCCAAATAGATCCGAAGCGTCGTCTGAGTTTCGCCGCCGTCTCCTTCGCCGTCTCGCTCGGCGTCGCGCTGCTGCCGCTCGTGAACGCGAGTTGTCGCTCGGCGCAGTCGACGCCGGACGATCCGAAGGAGATCGAACGCCTGCGCGAGCTCACGCACGGCTTCGCCGTGCTGCCGCCGGAAAACGTTTTCTCGGAGATTGAGACCAGGAACGCGAACACGCGCGTCGCCGCGCTCGCGCGGCTCGTGCGCGCGCGGATCAAGCTCGCCGCGAACGATTTCAACGGCGCGGCGTCGCTCCTCGACGGCAGGGCGTTCCAACACCTCACCTCCGTCGCCGACTACGCGCTGCTCCTGCGTGCCGACGCGCTCGCGAAGGCGAACCGGCGACCCGAGGCGCGCGCCGCCTACGAACAGCTCGCGCGCGACTTCCCCGCGAGCCCGCGCGCGCGCGACGCCGTCCTGCGCGGCGCGCAGATCGCGCTCGAGAGCAACGAGGCGGCAGCCGTCCCCGCGCTCGTCAAAAAGTTAGCGGATGCTAACGACTTTGAAGCACTGTTGCTCACGGCAAAGGCTTACGAGAAGATAGGTGATGGTGCTCGCGCCGGTACCTTTTACCGCCGCATCACTTTTTATGCGCCCGTCCCGCCAACGAGTTTGGTGCTGAGCAGTCCGACTACCGCCGCCCCGGTTCTCCGATCTGCGATTGATTTAGCGTCGCCTCCTCCGACGACCGAAGAACTGATCACGCGCGCTAACAAACTATACGAAGCGAAGCGTTACGCTGACGCCGCGGACGCCTACGCCTCCGCGTTTGGAAAATCCCCCACGACCGCCGACGCGCAGTCGCGCCTTAGACACGGCGTCGCGGCATTCAACGCCAAACGCTACGGCGACGCCGTCTCGTCGCTTAACGCCGTGCCGACGGGCGCGGGCGAGGCGCGCGCCGAAGCCCTGCTCTACGCCGCGCAGTCGCAGGCACGCTTGCGGCAGTGGGATGCGGCGCGCGCGACCATCGGTGAGATGCGCCGCGCGTTTCCAGACGATGCGCGGGCGCGGCGCGCGATCACCGCGGTCGGTGTCATCGCGAAGGAGTTGAAGGATGACGCTCAGGCGCAAAGTTTCTTCCACGCCGCCGTTGCCGCTTATCCGGGCACGCCCGAAGTCGCGCAGGCGCAGTTCGAGCTGGCGTGGGCGGCGCACGACGCGAAGAACTTCGCCGAGTCGTCGCGACTGCTGCTCGAACACCTCGCACTTTACGCCGACCGCAACACAGACAACCGCGGACGCGCGGGCTACTGGGCTGCGCGCGACGCCGAGCGCGCCGGAAAGCTAAACGACGCGCGCACGCTCTACCGTGCGATGCTGCAACGCTACGACGCCAACTGGTACGGCTACCTCGCCAAGCAGCGGCTCGACGCGCTCAAGCGCGCGGACACCCCCGCGAGCACGGACGCGGAGAATGGTAACGACTCCCAGCTCGCGCGCGCCGTCCAGAACCTGAGCACGGTGACGGTCGCGGAAGAGACGTCGGGCGCGGAGTCGGACGAGGCGCTGCGGCGCGCCGACGAGTTGAACGTCGTCGGTCTCGACGACTGGGCGGTCGATGAAGTCGAGCGCGTCTTGCAGTCTGCCCCCGCGAGCCCGCGCCTGACGCTCGCGAAGGCGCGCATACTCCGCACGCGCGGTCAGAACCTGCTCGCCCTCGTCGCCATGCAGAAGCCCTACCCCGACTACGCGCAGATGAAGCCGGAAGAGCTCTCGCGCGAGGAGTGGGACGCCTTCTACCCGCTCTCATACTGGGACACGATCACTTCGGAGGCGCGTGCGCGCGGGCTCGACCCCTACCGCGTCGCCGCGTTCATCAGGCAGGAGACGGTCTTCGAGCCGCGCGCCGCGTCGCACGCGAACGCGTACGGCTTGATGCAGCTCATCATGGACACCGCGCAGCGCACGGCGCGCCGCGTCGGCGTCAACCCTCCCAACTCAGTCGAAGAGCTTTTCAACCCGCAGCTCAACATCAAGCTCGGCACCGCCTACCTGCGCGCGCAGCTCGACGCCTACGGCCGCGTCGAGTACGCCGCCGCCGCCTACAACGCCGGACCCGGGCGGCTCGTGCGCTGGAGGGCGGAGCTGCCCGCAGAGATCGACGAGTGGGCGGAAGCCGTGCCCTTCAGAGAGACGCGGCAGTACATCCAGGGCATCATCCGCAACACCTTGCAGTACCAGCGGCTCTACGACGAGCGGGGACGCTTCCGCGCGGAAGTCGGCGCGCGCCCCGTCCGACCCGCGCCGACGAACGCGAACGCGCCGGGCGCGAGCGGCAACACCGTGCGCCCGCGTCGGATCAAACCGGGCGAAGACGAGTACACGGAGAATTGACGGCGATGACGACGACTGCGGCTGGCACGACGCGACGGGCGCGAATCCGAGCGCTGTTCTTTCTCATCAGCGCGGCTCTCATCCTCACTCCGCCGCACGCCTCCGCGCAGAAGCGGAAGCCGCGCACGGCGCCGAAGCCCGCGGCAGCCTCGTCGTCGAAGACGATCACCGTCGCCACCGAGCCGAACGCCGTCGTCTGGCTGGACGAGGTGCGGCGCGGCGCGGCGGACGAGCAGGGTCAGCTCGAACTCAAGACCGTCCCGCCCACTCGCCACAGTTTGCGCGTCCGCGCCGCGGGCTTCGGCGAGCGCGTCGTCCAACTCCTCCCGACGCAGCGTGGCCGCGTCGAGGTGAAACTCGCGCCGACGACCGACGAGGCTGAGCTCGCGTTCCAGCGAGCCGAAGAGGCGAGAGAGAAGGCGACTGCCGAGTCGCGCAAGAGCGCCGTCGAGCTCTACCGCCGCGCCCTCACCCTGCGCCCGCGCTACCCGGCGGCGCACGTCGGGCTCGCACGCGCTCTCTCGGAGCTCGGCGAGTTCGAAGCGGCGCTCGAACAGATCGAAGAGGCGAGACGGGATCGCGCGATCTACCCGGAGGCGTCGGCGGTCGAGGGTCGCATCCTCCACTCTTCGGGCGACGACGCGGCCGCGCTGGGATCTTACGCCCGCGCGATCCGCGAGGCGCGCGGCTTCCAGCCCGAGGCGCACACGGGCACGGGCGTGATCCTTCAGGAGCGCGGCGACTACGCGGGCGCGGCCGCCGCGTTCCGCAAAGCCGTCGCGCAGCTCTCGGACACCGAGCCGGTGCTGTACCAGCTACTCGGTGAGGCTCTGGAAAAGCAGGAGAAGTACAAAGAAGCGGTCGCGGCTTACGAGAAATATTTAGCGCTCGCCCCGCAGGGTAAGCTCGCCCCCGCCATCGAGTCGATCATCGACCAGCTCCGCAAGCAAGCCGCCGAGCAAGAGTCGCCGCCGCCCTCCGAGTAGCCCGAATCAATCGCGTCAGTCGTTCCCACGCGCGCGCGTCTTCGTCCGGCTCTTTCGCGCGGCGGGAACTAGCCGCGCGCGTGAGTGTCTAACGTCCATGAGCTTTACCATCTCGTCAGCCGGGGGTCTGTCTGATCATGAAGTCGTTTCTCGCGATGTTGTTGATGCTGGTCGCCGTCTCGCCCGTCGGTTTCGATTACATAATTAATTCATTCGGTTGGCGGCTTACCATCATCACGATAACTGTCGAGCTTGCGGTAGAGGGTCTTGCGGCCGATGCCGAGGGTGCGTGCGGCGCGCGACTTGTCGCCGGAGGTGTAGTCGAGCGTGGCTTCGATGGCGCGCCGCTCGATCTCGGCAATCGTCGAAGGGACTTCGATCTCCAGCTTCACGGTGCGCCCTTCCTTGGCGGCGCGGGCGCGGGTGGTGCGCGTGCGGGCGCGCTCTTCGAGGACGGGGCGGTGGACGGCTTCGGGCAGATCGTCGAGCTCGATCTGGCGACCCGAAGCGATGATGACGGCGCGCTCGATGGCGTTCTCCAGCTCGCGGACGTTGCCGGGCCAGTCGTAGCCCACGAGCGCCTGCAGCGCGTCGCGCGAGATGCCCGAGACGAAGCGCCCGGTCTTCTGTTTGTAGTGTTCGAGGAAGTGGAAGACCAGCGGGTGGATGTCCTCGCGACGCTCGCGCAAGGGGGGCAGCCGCACGGGGAAGACCGAGAGGCGGTAGTAGAGATCGCGGCGGAACGTCCCCTGCTCGACAGCCTTTTCCAGATCGACGTTCGACGCCGCGATGACCCGCACGTCGGTCTTCACCACCTCGTTCCCGCCGACGCGCGAGAACTCGCCGTCCTGCAACACGCGCAGGAGGTTCACCTGCGCCGACAGGCTCATCTCGCCGATCTCATCGAGAAATAAAGTCCCCGTGTCCGCCTCCTCGAACTTGCCGCGGCGGCGCGCGCGCGCGTCCGTGAACGCGCCCTTCTCGTGACCGAACAACTCTGATTCGAGCAGCGTCTCGGGGATCGCGCCGCAGTTGAGTTTGACGTAGGGGCGCTCGCGGCGCTGCGAGTTGTAATGGATCAAGTTCGCGAGCAGCTCCTTGCCCGTGCCGCTCTCGCCCTGGATGAGCACGGAGGTCTGCGTGTCGGCGACGTTCAAGGCGAGTTCGATCGCGCGCCTGATCGCCGGAGCCTGACCGATGATGCGATCTTCGGCGTGGCGCTGGTGCAGCACGGAGCGCAGGCGCATCACCTCCGCCGAGAGCTGATCGCGCTCCAAGGCGGTCCCGATCTGATCGGCGATGCCCTCGACGAGCTCTGTCTCGTGCGAGTCGAAACCGTTGCGCGGCTTGCTCCAGACGAGCCCGAGCAGGCCGAAGGTGTTGCCGCCGATGTGGACGGGCGAGACGAGCGCGGCTCTGCCGCCGAGCACGGCGTTGAAGGCGATGCGAATGGGAAGCGGGAGCGTCGTGTCCAAAACTTCCAGCGTCTTGTTCTCGCGCAGCAGGTCGAGCATCGCCGGGTACTCGCTGAGATCGACCGACTGCCCGTGCGCCTCGATCAAGCCCCGCACGCCCTCCACCCCCGCATGCGGCGCGGCTTTGAAGGCGGCGAGGCTGATGGACTTGCCCGTCGGGTTGATCACGCCGAGCGCGCAGTAGTCCGCGCCGACGAGCGCGATGGCGCGCTCCAAGACGAGCGACGTGACCTCGCCGAAGTCGGAGCTGGCGTTCAGGGCGTTCGCGATCTCAAGGAGCGCGCGCGTGCGGTGCGACTCGCGCTGCTGATCCGTGTAGAGCCGCGCGTACTGGTAGCCGACGGCGATCTGGCGCGCGATGGACTGGAGGAACGAGACCTCCTCGTCGAGCCACTTGCGCGGCGCGCGCGTGGTGTGGAGGCCGACGAGCCCGAGCACGTCGCCGCCGAGGACGACGGGGACGACGAGGAGCGAGCGCGTGCTGAGGCTCGCGGGCAGGAGCCCGATCTTCGGATCGAGTCCGGGCGCGTCCGTGTCGTCGACGCGGATCGGCTGCGCGAGGTTGAAGCGGGCGGAGAGCTGCTCGAAGTCCACGGGGATCGTCACGCCGAGGCTCGAAGGCACGTCATCGCCCGCGCGCCACTCGTGGCTGATGCGCAGCTCGCCCCCGGCGTCGAGCTGGATCACGTCGCAGCGATCGACGTTCATCATCCTGCCCAGTTCGGAGACGATCGCCTGGAGGAAGCGGTTGAGATCGATCTCGGAGTGGACGGTGGGCACGAGGCGGTTGATGATCGCCTCGCGCGCCTCGTGCATCTGCACCTTGCGTTCGAGCGAGAGCGCCGTGGTGCCGCCGTCGGTTGGGGTGGGTGAAGACAAGTTCTGTGTCGATCGCTCCGCGGTTCAGGAATCAGCGCGCGCGCCCGCAGCCCGGGTGTTTCAGTCGCGCGGCACGTTGCGAGAGAGTTCGGTTTGAGTGCGAATGATAACGAAGCGCGCGCCGCGTTGCCAAGCTCAAGCGGCGGGCACGCCCGAAACGCTGGAGCGCCTCCGGCGTGAGGGTGATCTCACGCCGGAGGCGCTCGGGGAACTCGGGCGGGACTGTCGAGACAGTCGCGGGCGGATTTACTCGGCGGCTGGGTCGTCGCCCTGCGTGAGGTGGAAGACGACGCGCGCCTCCTCGGGCTTGACGACGGGGTGGTAGGTCTTGCCGTAGTTGCCGGTGATCTTGCGGACGTAGTTCTCGGTCTCGGGGAACGGCGGCACGCCCTTGTACTTGTCGACGTTGCCCTCGCCCGCGTTGTAGCCCGCGAGCGCGAGCACGACGTCGCCGTCGAAACGCTTCAGGAGCACGCGCAGGTACTTCGTGCCCGCGTTGACGTTCTTCTCGACGTCGTTCGAGTCGTCGCAGCCGAAGCGCTTGGCGGTGCCGGGCATCAACTGCATGAGCCCCTGCGCGCCGGCGCCCGACTTCGCGTCCGAGACGTAGCGCGACTCCTGGAGGATGACCGCGTGGACGAGGCGGGGATCGACGCCGAACTTGTCGCCGGCTTTGAAGATGATCTGATCGAGCGAGGCGTCGCCGGAAGTGGGCACGTCCGCCGGGATGACGAGCGGCGCGTTGGGGTCGAGGGCGGCGAGCGCCTTCGCCGTGACGATCGGCGCGAACGTCTTGAAGAAGGGGATGTCGGTGATGTTAGCCAGGATGAAGAGAGCGAAAACGGTTATGACTGACGCCTTGAAAGAGCGGATGTGGGGAACACGTCGAGTAATCTGCATATCGGTTTCGTCTCCATGTGAGCTGACCGGTCGGGTCAACGGTTGCGGCGACGTTCTCGTCGCAAAGGTTGTCGCGGCTTGGGGGCTGCGCATGGTCGAAACGATTGCCAAAGAGCGAATCATCGTGACCGTGAGTAGGATGGGCTCGATTGCGATCTCGTTGCTTTCGCCGAATGGATTCTATGCGTCTAAGTGGTTCAACTGTCTGGCTTTAAGCCACACGCCGCAAGCTTCTGTAATAGCACCGTTTGAACGCCCTCGCGGGTCGTCGGTCGGGCACGATGATTCGATTCTGACAGTTTTGCGTATCGAATGAAGTCGAAAAAAGGCGCCTCGGGCGAGAAAATTTTTCGGTCGGATCGGACCGGGTTGCAACTCGGTGGCGAATGTGAGGCGTTTGCGCTGCCGCGGCGCGGGCTCTTATACTTTCGCGCGTCACGAGAAATTTTAAGAAGCGAGTATTAAGAGGATATGCCGATCTACGAATACGCGTGTAAGAAGTGCGGCGCGCGCGTCGAGATTTTGCAGAAGCTGTCGGACAAGCCGCTGACGAAGTGTGGGAAGTGCGGCGGGCGGCTGGAGAAGCAGTGGTCGACCTCCGGCATCCAGTTCAAAGGCTCCGGCTGGTACGTCACGGACTACGCGCGCAAGGGCTCGGGCGAGAAGGCGGGCGAGGCGGGCGAGTCGAAGCCGGACGCCGTGGCGGAGGCGAAGGCGGGCGACAAGTCGGAGGGTAGAGCGGACGGCAAGGCGGGCGCTAAGGCAGAGACCGCGAAAGGCGGCGACGAAAAGAAAACCCCGAAAGCAACTTCTACATCAAAGGGCGCGAGTAAAGACTGAGATTTCCGACGGCTCGCGTTTCCTCCATGCCCATCTTTCGCCGCAGACGCTTCCCCGCCGCCGCCTTCGTCGCACTCTCCCTCGCCGCCTGCGCCGCGCTCGCCGCGGGCCAAGCGGGTCGACGCCGCGACGCCGGATCGCGCGAGCGCGCCGCGCTCCTCAACGTCACCGCCGCGCGCGACGACGGGTCGGGCGCGCCCGTGCGGCCCACGGAGATCGCGCTCTACGACGACGGGCTCGAACAGAAAATCCTCAGCTTCTCGCCCGACCCCTCGCCGGCGCGCATCGTCCTCCTGGTGGACAACTCGCAGACCTTGCGAACGGACGTGCCGAAGCTCGCGCAGGTGGCGCGCGAGTTCGCCTACGAGATTTACGAGGGCGATCAGATGCTCGTCGTCGGCTTCGACGAGCACGCCGAGATCATCTCGGACTGGACGGACGATCCGAAGGCGGTCGAGGAGTCGCTCTCGGGTCTGCGCAAGAAGGGGCAGCCTTACCTGTTCGACGCGCTGACGGCGGTCGTCAGCGAGGCGCTGCGCCCCTTGACGGGCTCGGTGCGCAAGCGCGTCATCGTGCTCATCGGCGACGGGCTGGATCGCGGGAGCAAGACGAAGTTTAAGGAGGCGCTCGCGGAGCTTCAGAACACGGACATCACCGTCTACGCGATGCAGATTCCGGATCGCACGGGCGGCGCGTTCCGGCGCGACCAGCCGAAGCCCTCGGAGGTCGTGCGCCAGCTCGCCGAGGGGACGGGCGGGCGCGTGCTCCCGCTCGCCAACCCGCGCGAAGCCGCCAAGACGATCTGCGACGAGCTGCGCAAGAACCGCTACCTGCTCGCCTACGCGCCCACCTCGATCTCCTACGTCGACACGCGCCGCATCTACGTCGCCTCCGACCGCGGCGTCACCGCCCGCTCCAAGACGGCGCAGCCGCCGAAATAAGAT
>JAIVJC010000014.1 GCA_020200235.1 Acidobacteriota bacterium | reverse complement strand
TACGTACCTGTGAATATCAAATGAAACGAGACTTGCGCAGTCATTAACATTAGCAGCACCGAAGGGAGATAAAAATGCCAAATGTATCGGGTTTCTTGCCAAGCACATCAGGCTTCCATTTTCCAAACGCATTCCCCTCTGTACCCCATATAACAATTAACGTGGGACTTGCGCAGATACCTATTGGCGATGCCAGTAATGGACTGTGTGGCGGAATGGTGTTTGCCGCTCGCGACTACTTTGAAGCAGGTATCCCCATACCACCTGACACGACCAGTCCTTCATCAGGATCTTTGTTTGACTACATAGTGGCAAGACTGTATGGCAGCTTCAATCTCTTTCTTCCTCCTCCTCCTCCCAACCCGCCCCATCTCGGGTTCCCCTTTGCTCCCATGTTCGTATTCTATCCTGTTCCCCCTTTCGGCCCTGGGCCAGCATCGTATATGTGGCTAATGAACCCGACTTTGCCTGATCACGAAACGATAGCGAGCAATGCACTCTTTGCCCCTCGCGGAAGAGCATGGATGATGGTCAATGTTGCATGGCAGCAGATCAAGACAGATATCGATAACGGCCGCCTTTCTCCGATTGCTCAAATCAGGATCAAGTCATCAGATCCCATGCAAATGGGTCAAAACCACCAAGTCCTAGCCTATGGATACGATTTGAATGGTAATGATCTGGTGATTCGCATCTATGACCCCAACTATCCAGATGATGACACCGTTACAATGTCCCTCAATATTGGAAATCCGGAACAGACGACAGTGGTAACCGAGTCGAAAGGTGCCCAAGTGTGGTGCTTCTTCCAGCCCCTCTTCTTTCCTGGGGTGGGTGTTCCGACGAATCCGTACCAGCAGTTCTCGTTGCAGACCGGTACGGGGCTTCACGAAACGGATGTGACGTTCGAGTTCGGGGTCGCCGCGAACGGCGACGTGTTCGCCATCAAGAAGAGCGGCACGGATTCGGGCAGCACGGAGATCCACGTGCTCTCGGCGGCGAGCGGGTACCAGCAGTTCTCGCTGCATACCGGGACGGCGCTTCACGAAACGGATGTGACGTTCGAGTTCAGGATCGCGTCGAACCGTGACGTGTTCGCCATCAAGAAGAGCGGCACGGATTCGGGCAGCACGGAGATCCACGTGCTGTCGGCGGCGAGCGAGTACCAGCAGTTCTCGCTGCATACCGGGACGGCGCTTCACGAAACGGATGTGACGTTCGAGTTCGGGATCGCGTCGAACCGTGACGTGTTCGCCATCAAGAAGAGCGGCACGGGGTCGGGCAGCACGGAGACGCACGTTTTGCGCCAATGAAGTGGGCCGCCCAATCAATCATGGCGCTCGGACCGTTGTAATTCCTTTTAAGGAGTTTAGTGCGCACCTGAACCAACGAAATCCGGTATATCGGTGAGCGGCGCATAACAAAGCCTTGCAGCTGACGGCGCGATAGCATGTTTCTCAAGTAACCTTTTCAATCAGGCTGGATGCTGATCGCGCGCCGCAGCTGAAGGCCAGCGTTAGGTGCTATCGGGTTGTAATGTGTAAGGAGCTAGAGTATGAAATTAGTTTTTACGGGCGTAATTTTATTCGCGATATTTTCTTTCGCTCCCGGTCAAATGAAAAACGAAGGTTCCGCACAAGGTAACGTCGAGCAAGAATTAAAGCGGCTCGAAGACGAGTGGCTTAATTCTTATTTACGCGGCGACAAACAGGCGTTTGACCGGATTGTTGCCGATGATTTCACCAGAACGGATGAAAGCGGCAAGTTTGCTACTAAAGCCGAAGAGAAAGCACTCATTCAAGCTCCGCCTGCTTCTGTCAAAGCATCTCTCACTAACGAAGATATGCAAGTGCGCGTTTATGGAAATGCGGCTGTTGTCACGGGGCGCATTGTTTCTAAGGTTCAGGACAATCTGAGTTTTCAATCACGCTTCACCGACACTCTCTTGAAGCGCGGGGGGCGTTGGCAGGTTGTCTCCCGGCATTACAGTCGGATTCCTACCGCACGCAAGGCGATCAGTTTAGATTCTAAATTCTACGACGCTTACGTCGGTCAATATGAGGTTGCCCCGAACGTCATCTTTAGCGTTACTAAGGAGGGCGACAAACTGATGAGCCAAACAACCGGACAGCCGAAGATGGAGTTGTTGCCCGAATCGGAAATTGAATTTTTCATCAAGGGATTTACCGCACAGTTCGTCTTTGTCCGAGATGACACGGGACGGGTGACAAAGCTAATCATCAATCAGGAGGGGCAAAGAGTAACAGTCCCGAAACTAAAGTGAAGTTACTCTGATGATAGGTTCTTGGTTGATGCGAACGCCGCACCTAACAAGTCGCTCAACCGGACGCGCAATTAGCTGGCCTTTTATCAATCATCGGCTCAGCGCGCCGGTTATCTCCAGCGTTAGGCGGCCGACCTAATTGAATCTTCGGAGGAGGAGAACTTCATGAGTCATGCGAAACCACTCGAAAGTAACTCGGCAGGCGCAGGTGCAAAGTCCGTTTACATCTCGCACTACGGCATCCGCGCGCGACGCTTCAGGGAGATGATTCAGTGGTACGCGGCCGTCTTCCGGGCGAGGGTTCAGCATGAGAACGAATTCCTCGCCTTCATGACCTTCGACGAAGAACACCACCGGCTGGTGATTTTTGAAGACCCGGAGACCGTGGAAAAGCCCGCGACCGCAGCCGGGGTCGATCATGTGGGCTACGGATTGGCGAGCTTCGGTGATCTGATCGAGACCTACGAGCGCCTTAAGGCTGAGGGCATCATGCCGTTCGCACAATTGAATCACAGGTTCACGACCTCGCTCTACTACCATGACCCGGACGGCAACGAGGTGGAGTTGAGCGTAGATAATTTCCCCACTAAAGATGAGTGTAGTGCTTTCGTCAGGGGGGAAGAGATGGCGGAAATCGGCAGGCCGCCCTTCGGCTACGACTTCGACCCTGACGAACTCGCAAGGCTGTATCATCAGGGTACGCAGGCAGAGGCATTGGCGCGAATCGGCATGCCGCAAGGCAGTTAGCTACGTCGCGGGCCGCCTGACATCAAGTTTGAAGTGCAACACTGACTAGGACTCGTTATAGCATTCGAGCGGCGTCCGGAAGCCGAGCCGCTTCCGGGGCCGCGTGTTGAGCTTTCTAGCGATGGCGTTACATTGGTGCTGAGTTAAGCCGGCCATGCTCACGCCCTTCGGCAGGTACTGGCGGATGAGGCCGTTGGCGTTCTCGTTGCTGCCGCGCTCCCACGAGTGGTACGGCCTGGCGAAGTAAAAGAGCGCCTTCGTGCGCGCTTCGATGCGTCGGTAGTCGTGGCACTCGGTCCCGTTGTCAGCCGTCACGGTCTCGAACGCCCCTTGATGTCGCCGGATGATCCCGATGACGCGTCGATTCAGTGACGCCGTAGTGCGATCCTCCGGCTTGCCGATGAAGAGTCAGCCGGTCTTGCGCTCGACCAGTGTCACAACGCAGTCCTTGCGGCCTGAGCCCATTACGGTGTCGGCCTCCCGGTGCCCCATCTCCTGGCGCATCTCCACTGCTGAGGGGCGTTCAGAGATGATGCGCTTGCCGGCGAGACGGCCGCGGCTGTCGTATCTGCGGTCGCGCTTACGCCGCCTCTTGCGAGCGCCGCGCAGGTGGGTGTGGAGTGTCCCGCCCTCGCGCTTGTCCCGCCAGACGCGGCGGTAGGTGGTCTCGTGACTGATGGCGAGCCGCCCTGTTCGGCGTAGCTGCCCGGCCACTTGCGCGGGGCTCCACTGCCGGCACAGCAGCTCTTCGACGAGTGCGAAGTCCCGGGCGGTGAAGCGCTGGTTGCGGCGCGAGCGGGAGCGGCGGCCGTTCGTTCTTTCCTGGACCGTAGTAGCGCGGGAGCGGCCGTCCGAGCGGGTGCTGTTGCGGCGAAGTTCGCGGCAGACGGTGGAGCAGCGGTGGCGGCCGAGCGCGCGTGCGATCTGCGACTGGTTGTAGCCTTGCCTTCTCAGGGCGGCGAGCATATACCTCTCTGCGGGGGTGATCTGGTGATAGCTCATGGCGAATATCCTTTTCCTGGTAGTCGAGAATCTTCGTCAGTATCCTGGGTCACCTCCACTTGAGGGAAGTGTGTTGCAGTTAGTATATGAATCCGCGCAATCTAACAACGGCATGCACCCGACCGCGAATCAGCTTGGATGTCATCGTGAACTTGCCGCTCATCAGGTTGCGTGCGCGGCGGGTGATGCCGGGCGTTGGGCTGCCGGGTAATAAATCGTCGAGCGATCGGGGGTAAGATCAGGGTGAAACAGTCCCTCGCGCTGTGCGCGGCACTAATTGCGGCGGCCGGTGTGGCCGCTGAAGCTCAGGATAAGTCGGTTAGAAGCGATGACGCATCAACCACTCCAACTTCGATCTCCGAGGGCGAAAAGAGCCGAGCACGAGTACCTGCATTCTTGGCCGTCGCGCGGACGGGAACACCGTGCGCTGCGCAACGCCGGACGCCCGAGCCCGCTGGAAGCCAGTTAAACACCGGCCCTGACTGCTCGTCGTCCACGACTTTTCTGACACCGCACGGTGACGGGCACGATGCGGTTGCCCCCCCGCGCGATAGCACGGCTGCAGATCTGCAGGGGGAAGCCGGCAAGGGCTCTGCGGGCGGCATGAAATTTCATTGGTCGCCGGCGATCAAACAATCTTTATTCTTTCTCGGCGTGCAGCACGGCTATGCCATGACACAGCCGAAAACTCGGCGCGACCTACACGGCCCTTTCTTCAAAGACTATCTCCGCTCGGTCAAGTCGCTGCACGGGTGGGAGGACGGGGGGCGCTTTTTTACGAACTACGTTGCGCACCCGATGCAGGGCTCACTTCTCGGGTTCATTCAAGTTCAGAACGACCCGCGAGGCACAAGCCGGCGCTTCGGTAGGTCGGGCGCTTACTGGCAGAGCCGCCTGAAGGCCCTGGCCTGGTCAGCCGCATGGAGTACGCAATTTGAGATCGGCCCCGTCAGTCAAGCGTCCATCGGTAACGTGGGCCTGCACGGCAAACAGACCTACGTCGACCTGGTTATCACGCCGACAGCCGGTTTCGCGCTGATGTTGATGGAAGACGCCTTGGACGAGCACCTCATCCGGAAGATTGAGCGTAATTCGGGAAGCTTCTATCTGAAGATTACCAGCCGCATGATCCTCAACCCGACGCGCAGCGTTGCCAACCTCCTGCGTTTCAAGAAGCCCTGGCACCGTGACGGGGGCCTGCGCTAATCCCGGTGAATGGGGGCGGGCATTCCGGCACTAACACGGGCAGAGAGGGGGCGCCGGAAAGATCTGTGCCAGATCAAACGTTATGGTGATTACAATCGATTGGGCCTTCAACGCGCCGCCCAACAACGGCATGCACCCGACGCCCCATCTGCGCGCCTCTCATGTTAGTTGAATTGGGGCGCGGGTGATGCCGGGCGTTAGGCGCGCGCGGCTGATGTGTGACGGTAAAGGCCCGCTGCACGGAATTTTAGATACTCTAGCGCATTCGGCAGAACGCAGATAAAATGAGCGTGTTAGATCGATTGACAGAGCCTCTTGTAGATGGCGGTGACTAAGCAACCTGATGAAACATTGTCCGACATGCCGGATTACCTATACAGACGCGTCGCTAAACTTCTGCCGAACTGACGGTACTCCTCTCACGGATGATTTGCCTTCTCCCTCCGACTCCCAGGCGGCGTCAGTTAGGGTACTTCAGCGCGACCACGATTTAGCTCCGACAGAAATCTTGTCGCCTCATGCGGCATCGACCAATTCACTGCCGACAATCACGTTGCCGGCAAGCAGGCGCAAGCAAGGCTCCCGCAAATCCATAGACTCGATTGCAATCTTGCCGCTCGCTAATGCGTGCGCCGATCCGAGCGGCGAGTACCTCAGCGATGGGATCACCGAAAGCCTCATCAACAGCATCTCGCAATTACCTAAACTGCGCGTCGTGCCGCGCAGTACGGTCTTCCGTTTCAAGGGGCGGGAGGCGGATCCGCAAGTAGTCGGGCGGGAGTTGGGTGTCCGCGCCGTGTTGACGGGGAGAGTCTGTCAGGTGGGCGACACCCTGATGATTCAGGCGGACTTGATAGACGTGGTGAATGACGCGCAACTGTGGGGCGAACATTACAAGCGGAAGATGGCAGACATCCTCGCCGTGCAGGAAGAGATCGCCCACGAGATCACCGAGAAATTGCGGCTCAGGCTGACCAGTGAGCAGAAGAGGCGATTGAACAAACGCTACACGGTGAACCACGAAGCATATCAAGCTTACTTGAAAGGGCGCTACTACTGGAATAAAAGGACGGAAGACGGGCTGAAAAGAAGTACGCAATACTTCCAGCAGGCGGTGGACATTGACCCCTGCTACGCTTTGGCCTACGCAGGTCTGGCAGACTCCTACGCACTGCCCGGCATCGCCGAATACGGACTCCTACCTCCGAAAGAGGCGATGCCCAAAGCGAAGGCGGCGGCGCTGAAGGCGCTGGAAATCGATCCCACGCTTGCCGAAGCTCAAACCACGCTGGCGCATGTTAGAGCGTTCTACGACTGGGATTGGGCGGGAGCCGAAGCAGAGTTTAAGCGGGCGATTGAACTCAACCAGGATTACGCATTTTCTCACCACTGGTACGCCCTCTACCTGGCAGCGATGGGGCGGCACCGCGAAGCCCTTGCGGAAGAGATCAGGGCGCAGGAGATCGATCCCCTCTCGCTGATTATTAACAAGAACGTGGGGACGATACTTTACTACGCGGGCCGGCTGGATCAGAGCATAGAGCAGTACCAGAAAGCGCTCGAGTTGGATCCGAATTTCGTCCGGACGCACTTCTACCTGGGGCTGGCTTACGTGCAGAAGGGGCTGTATGAGGAGGGCATCGCGGAGTACCAGAAGGCGATTGACATATCGGGAGGCGGCACGGTCTTAACGTCTTTGCTCGGACACGCCCGTGCGCTGTCGGGAAAACGTGAAGAGGCAATCAAGACGATCAACGAATTAAAAGAGCAATCGAGCCGGCGGTATGTTCCGGCTCTGAACATAGCAATGATCTACGTCGGGCTCGGCGAGACGGATCGAGCATTTGAATGGATTGACAAGGCTTACGACGAACGCTCCAGTTGGCTTGTATCTCTCAAAGTGGAACCAATGTTCGACAACATTCGCTCAGACCCGCGGTTTGATAATTTAATACGCGACATTGGTCTCATTCAGTGAATGGTAAGCAACGGCGCGCCTAACAACTCATTCAACCCAACCCGCCTGATGACCTTTTACTTAACGCCGTTATCCTTCAGCCAGCGCAGTGCCTGCGGGCGCGCGATGGAGGAGGGGACGGAGCCGAGCGTGTGGCCGGCGATCTCCCTCATCAGTTTTCCGGCGGCTGCGGGGTCGCCCGAGCCCGCGTAAGCCCGCGCCGTCAGCAGCTTGATGAACACGTCGTCGGTGCTGGCTTGTTTGAGATGTTCGAGCGCGCCCTTGTAGTCGCGCTTTTCGAGCAGGATGTAGCCGACAAGGTAGTGGTAGCTCTTAGTGTAGGCGGGGCTCGGGTTTCCAGCCTTCTCAAGCTCGGCGCGAATCCACTCGGCGTGTTGCATCGCCGCGTCGAACTCGCCGATCTTCGCCAGGATGCGACCGCGCGCGTGGCGGTAGCGTCCCTCCCAGAGCAGCTTGTCCGTCTCGGAGTAGTCGGGCGAGCGCTTCGACGCCTCGTAGCCCTTGCGGTAGGCGTCCGCCGCCTCGACGAGCCGACCCGCCTCGAGGTAGGAACGACCGAGCGCGTCCCATCCCGAATTGATCATGACCCACTCGTGCTCCGCCTCGGCGATGGCGATAGCCTGCCCGTAGTATTTCGCCGCCTCGTCGATCTGACCCTCGTGGACGTAGGTGAACGCTGCGGCGAAGAGGAGTCCGGGGCGATCCGCCCCCTTCGCGCGCTCCAGCCCGGCGCGGTAGTCTGCGCGCGCGCCCGCCACGTCGCCGGAGAAGAAGCGCGCGTCGCCGCGCCGCCGGTAGACGTTGATGTAGTCGGGATCGATCTTGAGGGCGCGCGTGTAGTAGTCGACCGCCTTGTCGAAGCGCTGCATCTGTTGATAGGTGTGCGCGATCTGCTGGTAGGGCTCTGCCTCGCCGGGCAGGAGTCGCGCGTAAGTCTCGCGCGCGGCGAGCGACTCGGAGAACTCGCCGCGCGCGGCGTGGTACTCGCCGAGCGCGCCGTAAACGGGCGCGAATTTCGGATCGCTCGCGGCGGCGCGCTTGAATTCGGCGAGCGCCTCTTCGCGCCGGCTGGTCGCGTTGTAGAGTTGCGCGAGGCGCGTGCGCAGGCGCGCGTCCGTCGGCAGGAGTTTAACCGCCTGCTCCGTGTACTCGACTGCTTTCAGGAGTTGGCTGTCGAGCTGCGCCTTCCAGCCCGCGATGAACAGCCGCTCCGGCTCGCTCGCGCCCGGGGACAACTCAGCCGCCCGTCGAATGCTGGCGTTCGTGTCCCCAGCCAGCCCGCGGAACAAGTGTCCGAGAGCGAACTTCGGATCGGCTTCGATTGCCTGCTGGAAGAGTGCGGTCGCCTCCTTCGGGCGCGCGCGGTCGTACTTCGCAAGGCCCTGCTCGAAGAGGGCGCGCGCCTTTTCCGATTGCGTCGTCGCGGTCATCTTCCCCCCGCCGTCGGATGCCCAGGAGACGGAGGCGCAGAACGCGGAGAGTAGAAGGCACGGGAGCCATCCGAATCGTGGCGGTCGCATGTTATGAATCTCCTTAAATTAAGGACGGGGCGACGCCGGTCGGCATTGCCGGCTGGCGTCGGAAGCCAAACTTCAGTCATCCAGTTTGCGCGCGGCGAATTTGGAGAGGGCGAAGAGCCTCTTCCGCAACTCATCGCCTTCCCGTGTGAGGGTATATTCGACGCGGGGCGGGGTTTCGTTGAACGTCCGGCGGCGGACGAGTCCCGCGCCTTCTAGTTCATCGAGCCTGATCGAGAGGGTCGAGGTGCTCGCGTCGTCCATCTCGCCGCGCAAATCGCCGAAGCGGACGGGACCGCGCTCGCCGATGACGAAGAGCAGCCTCAGCGCGTACCTGCGCTGAGGCGATCTGCAATAGCGCGGTGGCGCAGCAGATGCAGCCGTGGTCCGCGCCGGGGGCGGTGGTTTCGCACCCGCACGCATTCTCTTCGGGTAAACTCAGAGTCGCCATCCTGCCGATCGGCCCCCGCCCGTCATAGTGCTTGGCGCACCGCACGTCTGACGACTTCCGTCGTCAGCCCGTAAACCAGATGGGACGCGAGCGCGTAAGCATGGGTTGAGGGCGGGTACTCCGCGGGCGACTTCGACAAGCCCAGGAGCGGAACCACGCCTTCGTCCGCGGCGAGCCAGACCGCCGCTCCGAAGGGCGCGCCCGCGCCCGCCGTCACGCGCGGCAACGCTTCGGCTAACGCGCCGTAGATCGCGCCGGTCGTGATGCCGAAGGCGTAGTGGACGGCGGTGCCCGCCGCCTGCTTCTCGCCCCGCGTCATTTCGTGATCGAAGACGCCTTCGGAGATGGCGTCTGCGATCCGCATCGTGGCGTCGTCCTGCTCCTCGTCACCGCCGCTTTCTTGCAACTGCTGCGCGACGCCGTGCCCCGACGATCCCCGTTGCAAAGACTGAGCGCCGTGCGAGCGTTCTTCGCCTTCCGACAGTTTGCTCCACAGAGCCTGGAATTGATTCATCACGAGCGAGGCGACGAGCCCCCCGGCGACGCCCGCCGCCAGCCCCTTCAACAAGTCGCCTTCGCGCCCTTCCGCTCCTCGTCTGCCGTCGCCCATGTCTTAACCCGTCCTCTAGTGCGTGTGCGTCGAAGGCTCGCTCAAAAAGTGCTTGCACGCCGCCCCGTCCGCACCGGGGTCGTGGCAGTCGCAGTCCGGCTCGTCGCACTCGAAGTGTCCCGGTTTGAGCATCTGCTCGAACTCGTCCGCGAAGCGGCGACCACCCTCCTTCCGCCCCGCCGCCGTCAAGGCGTAGCGACCCGCGCCCGCGCGTTCGAGCAGCCCGCCACCAGCCATCTCTTCCAGGACTTCCGCCAGCAGTTCGGCACGCGCGCTCAGAAACTTCCGCAGGTCTTCGGCGGCGAACTCCTGCCCGAAGCCCTCGCCCGTCATCCAGTACATGACCTGCAAGACCTCGTCGCGCCAGTAAACGCGATCAAGCGGGTCGCCTAAATTCTCTTCACGTTCGGACATGACTCATCAACCCCGCGGCAGTGCGACTTTCACTTTGTCATCTTCGACCTTCAGCGGCAGCGAGGCAAGCCGCAAACCCGGCTTCCCCACACACAGCCCGCGCCGGAGATCATAAACATAGCCGTGGCACGCGCACGTGAGCATCGGCGACTCGAAGAGGGCGCCGCCGAGCGGCCGCCCGCCCTCGGCGCAGGCGTTGCGGTAGGCGTAGAACTCCCCGCCGAGTTTACAGACCAGCAAGTTGATCTCCTCATAACTGATCACTTTGAACTGTCCGTCCTCGAAGCCCAGCGCGCGGACGATCGACACCCAAGTGCCGTCCACGTTCGTCGCGTCCGGGCGCGGTCTTTTAATTTGCACGAGCTTGGCGGGCGCCGGCGGCGCCTCGGTTCGCGGCGGCGCGATCATCGCACCCAACATCGCCGCGGCTTTCGCGGCGGCTTCGTTCATCTCGGTCATGCCTTCGATGTCGATGCCGAGGAGGTCGGGCGCGGCCACGTCGAGCACCTTCTCGATTTCCAGCTTCAGCGCCGCCACGGGGGGGGCGCCCTTGCCGCTGCGCATCAAACGAAGTTGCGCGCGCCCGCCGTCCACGCCGAGAAATTTCACGTCGCAGCCTTGTGAAATTAAAAAGGGGCGCAACTCTTCAATCGCCTTCGCCACCCTCGCTTCCAACTCTTCCGGCAGAAGATCGTGGACGGTCAGGATGGCGCGGATGACATCGTCTCCCAGCATCCGCGCGTAGATGTCGCTTTTCAACGGCAGCGACTCGAAAGTCGCGAGGATGCGACGCAGCGCCTCGCCGTGGAGTTTGACGATGATCTGCACGAGGTCGAGCGCCTTCTCGCGCACTTCCGCGTCCGGGTGTTGTTCAAGCTCCGCGACGAGCGAGCCCAACTGCCCGAGGAGTTCCTCCGCGTCGTGCTCTCCAGCTAACACTTCGCTCATCGGCTGCCAACCTTCATCGTCTCACTTCTGACGAGCTCAATCGCCTCGTCAACCTTGGCGGCGACGACGGGGCTGAACCCCAAACCGTACTCCTCGTTCTGAGGCTCGATCTCAATGATCGTCACATCGTCGGGCAGCACGCCGAACTGCTTGCAGACGATCAACAGGTTCTCCAGACTGATGACCCCGGTGATCGCCTCTCCGACGCACGCCTGTATGCCAGCCTCGTCGGGCATCTTCCCGTCCCAGGCGTACACCTCCAGCGTCCCCGGCTCGCGCCCGCGGTTGGCGGCGCTGACGAGTACGACCTTGTCGAATTTAACGGGGAACTCTTCGAGCCACTGGTAGATCATGACGGGACCGAAGTTGAGGTCTTCGACGTGGACGTGGGCGGGCCAACTCATCTCAGCCATCTTGCCGTACAACACGCGACCGAAGGACATGTCGCTCATGTTGGAGTAGCCGATGCCCGAAACCAGAACCATAGGGATTGCGGATTGCGGATTGCGGATTGCGGATTGAAGAGACATAAGAACAGAAATATTCTTCAGCCGGCTAATCCGCAATCCGCATTCCGCATTCCGCAATCGTTTCAGCCTTCGGCTGAGCAGGCGCAGGTGTTGACCTCGCGCACGATCTCGCGCTCGCCGCCGTAGATGTGCGTCGTGCAGGGCATGCAGGGGTCGAAGCTGCGGATGGCGCGGAGCATGTCGACGCCTGTGAAGTCCGAGGGCTTGTCGAAGTCTTCGAGGATCGGCGTGTTCAAGACCGCCTCCTCGTAGGGACCGGGGTTGCCGAACGGGTCTTTCGGCGAGGCGTTGAAGGTCGAGGGCGTGACGATCTGGTAGTTCGTGATCGCGCCCTTGTCGAGCGTCAGGTGGTGCGAGAGGTAGCCGCGCCCCGCGCCCCAGAAGCCGACGCCGATCCGCTCGCCCATCGGCACCTCGAACTTCGTGCTCACTTTGTCTTCACCTTTACGCAAGAGATCGAACGCCTTCAAGACCATCGTGTAGGCGACCATCAGGTTGTAGCCCATGCAGTAGGCGCGCGCGCGGTTGCGCTCGAAGGCGTTCCACAACGTGGGAATCTTCCACTCGAAGTCCATCGCGCGCAGCATCGTCTTCGGCATGTGAAACTTAAGGCTGTGGCCGGTGGATTCGAGAAACTCGTTCTTCGGCATCAGCCCGGCGGCGGCCGTCGTCCAGATACGCGCGTAGCACCCGGCCTCGACCACCTGCCTGTCCCAGCGCGGCGCGGTGTCCCAAGTGTAGCGATCCTTCCAGCTCTCCTTCGAAGGTTTCGGCAGAGTCTCCTTATTCCACGGGTGGTTCGGCGAGAGCGGCGCGCCCGAAGGGTCTGTCGCGAACCGCTGTTTGCCGTTCTGATTCCAGTCTTCGTAGTAAGAGTGTTCGACGAACTCTTCGAGGCCGAGGTTGAGTTGCTGTAGCTTCGTCGTGACGAGTTGGCCGTCGATGACCGAACGTTTCTCGCCCCACTCGTTGCAGCGCGCATAACTGGCGTCGTAAGAGTTCTCGTCGTCCCACATGCCGAGGTCGATCATGTTCGCCGCGCGCGCGCCGACCTTCTTGTATTCGGGGTTGTACTCGTAGAAGAACTCGGTGAGATCGTCCCAGAGCAGGATCATCCGCTTCGTCCAGTCGATCATCTTCTGGAGCCGCGTGTAGGTCTCGTTGAAGTCAGTGATCGTCACCGTCGAAGACATACCGCCGGGCACGACCGTCTGCGGGTGCGGGTACTTGCCGAAGAGCACGGAGTATGCCTCGCGCGGCGTGCGCGTCATCTTCAACCCGTCGAGGTACAACTTGCCGGAGAGCGGGTTGAGCCCCTTCATGATGTCGCCGATGGTCTTGAACTGGTGAACCTCGGCGTTCGGGGCTTCCGTGCGCGTAGCCTTCTCCCACATCGCGGGGCTCGTCGCCTGGACGACGACCTGCGAGTAGTCGGGACCCGCGAGCAGGAAGAGGTGCAGCGGGTGGTCGTAGAGGAAGTCGAGCGCGAGCGCGAGGTTGCGCAAAACGGTGCCGAGTGGCGGCGGCGAAATCCCGAAAGCCATCTCGATGGCTTCGCACGCGGCGGTCGAGTGGACGCCGCCGCACACGCCGCAGGCGCGGCTCGAAATGTAGATGGCGTCGCGCGGGTCGCGCCCTTTGAGGATCACTTCGTAGCCGCGGAAGATGGTCGCGACCGAGTTGGCTTCGAGAAACTTCCGCTCTTGCAAATCCGCCACGGCGTGGAACGAGAGCGCACCCGCCACGCGCGTCACCGGCGAGATGCTCACGTCCTTGATGTGCCCGTTGCGCGCGAGCAGCTCTTCTAATTTGTCGCGCTTGATCTCTCGCGGCTTGTAAGCGTAAGGGTCAACGACCCCGCCTTTGAGGTGCGCGTTGCCCTGAGCGTCAAACTCGACCGGAAGGTTCTTGAAGCACATTCTATCGATTCCTCATTCTATTAGCGGCTTGTTTTACTAAGCGGCTTTGCGCAATAATTCAACGTGACGGCAGGATGTTGGGCCTCACCAATTGTCACTCTCAAGATATTGTCATGCTGAGCTAATTTTTGTGCAAAGCCTTACCGCCGCGCCGCGCGGGTTAGTCACCCACACCAAATTTTGCTTGCCGCCCCCGGTTCAGAAGATCACCTTGATGCCGAATTGAATGACGCGCGGCCCGCCGTCGCCCAGACGCGGGTTGCCGGCGTCAACGTCCGGCGTGGTGCCAATCGCGCCGAAGGTGGCGGCGTTCGCCTGCACGTTCGGCAGCGCAAAGTTCGGATGGTTGAAGATGTTGAAGAACTCGGAGCGGAACTGCACCGTGACGCGCTCGTTGAGCTTCGTGTTTTTGTTGACCGAGAAGTCGAAGATGTTGGAGCGCGGCCCAATGATGATGTTGCGCCCGGCGTTACCGAACGTGCCGGCGGCAGGAATCTGCCACGCCGGTATATCGCCTGGCCGGCAACCGCTTAGCCGCGCGCCGGTGGCGCTCAGGACGCAGGGGTTGATCCACGCAGCGACCGTGCGCCCGCCCGCGTAGATGTCGCCGATGACGTTGGGCCGGTCGTTCAGTTCACCCGTCAGGCTCACGTCCGTGCTGATGAAGGGCGTGATCGGGATGCCGCTCGATGATGTCAAGATGCCGCTCAACTGCCACCCCTCCGTCAAACGCTGCGGCAGACTTTCGAGCGCGTGCGGGAGAAATTTCAGATCATAAACGAAGTTGACGCTGAGCCGGTGGCGCACGTCGAAACTCGACAGCGCCCGCTCGGCCCGCGCGTTGAAGCTGTCTTGCGGGAAAGAGACGCCGCGCGTGCCGCCGTAGATGCCGTTCGAGGCGTCGTCAATGGACTTCGACCAGGTGTAGGAAGCGAACAGGGTCAAGCCCCGCGACATGCGTTGCCGGAGGTAGGTCTGGAAGGCGTTGTAGTTCGAGTTGGCCGAGGTCTCGAAATAGTTGATGAAACTGTACTGCGGGAATTGCGCGTTGAAGGGCCGCCGGCTCTGCGCGCTGCCCGCGCCGGGCACGGCCTGATTGATGTCGCGCACACGATACAACTTCCGGGCCAACGAGCCGACGTAAGAGATTTGCACGACCGTCGCGGCGCTCAACGTGTGTTGCAGGTTGACGTTGTAGCTCTGGACGTAAGGCGTGCGCAGGTTTAGATCAGCGCCGAAGATGGGGAAGGGCGTGGGCGGCGCGGTCGTGCCGGGGAAGATCGCGACGCCGGGACCGAACGGCACTGTCGCCGTCGAGGGGAACGTGACGTTGAAAGTGCCGATGGCGGGCAGGAAGTTGTTGCCGACGCTGCCGGGGCCGCCGTTCTGGAAGCTGTGCGCGAGGAAGAAGTCCTGCGACGGCGCATCGTAATAGATGCCGTAAGCGGCGCGCAGCACGGTCTTGCCCTTGCCGGTCAGATCATATGCGAAGCCCAGACGCGGCGCGAAGTTATTCAGGTCGCGGTTGTAGAGACGAGGCAGCTTGGCATCGCCGACCTGCACCAGCCCCGTGCCCGGCACGAAGTTCGAGATGCGTTTGTGCGCGTCCGCGAAGACGCCGGTGTACTCGTAGCGCAAGCCCAGATTGAGCGTCAGGCGCGGATTAACTTTCCAATCGTCCTGCACGAAGAGGCCGACGTTGTGCGTGTAGGTGTCGCGGCGCGTCCCGCCGCGCAGGATGACGGTGCTGCCGGGCGAAGGGCTGCCGGCGAGGAAGTTGGCGAGGCTGGTGAAGTTGATCTGCCCGCGCTTGAAGGTATCGTTGACGGAATTAACGAGCGGGCGGCGGTACTCAGCGCCGAACTTGTATGTGTGCGCGCCCGTCGTCCACGTCACGTTGTCCACCACCTGATAGGCGCTGCTGACGCGCGAGCGCGGGATGTTATTCGGCGCGCCGAGCGGGACGAAACCGCTGACCAAGATCGTCGGCAGCCCGCCCGTCGTCAGGCCGGTGTTGAGGCCGACGCTCGTCGGATCGAAGCTGCCATCGAGCGTCGTGAACCCCTGCGTGAAGCGGTTGTAACTCAGCCGCAGTTCGTTAATCACGCTCGGCGTGACGATGTAGGGCAGGTTCAAACCGACGAGTTGAATCCGCGTCGGGACGACCGTCTGATAGGCCGGGAGCGGCGACCCGTTACCGCTTGTGAGCGGAAAGATTTGCGTGCCCTGCCCGAAGATGTAGCGTCCGCTCATGTTCAACTTGTCGTTGATGCTGTGATCGATCTTGGCCAGAAAATTGTTGCTCCGGTTGCTGTTCGGCGCGCCGAAAGAGTAGTTGTTGCCGGTGGCGGCGGCGCTGTTTTCAGTTGGAAAGAGGGCGAGCAGGCGTGTGCTCAACGGATTCTCGGCGCGGCCGGCGGCGGCGTTGGCGGCGCGGGCGGCGGCGATGTCCAGAGCGGAAGGCACACGCACGGCGAAAGGCGAGAAGACGGTCTCGCGCTGCCCCTCGTAGCCGGCGAAAAAGAACGTGCGGTTCGGCACCAGGGGGCCGCCGAGGACGCCGCCGAAATTATTATTCTTGAACTCATTCCGCTTCGTCTCGAAGAAATTCCGCGCGTCGAAATTGTCGTTGCGCAGAAACTCGTAGGCGCTGCCGTGAAACTCGTTCGTGCCGGATTTGACGACGATGTTGAGCACCGCGCCGGAGTTGCGCCCGTACTCGGCGGCTCCTTGCGTCTGAATGCTGAACTCGCCCAGTGCGTCCACGGGGAAGAGCGTCGCGGGCGCGCCCGTCACGCCGCCCTGATTAAACGACGGCTGGTTGCGGAACGAGTCGTTGTTATCCACGCCGTCGATCAAAAAAATGTTCGACTTCTCGCGCTGCCCGTTGACCGTGAACGAACCAAGAGAGCCGCGCTGCGAACGCGGCGCTGCGCCCGGCGTGATCGTCGTCAAGCGCCGAAAGTCGCGCCCATTGATCGGCAGTTCCAGCACTTGCCGTGTGCTGATGACCTCCGCCAACGCGCTGCTGTCGCTCTGCAACACCGGCGCTTGATCCTGCACGGTGACGCCGACTGCCACGCCCTGCACCGAAAGGGGCACGTCCACGCGCGTCTCCGCCCCGACATCCACCTTCACGTGCGGTCTGTTCGTCGCGGCAAAATTCGGGACCTCGATCTTGATCGTGTACAACCCGACGGGCAATTCGGCGACGACATATGTGCCGTCCTCATCCGCCTCGACGCGCCGTTCGCTGCCCGTCCCTTCGTTCGTGACGGTGATGGCGGCCTTCGGGATAGCCGCGCCGTTCGCGTCGGTGACCGTGCCCACAATTCTGCCGTTGATGGACTGCGCCTGTCCGAGCGTTGCCGCGGTGAGACACCACAAGGCGACTGCCAATAACTTTCTCATGTCGAGCTTCATTTTAATTGCTCTCCTTTGCGAGCCGCGTTCATTGTTTTGCCTTGAAGCCCCAGACCCGGCCGGAAGCCGCAGGCGATGAGCGTCGGTAGCACGATCAAGGCTTGCAGGAGGAAGGCGATCACGTCGTTAGCGAGATGGACAGTGTAATCGACTCCGGGCTTGACTATTGAAACATGACTTCCTTTTTGCCGGGCGCGACTCCAACCTGCGCGTTCAAAAGCACGAAGTGCCGCCTCGCCTGAGATGACGGGCAGCGTTGCCATCAGATAGTTACCTCAAGAAGTTTGGCGTTTGGCGGCAGGGTCTCCAGATGCTTCTCTAATTCAGTTTCTAACCAGAGTTCTATCGCCTCGCGGATGTTGCTGACGGCCTCTTCCTCCGTGCGCCCCTGACTTACGCACCCGGGCAAGGCCGGGCATTCCGCCACAATCCAGTTGTCCTCGCCCGGCTCTAATACCACTTGGAAAGTCATTACCGTTACACCCTCTTCTCCGTCTTCAGCACACGATCCTCAGGCAGTTGTTGATAGTCTTTGGTGTAGACGCGATCAGGCAAACTCTGATACCCCGTTGGAAACTTTTTCTGCGGGTCTCGTTCGGGAGCTTTCCCGCCCTGAAACTGCATCGCCTCGTAGAAGACTTCGAGAATCTTGTGCGTGAGTGACGTGCCGCCCCGTTCCATCGCCCAGCCCGAGGGCACCGTGTCATGCCAGCGTATCTCGCGGTTGCGCTCGCGCTGGCTGATGCGGCGCAGGTTGCGGACGACCGAGCCGAGCAGGCGCGAGGCATTACTCGAC
The DNA here is from genome assembly GCA_020200235.1 of Acidobacteriota bacterium. Lineage (GTDB taxonomy): Bacteria > Acidobacteriota > Blastocatellia > Pyrinomonadales > Pyrinomonadaceae > JAIVGV01. The sequence goes on along the minus strand of JAIVJC010000014.1, from coordinate 21,451 downwards.
ACGAGCGAGCCGGGCGGCGCCTTGTAGAACGGCGAGAACTTGTCGGGGAAGCCGGGCATCGTGCAGCCGATGCAGGGCGCGCCGGAGTTCATGCACCCGCCCATGTGCGAGATCGCGCCCTTCTCCGTGATGTTGCAGTTGACGACCGGGCCCCAGCAGCCGATCTCGACCAGACATTCCTTGTCGCCGTACTCTTTCGCGAAAGTGCCCTCCTCGTAGAAGCCCGCGCGGACGCAGTGCGTGTGCACCGTCTCGGAGAACTGCCACGCGGGGCGACCCAGTTCGTCAAACTCCGGCAGCGGTCCCAAGCCTTGCAGAAAAAGTAGGATCGCCTGCACCGCGTCGGTGAAGTTATCACCGACGGGGGCGCAGCCCGGAATGTTGATGACGGGCAGCCCCAGCGCGCTGCGGTAATCCTTGCCCATCCAATCCATCAGGCTCATCGAGCCGGTGATGTTGCCGTAAGCCGCCGGGATGCCGCCCCACGTCGCGCACGTCCCGATGGCGATAGACGCCGCCGCGCCGGGTCCCAGCCGCTTCATCCACTCGGCGGTCGAGACGCGCCTGCGCTCGTCGCTCGGAGCCCACAGCGGGAGCGATCCCTCGCCGGCGAACGGCTCGCCGCCGACGGTCAAGTTCTCGTCCGGTATCGAGCCCTCGTAAACCAAGACGTAAGGGCCGTCGAGCTTGCCCTGCTCGGCGTTGATTAAGGTTTGGATGTAGTGATCGCCGGATTCCAGTTGGAGGACGTAATGATGCAGCACGACGAGCGGCACGCCGGGAATCGAGCCGGTCAGCAGGTCTTCGAGCGCGGGCTCCGTCGCGCCGCTGACTGAGACGGTGCAGCCGTCGCAACTCATCCCGGCGAGCCAGAAGACGTAGACTTTCTCCAACGGGCCGAGACTGAATTTACTCTTGCCCTGCGAGGCGCAGATGTCTTCCGCCAGCTCTTCCATCGTGCGGCGCGCGACGTTGCCCACCTGATCCGGCAGCCCCATCGTCGAGGATTCGCGCTGTTTGTGATGACCGGCTTCGCCGACGTGTTTCTCAGGAATCTCGCCCATCGTGTGTTCCCTCTCACCGACCCCAAGCGTCATCCACGTAGCAGAGCTTCGCCAACCGTCCCGACGTTACGATCCACGTTGGTGAAGTGCGTGGCGACGGATTCCAGCCCGCCCGCGAGCGCCGTCAAGCCGCCGTTCAAGGTCGCCACCCCGCCGAGCATCTCGGTCTCTTTCTCGATCGCGCGCACGCCCCAGTTGATCTTCTCGATGTGCCTTCGCACCGATTGGAGCGTCCGCAAAATTATGAAGAGCGACACGACTAACGCGATCACCAGAGCCGCGGCGAGCAGCGCCGTCAGGATCGTCAGCAGCAGAGCCATCGTTACGACCTCCCCCCGGTGAGCGCGCCCCCGACTGAACGCAGCTTCCCCTCTATCGAAGCCGACCCCGCGTCAATCGCCCCGGCGACGGAGAGAATCTTCCCCGCCACGCCCCGCGTCGTCTCCAACTCCGAAATCAACGCGGTGTTCCGCACGATGCCTTGAGCCGCCGCGAGTGTCGTCGAAGCGAGCTGCAAGATGTCGCGTTCCGTCCGCACGATCAGGAACACGAGTTTCAGGATGACCGCCGTCAGGACGAGCGCGACTAGCAGAGTCGCCCACCAGACGACGATGATTGCGGTGTCCATAGCTCCCTCCATTGCGGATTGCGGAATTCGGATTGCGGATTCAAGAAGTAGGCAGTCGTCTTTTCAATCCGCAATTCGCAATCCGAATTCCGCAATCCCCAGGTGCGCCGCTACCGCTTCCAGGCTCTCGTTAACCCCGGCGAGGTGCGCGTCGACCGATCCGAGCCCTTCGCCGACCCCGGTCAGCCCGCCGTTGATGAATTCCAGGTGCCCCTCCAAAGGCGCAGTGTTCTCCCGCGCCTGAATCAGCCCGCGCTTGACCTCGGCGAGCGCGCTGCCGATGCGCCAGAGGTAGTAGCAGATCGTGATGAGGCTTACCGCCAGCGCGAGCACCAGCACGACGAGGTAGATGACCGTCAGCCATGTCAGTAGTCGCATCACTCACCTCTTCGGCGCGAGCGCATTGCCAAGCGCGGCGATGTTGTTGTCAATCGACTCGGCGCGCGCGTTGATCGACTGCGCGGTCTCCAGAATCTGCCCCGCGACGCGGTTCGTGACATTCAGCATCCAGATCGAGACGGTGTTGCCCGCGATCTGTTTGCCCGCGTCCCAGATGTGGCTCGCGTTCTTGTTCACGCGGTTCGCCGCCGCGATGAGCATGATGAGCAAGGCGGCGACGATCACGATGACTACCGCGCCCGCGATGAGCGAGTAAGTCCAGATCGTCGTGGTGTCCATGTTTCTGAGCATCTCAGTCTCCTCCGGCTCGGTCGCCGTTGACTCTGACTTCGCGCAGCAGAAAATCGGCAGTTTGCGACAACTCTTCGACGATGGGAGAGGTCGCGTCGTAATCGATCACCGCACGACCCGTCCGGTCGGCTTCGACCACGTTCTCGTCGAACGGTATCTTTGCGATCAGCTCTAAACCGTGGTTGCGGCAGTAGGCTTCGACCGCCTCGGCGTCCTGCGGGCTGCGGAGTTTGTTGGCGATGCCGTAGACGCGCTCGATCCCGAGGCCCCGCGCGAGAGGCACGGTGCGCCCGGCGGTCTCCATCGAGCGGTAATAAGGTTCGAGCACGACGAGCAGCGCGTCGACGTACCTGACCGTGCCACGGCTCATGTGCTCGATGGAGGCTTCCGTGTCCATCACGGTCACGCCTTCCGCGTGGTTGACGATCTCGCCGACGATGCTGCGCACGGCAGCGTGTGCGCCGCAGAGTCAACCCGCGCCGGCGTGGTCAACCTTCGTGCCGACTAAGACCGTCACGCCGTCGGGCGCTTTCATCCCGTACTGACTGACGATGTCCGCGATGCTTCGCGTCAGCACGTGGCGGGTCGCGCCCGTCTCGTCCTCGCGCCGCTCGACGACGCTGCGCGGAACCGACTCGGCTTCCACGCCGGGACCGACGCCGAGGGCTTGAATGAGATTCGGGTTGGGATCGCCGTCGATGGCGAGGACGGACAGACCGCGCCGGGCGATGAGCCGGATGAGCGTCGCCGAGATGGTCGTCTTACCCGAACCGCCTTTGCCGCTGATCGCAATCTTCATGGATTGTCCCTTAAGTAAGCGGGGAAAATCGCAGCGAACATAAAATGTCTAAATGGAGCGTGCCGCCAGCATACCCCAAACCCCATCTGGTGAAAAGATTTTTCGTCTTCACTTCTATTTACATTAGCAAGAGGTTAACTCCGGAGACATGGCAACCCGTGTCCTCTTGATCCGACGGCTTGTCAACAAATGCGCGGCAACTGCTCGCCGACCAGCATGTCCACGATGCGCGTGCCGCCGAATCCGGTGCGGAGGGCGACGATGCCCCGCGGCTCCGCCGTCACCTCGCCGATGACGCGGGCGTCGCGCCCGTAGGCGTTCTGCCGCATGCGCGCGACGAGCGCGTCGGCGACTCCCGCGGAGACGATGGCGACGAGCTTGCCCTCGTTCGCGACGTAAAGTGGCTCGAGCCCCAGAATCTCGCACGCGCCCCTCACCTCTTCGCGCACGGGGATGCGGTCTTCGCGAATCTCTATGCAAACCTCGGAGGCGAGCGCGATCTCGTTCAAGGTCGTCGCCACGCCGCCGCGCGTCGGGTCGCGCAGACAATGAACCGCGTCCAGCGACGCGACGCGCGAGGCCTCGTCCAACATGTCGCGGACGAGCGAGCCGAGCGGCGCGGTGTCGCTCTCGATCTCCGTCTCCAGTTCGAGCTCGCCGCGCGCGATCATGATCGTCGTGCCGTGATCGCCGAGCGTGCCGCTCAGGATGACCTTGTCGCCGACCCGCGCGCCCGAGGCGGAGAGCCGCACGGGCGACTCGATGACGCCGACGCCCGAAGTGTTGATGAAGAGTTTGTCCGCGCCGCCGCGCTGCACTACTTTGGTGTCGCCCGTGACGACTTGCACTCCCGCCTCGGCGGCGGCGTCGCGCATCGAGGCGAGCACGCGCCGCAAATCTTCGAGGGGGAAGCCTTCTTCGAGGATGAAGCCGGCGGAGAGGTAGAGCGGGCGCGCGCCGCTCACGGCGAGGTCGTTGACCGTGCCGTTGACGGCGAGACGCCCGATGTCGCCGCCGGGGAAGAAGATGGGTGTGACGACGTAAGAGTCCGTCGCGTAAGCCAGGCGGACGGGAGCGTCACGGTCGGTCGCGCCGCCCGCGCGTGAAAATTCCAGGACGGCGTGGTCTTCGAGCCGATCCAGGATCGGGTTCCCCAAATATTCGAGGAACACCCCCTCGATCAGCTCGTGCATCGCCTTGCCGCCGCTCCCGTGCGCGAGCGTGACGTGCGTGTCCCTGACGTTCGGCTTTCTCCTGCGCGCGCGCTCGACCCTCTGGAAGAGCGGGCTGGGAGTGAATGTCTCGGTCATGAATTCTCGGCGGGGCGTCTGAGCCGGACGCGGATCAAGTCTGCGCCGCGCGCCCGGCGATCTTCGACAGCCGCCCGTAGTTGTAGTAAGCCGCGCACGCGCCCTCCGAAGAGACCATGCACGAGCCGATGGGCGTCTCCGGCGTGCAAGCCGTGCCGAAGACTTTGCACTCCCAAGGCTTCTTCACGCCTTTGAGAATCTCGCCGCACTGGCACGCCTTCGGGTCGGCGATGCGAAGACCCGGCACGTCGAAGCGTCGCTCGGCGTCGAACCGCGCATATTTTTGTTTCAGCCTCATCCCGCTGTGAGCGATTGAGCCAAGTCCGCGCCACTCGAAATAGTCGCGCGGCTCGAAGACCTCCGAGAGAGCTTCGAGGGCTTTCAGGTTCCCGCCGCGGCTCACGCAGCGCGCGTACTGGTTCTCGACTTCGACGCGCCCCTCGACCGTCTGTTTGACGACCATGTAAACCGACTGCAACACGTCGAGCGGCTCGAAGCCGGAGACGACGACCGGCTTGCCGTACTCGCGCACGACGAAATCGTAGGGGCGCGTGCCGATGACCGTGCTGACGTGACCGGGACCCACGAAGCCGTCGAGTTGCAGGTCGGGCGAGTCGAGCAGCGCCTTCAGGGCGGGCACGATCATGATGTGGTTGCAGAAGACGCTGAAATTCTCCACGCCGTCTTTCGCCGCTTGCAGGACGGTCAACGCCGTCGAGGGCGAGGTCGTCTCGAAGCCGAGCGCGAGGAAGACGATCTGCCTGTCGGGGTTCTTCTTCGCGATCTTCAGCGCGTCGAGCGGCGAATAGACCATCCGCACGTCCGCGCCTCTGGCTTTCGCGTCGAGCAGGTTCGTCTTCGAGCCGGGCACGCGCATCATGTCGCCGAAGGTGGTGAAGACGACGCCGGACTGCAAGGCTATCGAGATCGCGTCGTCAACCCGCCCCAGCGGGATGACGCAGACGGGGCAGCCGGGTCCGTGGATCATCGTGACGGAGTCGGGCAGCAAGTCCTCGATGCCGTACTTGAAGATCGTGTGGGTGTGCCCGCCGCAGACCTCCATGATCTTGAGCGGGCGCGTCGCGAGCCGGGCGATCTCGCCCGCGAGCTTGCGCGCGGTGTCGCCGCTCCTGTATTCGTCGATGAACTTCATCCGCCGAATGCCCCCCGCCTATTCGCCGCCGCCGACCGAAGGCTCGTGCTGCAAGAAGGCGTGTACTAAGTCCCACATGATGTGGTAGAGCGCGACGTGCGTCTCCTGAATCCGGTGGACGCTCGGCGTGGGCACGGTCAGACAGAAGTCGCTCGACCCCTGCGCGCACATCTCTGACATCTTGCCGCCGTCGCCGCCGGCGAGCCCGACGGTCGTGAGACCCATCCGGCGCGCGGTCGCGAAGGCGCGCAGCAGGTTTTCGGAGTTGCCGCTCGTCGAGACGCCGAGGAGGATGTCGCCCTCGCAACCCAACGCGATGATCTGGCGCGTGAAAACGTCGTCGAAGCCCACGTCGTTGGCGACCGCCGTGACCATCGCCATGTCGTTCGCCAGGCAGATCGCGGGCAGGGCTTTGCGACCCACGCCGATGGGGTGCATGAACTCGACGGCGATGTGCTGCGCGTCGGTCGCCGAGCCGCCGTTGCCGCACACGAGGAGCTTGCGCCCGCGACGAAAAGCCTTCGCCATCGCGAGCGACGCGGCGAGGATGGCGTCCGCGTTCTCCTCGAAGAACTTCGACTTCACGCCTACGCTCTCGCGCACCTTTTCCGCGAGCGAGAAGCGCAAGCCTTCCGTCAGCTCACGCGACTGTTTCTCGTCGCCGTGCAGGAACGGGTAGAAGGTGCGCGAAAAATCGTCAGCCGTCTTGGTCATGCCGATTGCGGATTGCGGATTGCGGATCGCGGATTGAAAAGCGGGCGCGGTTTTTCAATCCGCATTCCGTATTCCGCAATCATTCGATGGAGGTTTTGAATTGATCCACTTCCGTCTCGTACTGACCGATCTCCGTGAGCAGCCGCAAAGTCTCTTCCGCCTCGCGCTCGTCGATCTTGCTCATCGCGAACCCGACGTGGATGAGGACGTAATCACCTATACGAACGCCCTCGTCTTCGAGCATCCCCACGTTGACGTTGCGGCGCACGCCGCCGACATCGACCTTCGCGATGTGGTTCGCCGCGTCGACGATCTCGACCACCTTGCCGGGAATTGCCAGACACATCGACTCAGATTCTCCCTGAAACTATTCGCGCGTTTGCGACCGCCGCCTGACCGAGCGAGATGCCTCCGTCGTTCGCGGGCACGCGGCTGTGCGTGAAGACCTCGAAGCCGTCAGCCTTGAGCAGACGGCAGGCGTGCCGCAACAGAAGCACGTTCTGGAAGACGCCGCCGGAGAGCGCGACGCGGTCGAGCTTTCGCTCGTCCCTGACTTTGCGCGAGACGGACGCGATCAGATGCGCGACGCCGAGATGAAACTTCCCGGAGACGATCCCCGCGGGGGCGCCTTCGAGCACGTCCTCGACCGCCCGCCTGATGACCGGGTCGGCGTTAATCGTACTCCCGTCCCCGTCTAATTCAAACTCGTAGCCCCGCGCGCAGTCGCGTTCGGCTAGCGCCTCCAACTCGATTGCCGCCTGTCCCTCGTAGTTGGCGACGCCACGCAGAGAAAGAATGCCCGCGACGGCGTCGAAGAGCCGACCCACGCTCGACGTGCGGGGGCTGTTCGTGTTCGTCTCGATCATTCGTCGCATCGCCGACCACGAGCGCGCGTCCAGGTTGCGGACGGAGGGCAAGTCTAACTCCAAAAATTTATCGCCGAAGGCGCGTTGCAGATAGACGGCAGCCATGCGCCACGGCTCGCGGACGGCACGAGCGCCGCCGGGCAGCGGCACGTAGTCGAGGTGCGCGACGCGCTCCGCATCTTTGAAGTTGGCGACGAAGAACTCGCCGCCCCACAACGCGCCGTCCGCGCCGAAGCCGAGGCCGTCCATCGCGACGCCGATCACCTCGCCGTCGATCCCGTTATCCGCCATGCAGCTCGCGACGTGCGCGTGGTGGTGCTGGACGCCGATCTTCGTCTGGATATCATCGAGCGCGAGCGCGTACTTCGTCGAGAGGTATTCGGGGTGCAGGTCGTAGGCGACGACTTCGGGGCGCAGATGAAAGAGCCGCTTGAAGTGTTCGATGCCGTGCTCGTATGCGCGCAGCGTCTCCAGATTCTCCAGATCGCCGATGTGGTGGCTGACGAAGGCGGAGCTGTCGCGCGCAAGGCAAAAGGTGTTCTTCAACTCCGCGCCGCAGGCGAGAATCTCGCGGGTGAACTCGAAGCCGACGCCGAGGGGGGCGGGCGCGTAGCCGCGCGAGCGGCGCAGCAGCATCTCGCGCCCTGCGAAGACGCGGGCGACGGAATCGTCGGCGCGCGTCTCGATCCTTCGGTCGTGCGTCAGAAAATAATCGGCGACGGCGCGCAGGCGTTCAGCCGCGTCTTCGTTTTCGTAACAGACGGGCTCGTCGGAGACGTTACCGCTCGTCAGCACGAGCGGCCGGTCAGAATTTTCTACGAGCAGGTGGTGGAGCGGCGAGTAAGGCAGCATGAAGCCGAGCGTGCCGACGCGGGGCGCGACCGCTGCGGGCAGAGCGGCGCCAGACTTTCTTTCGAGGAGGACGACGGGGCGACCCGCGGATGAAAGCAGAGCCGCCTCCTCGTCCGAGACGGCGCAGAATTTTTTGACGACCTCGAGCGAGTTCGCCATCAGGGCGAACGGCTTATCCTCACGGTACTTTCTCTGCCGCAGACGCCCGACCGCGTCGGCGTCGAGCGCGTCGCAGGCGAGGTGGAATCCCCCGATCCCCTTGACAGCGACGACCATTCCGTCCGACAGCAGCGCACGGGCGCGCGCGACGGCATCATCACTGCGCCCGCCATCGTCTTCGCGCGACTCACCTTGCGTGATCTCGCGCACGTCCTTCAGTGTGAGCCGGGGACCGCAAGCTGTGCAGGCGGTGGGCTCGGCGTGGAAGCGCCGGTCGCGCGGGTTACGGTACTCGTCGCGGCACGCGGCGCACATTACGAAGTCGCGCATCGTGGTGCGCGCGCGGTCGTAGGGGACGCTTTCGACGATGGTGAAGCGAGGCCCGCAGTTGGTGCAGTTGATGAAAGGGTAGCGGTGGCGTCGATCCGCGGGGTCGAACAACTCGCGCAGACAGTCGGCGCAGGTGGCAACGTCCGGCGAGACGGCGACAGACTGCTCACCGTCGCGGCTGCTCTCGATGATGCGAAAGTCGCGGTAGTGCGCGAGGGGCAGTCCGTCGCTGCGCCGCACCGACTCGACGCGCGAGAGCGGCGGGGGGTTGAGCTCGATCTCGCTCAACAGCTTCTCTATCGAGTCGCCGTCGCCCTCGACATCGACGAGCACGCCCCCGCCCGTGTTGAAGACTGTGCCGCGCAGCGACTCGCGCGTCGCGACCGCGTAGACGAAGGGGCGGAAGCCCACGCCCTGCACGATCCCGCGGACTAAAATTTGGACGCGCACGATCATCGCGGAATATGGTTTCGGATTGCGGATTAACCGAGAGCGGATTGTAGAATGCGTGGGCGCGGACAGGGAAGCTACAATTTACCTTCCATTTCGCGAGTCCGCATTACGCGATCATCATGAGAATCCTGATAGCCGGCGTCGGCAACATCCTGCGCGGCGACGACGGCTTCGGCGTCGAGGTCGCGCAGACGCTCCTGCGCGCCGACATCTTCACCGAAGGAGTGACGATCATGGAGTCGGGGATCGCCGGCATCCCGCTCGTGCAGGAGCTGATGGACGGCTACGACGCGCTCATCATCATCGACGCGGTCGAGCGCGGGGGCGCGCCCGGCACGCTCTACGTGATCGAGCCGGAAGTGCCGGCACAGGCGGCAATCGACGCGCACGCACTCCACTCGTCTCTCGCCGACGCGCACTACACGGAGCCGTCGAAGGTGCTCGCGCTCGCGCGCGCGCTCGGAGTTTTGCCGCCGCGCTTGTTCGTCGTCGGCTGCCAGCCCGAAGGCTACGACGAGTTGGGCGCGGAGTTGAGTGAGCCGGTGCGAGGCGCCGTGGGGATCGCCGTCAGCCGGATCGAGTCGCTGATCGAGAGCCTGAACGGCGGGGGGCGGGCATGAAGGTTCGATTGAGATCACCCTCGCGCCCCTTCGGCAGATTTCTGCTTCGCCGCGCCGCCCAGTCGCTACTCCTGATCCTATTGCTCGTCGTCGTCAACTTCTCACTCATTCATCTCGCGCCGGGCGATCCCGTCCACCTGCTCGCGGGTCAGAGCGGCGACGAGAAATACTTCTCGCTCATCCGCGCAGAGTTCGGTCTGGATCGATCGCTCCCGACGCAGCTCTGGGTTTACCTGTCGGGCGTGCTGCGCGGGAATCTCGGCTACTCGCTCGGCTACCAGCAGCCGGTCGCCGCCGTCATCGCGAGCCGCGTCCCGGCGACGCTCCTGCTGATAGTGAGCGCGCTGATCCTGTCGTCCGTCGCCGGGGTATTGTCCGGCGTCGAAGCCGCGCGGCGTGAGAACTCGTTCGCGGATCGGGCGATCAACACCTTCGCGTTGGTGGGCTACTCCGTGCCTTCCTTCTCCATCGGGCATCTGTTGCTCATCGTCTTCTCGCTCCGCCTCGGCTTATTCCCGGCGCAGAACTTGTCTTCCTCGAATCAGGAGTTGGCGGGAGCCGATTACGCGCTCGACGTGCTCCGGCACCTCGTGCTGCCGGTCGCGACGCTCGCCATCGTCTACCTCGCGCAGATCATGCGGCTGACGCGCACGTCGATGCTGAACGTGCTCGGCGAGAACTTCATCACCGCCGCGCGCGCGAAAGGTTTGGGCGAGCGGCGCGTGCTCTACGCTCACGCGCTGCGAAACGCGCTGCTGCCGGTCGTGACGGTCGTCGGCAACGACTTCGGGATGCTCCTCGGCGGCGCGGTCTTCACCGAGACGGTCTTCGCGCTGCCCGGGCTCGGCAGGCTCATGGTCGACGCGCTCGCCATGCGCGACTATCCCGTTCTGATGGGCTTGTTCCTCATGTCGTCGGTGGGCGTCGTCGCCGTCAACTTCATCACCGATCTGACTTACTCCGCGCTCGACCCGCGCATCAGCTACGGGCTCCCCAAGAGATGAGTCGAGAGGCGAGCGACATCCGCGCGGCGGAAAGGCGAGTCGTCTGGCGAAGCTTCGGGCAGAGCCGGACGGCTGTGTTCGGTCTCGTCGTGCTCTCACTCTTTCTACTCGCGGCTGTCTTCGCCGATCTGATCGCGCCGCGTGATCCGCAGAAGACTACGGGGCAAACCTTGCGCGCGCCCTGTGCGGAAAATCCTTTCGGGACGGACGACCTCGGCAGGGACGTGTTCAGCGGCGTCGTCCACGGCGCGCGGGTGTCGATCTTGATCGGCGTCGGCGTCGCCATTTCAAGCGGTCTGATCGGCGTGATCGTCGGCGCGACGGCGGGCTACGCGGGCGGGCGCACGGACGATCTGTTGATGAGGCTGACGGAGCTTTTTCTCATCCCGCCACGCTTCTTCCTCGCGCTGGTCGCCGCCGCCCTCTTCGGCTCGACCTTCTACACCCTCATCGCGGTGCTCGCCGTCACCTACTGGGGCACGACGGCGCGCCTCGTCCGCGCTGAGGTGATGTCCGTTAAGGGGAAGATGTTCGTCGAGGCGGCGCGCGCCGTGGGCGCGACGCACGCACGTATTCTGCTGCGCGAGATCATGCCGAGCGCGTTGCCCGTCGTCATCACTCACGTCATGCTGACGGTGGGCGCGGTGATCCTGGTCGAAGCGGGCTTAGGGTTCATCGGGCTCGGTGACAGCAGCCGGATCAGTTGGGGCTACATGCTGCACAACGGAGAGCACTTCATGCGCGACGCCTGGTGGATGATCTTCTTTCCAGCGGCGGCGATCTCCCTGCTCGTCCTCGCCTTGAACGCCGTCGGCGACGCGCTCAACCGCGCGCTCGATCCGCGCGCGCGGATCGAACACCTCGACAAGCCCGCCTGACTTTCACGCTCTCCGCCTTCTTCGATTCAACAAGACCGCCGTGACGCCGAGCGAGGCGAGCACGGCAAGGGCGATGAGCAGGTAAAGCCCGCGTCGTGCGGTCGCGCCAGCCGCGCCGTGCTGGTGTCGCCCGCCGTCAGCCCACCAGGCGTCCCGCGCGAAATAGACCGACGACTTCGCGCTCCACTCGTACATCCCGCGCAAGCCCTTTTTGTAGGCGACGCCCGACCTCGGCTCGTAGAGCCAGAAGTACGGCAGGTCGCGGACAACGATGTCCTGCGCCTCGAAGTAGAGGGCGGCGCGCTTCTGCCGGTCTGTCTCGGACGCGGCGAGCGCGAACAGCTCGTCTACTCTCGCGTCGCGGTAGCCCGCGCCGTTGGAGAAGGGGATCGCGCCGATGTTCGATGAGACGAGCGTGCGCTTGACGCCGATGTCGGGGTCGGGCCCGTTCTCGAAAGAGGCGAACGCGAGATCGAAATCCTTCTTAACGTAAACGGCATCCACCGCCGCGGCAAACTCCATCGTGTTGAGATCGACCGCGATGCCGACCTCGCGCAATTGGTCGCGCAGAGCCTCCGCCACCTTCGCGTAAGAGGCGGCGTGGACGAACTTCAGGCGGAAGCGCACGCCTCTGCGGTCGCGTCCGTATCCGGCTTCGTCGAGCAGGCGGTCGGCGAGCGCGGCGTCGTGCTCGTACCTGACGACGTTCGGGTTGTACGCCCACGCGAGCGAGCTTGAGACGGGACCCGTGGCGGGCGCGCCCATCCCGGACGCGACCTTATCGACGATGTAGCTCTTATCAATCGCGTGCGCCATCGCTTGCCGCACGCGCGGGTCGGAGAGCGGCGCGCGCGTGAGGTTGGGGATCAAGGTCTCGACGGTGGCGAACCCTTCGCGACCTTTGTCGGTGACGACGACCCCGCTCGCGTTCTTCAGGCGCACGAGGTCGAGCGGCGCGGCGCCCGTCAGGTAGTCCACCTCGCCGCCCTCGAACGCGATGGCGGCCATCGAGGCGGCGGGCATGACTTTATAGAGGATCCGATCAAGGTAGGGCTTCCCTTTTTGGAAATAGTTTTCGTTGCGGACGAGCGTGAGGTGGTCGCCCTTGAGCCATTCGCCGAACTTGAAAGCCCCGCTGCCCACGGGGGCGGTGTTGTGCGGGTTGGTGAGCGGGTCAGTCCCTTCGTAGAGGTGCTTCGGCATGACGGGGGCGTTCGTCACGTCAACAAGTTGGAGGAAGGCGGCGTAGGGCCTCTTGAACTCGAAGACGACCGTGTGCGCGTCGGGCGTCTCGATGCGGATCAGGTTGTCGCCGAGAGACGCGCGCGTCCGCGAGTGGTACTTCAACAGCAACTCCTCGAAGGTGAAGCGCACGTCTTCGGAGGTGACGGGCGCGCCGTCGTGGAACACCGCGCCGGGGGCGAGGTGAAAGGTGTAAGCGCGGCCGTCGGGCGAGACCTCCCAGCTCTCGGCGAGATCGGGCACGGGGTTGAGGCTGAAGTCGTGCGCGACGAGCCCGCTGAAGATCGACCCGCAGATGGTCGTCACGCCGCCCTGCGTCGTGATGGCGGGGTTCAGTCCGCCCGGATCAGACGAGATCGCCACGACGATGCTGCCGCCGTAACGTGGCGCTGCGCCCTGCGCCTGCGCGATGACGGGCGCGCAGGCAAGGGAGATGATAAGGACGATGCGGGCGATCCTTAGCGTGGGCATACGGGTACGTGCGACGGTAAAACCTTCGAGTTGCGATCCGGCATCCTCTAGCCTGACGAGGTGAGAGAAAGTTAAAGCTCGCCGCGGAAGGCGCGGTGGCGCAGCCTTTGAAAGAGGTGCGCGGCTTCTCAACGTGGGGAGGGGTCCCGCCGTAAGTCGTTGATTGTCTAAGTGGAGCAGAGGAGGGTCGAACTCCTGGCCTCCGCATTGCGAACGCGGCGCTCTGCCAACTGAGCTACTGCCCCGGAACCCTCGGAAATATAAAAGAGGGTGCGGCGCAGTGTCAACCTCGCGACGCGCCGGTCGGATCGGCGGCGCCAGCGATGTCGACTAGCGTCCCGGCGCCGTGCCGCCGGGCTCTTTCGAGAGTTGCGAGAGCACGCGCTCGCGCTCGTGCCGCGCCCATTCGAGCTGCCGCTCGACGTACTCCGTCATGTCGCTCTCTCCGCCCGCGCCGCCCTCGTCGGCGGACGAGTCGTGCGCCCCGCGCGAGGCGGGCGATTCGGGCCGCTCGTTCCAGTAGGCGATGAACTCGTCGAGCGCGGCGACGCACGAGCGCCCCAGCTCCGCGAACCGCGGGTCTAAGTTCTCGACCGCGTCCTCATACTCCTGCAGGCTCCGCTGCGCCTTCATCTGAATCTCGTCGCTGCTCGTCATCTCGCGCCCCCTTCGTGCCATGTCGGTTGTGCGCCCCGCGGAAGGCCCTTCGGCGTCCGCCGAGACTTATCCCTTCACCCACCTTACTACATTACCGGCTAAGAACTTTTAACTTTCGGACGACGTCTCGGCGAGGCGGCGCGCCGCCGCCTCGATTGCCGCGGGCAGTTGTTCGACGCCGCGACCGCCGCCCTGCGCCATTTCGGGGCGACCGCCGCCGCGCCCTCCGACCGCCGCGCACGCCTCGCGCATCAGCGCGCTCATGTCGCCGGAAGCGTCCGCCGCCCGCGCGAAGACGAGCCGAGTCTCCCCGCCTTCGCGCGCGCCGAGGAGCGCGACCGCGCCCTCGTGCGAAGTGATCGCCGACGCGAGCCGCTTCAAGGAATCCGCGCCGCGCCCCTCGAAGACGCGCGCGACAACCTTCGAGCCGCCGCCACTCCCCGCGCCGCCGCCCGCGCGAGACGCTTCCGCGATCAACTCCGCGGCTTCCATCTTCGCCGCCGACTCTTCGAGCGCGCGCACGCTCCGCGCGAGCCCCTTGTTCTCTTCGACGAGGCGCGCGGCTTGCTCAGCCGCGTCCTCGCGCGCGACGCTGAACGCCGCCGCGACCGCGCGCGCCGCGCGGTTGGCGAGGCGGTAGTCGGCGACGGCGCGAACACCGGCGGCGAACTCGATCCGCGTCAAGCCCTTGGCGCGCTCCCACGAGCGCGCGAGGATGACGCCGACCTCGCCCGTCGTCTTAGCGTGCGTGCCGCCGCAGGGGCTCAGGTCGAAGTCTTCGATCTCGACGACGCGCAAGCCCCCTTCGCGCGCCGAGTCCTTGCGCAAGGGGAGCCGCGCCGCGTCCTTCCGCGTCACGTCCAGAACTTTGACGGCGCGATCCTCCCACACGATCCGGTTCGCGAGATCGACCGCCTGCTCGATCTTTTCGTCGCACGGCTCTTCCAACTCCACGTCGATCTCGCAGACGCGCTCCAGCATGCGGAAGGATCGCGTCGGCGCGTCGAAGAGCCGGACGAACGACTGGGAGAGTGTGTGCTGACCCGTGTGCTGCTGGATGTGTTCGAGCCTGCGCGCCCAATCGACGCGACCTTCGACGCGCGCGCCGACCACTGGAGCCGCGCCTTCGACGACGTGCAGCACGCCTTCCGCCTCGCGGTCGATGCAATCGACGACGCGCGCGCCGCCGAGCGTGCCCGTGTCGTGCGGCTGACCGCCGCCGGTCGGGTAGAACGCCGTGCGGTCGAGCTGTAACCCGGCGCGACCCGGCGCGATCTCGTTCGCCGCGACGACGACGGCGTCGAACTCCGTCAGGTGCGAGTCTGAATAATAGAGTCTCTCGGTCGTGCCCACGGGGAGGAATTATAGGGCAGGGGCGGGGAATTAAAAACGCGTGCTGAGACGTGTGCGGAGTTTCAGTTAGACGTGGGCGAAAAAGCAAGACTCATCGCGGAGACGCAGAAAGTTAAACGATGAAGTAGGAACGATGAACGATGAAGTGAAGACGATAATGCTTACTTCATCGTTCATCGTTCCTACTTCATCGTTTAGTTCGCGCCCTCAGCGCAAATGCTGGTAGCCGATCCGCTTCGGCTTCTCGGCGGGCGGCGCGATCAGCTCGACCGGCGCGGCGACGATCTCGAACGTCATCGGCAGCTCGCCGATCAGCTCGCCGTCAGCCTGCACCATCACGCCGTCGCCCGCGGCGCGCACGCGCGTCGCCGTGAGGTAGCGCACGCCCCGCCGGTCGCCCTTGATGCCGTCGGCGCGCATCGCGCCCGTCAGGAGTTGGAGGTAGCGCAGGCGGCTGCGCGAGTTGATGAGGCAGAGCTCGAACTCCGGCGCGTCGAGCCGCGCGCGCGGCGTGATGGAGAGCTCGCCGCCGTAGTGCGCCGCCCTGCCGATCGCCGCGAAGGTGGCGGGGAACCTCTCGCCGTCCACCTCGACGTGGAACGGCACGGGCTCCCAGCTCGCGAGGTGCGAGAGCCCCGACACCCAGAACGCCGCCTCGCCGACCCTGCGCTTGAGGCGCGGGCGCACGCGCTTGACGATCGAGGCGTCGAGCCCGACGCCCGCCATCAGCAAAAAGTATCGCGCCACCCGCGTCGCCTCCGAGAAGGCGAGCCCGGCGTAGACCCTGCGCGTCGCGCCGCGCGCGATCGCTTCGGCGGCGCGCCCCGCGTCGAAGGGGATCTTCAGCTCGCGCGCGAGGACGTTCGCCGTGCCCGAGGGGAGGATGCCGAGTCGCGCGCCCGTCCCGACGATTGACTGCAACGCCTCGTTGATCGTGCCGTCGCCGCCGGAGACGACGATCTCCCTCGCGCCGCGCCCTATCGCCTCGCGCGCGAGGCGCGTCGCGTCTTCGGGCGCGCGCGTGAGCGCGAGCTCGCTCTCGACGCCGCGCGCTTCGAGCAGCGCGCGGAAGCGCTCGATCTCTCTCTCTCGGCTGCGCCCGCCGCGACCCGCGTTCGGGTTCGCGATCAGAATAACGCTGCGCCTGTTAGGGATCGTCATCGGTTAAATTAAGTTGCAAGCGGAGTGCCGCCGCCGTCCGCGCCGCGCGCCGGTCGCCCGAGCGCGAACGCGGAATCACGCCCGCGCGCCCGAAGACGCAGGCGCGCTCCGACAAATGTCCGGCGATCCCTGCGCGAGTTGCGCCGCCCATCCTTAGCGGGGCAAAGTCGGCGCGCCCCGCTATCGCACCTCGCGCGTGAACGGTCGTTTGACGCGCGCCGCGCGGACGGGTTACTGTGCCGAAATCGTTGACAGTCGATCATTGAAGATGCGACCCGGCGCGCGGGGCGTTGTCTTTCGCCGCTCACTACGAAGAATACAAAGAGAACTTGCGAGAGGACATCTTATGAAACGTACAGCACTCGTCTCAGGTCTCGTCGCCGCGTGCCTCGCGCTCGCCGCGGGCACGCGGTCGCAGCAGCCGGACTACTCGAAGGTGCAGATGAAGGCGACGCGCGCTGCGGGGAACGTCTACATGCTCGAAGGCGCGGGCGGCAACATCGGCGTCTCGGTCGGCTCGGACGGCGTCCTCATCGTCGACGATCAGTTCGCGCCGCTCGCCGACAAGATTCGCGCCGCCGTCAAGGAGCTCAACCCCGGTCAGCTTCGCTTCGTCCTCAACACGCACTTCCACGGCGACCACACGGGCGGGAACGCCGCCTTCGGCAAGGAGTCGACCATCATCGCGCACGACAACGTGCGCAAGCGGCTCGCGTCCGAGCAGAACGTGCTCGGCGAGAAGGTCGCGCCGTCGCCCAGGGAGGCGCTGCCCGTCATCACCTACGAGCGGTCGGTCTCGATCCACTTCAACGACGAGGAGATCAAGGTCGTACACTTCCCCCACGGGCACACCGACGGCGACTCGGTCATCTTCTTCACGCGCTCGAACGTCATCCACATGGGCGACGACTTCTTCGCCGGTCGCTTCCCCTTCGTCGACATCTCGAGCGGCGGCGACGTGCTCGGCTTGACGAAGAACGTCGGCGACATCGTCGCGCAAGTCCCGGCGGACGTGAAGATCATCCCCGGCCACGGTCCGCTCTCCACCATCGACGATCTCAAGAGCTACCACCGGATGCTGCTCGCGACGACCGACATCGTCCGCCGGCAGATCAAAGCGGGGAAGACGATGGAACAGATCAAAGCCGCCGGTCTCCCCGAAGAGTGGAAGACGTGGGGCACGGGCTTCATCAAGACCGACCGCTGGATCGAGACCGTCTATAAGAGCCTGTCGAATCAGAAGGGCGCGCGGGACACGACGCACCACTGACGCACGCGAAATAAACAAACGCGGCGCAGAGGAAATTGACCTCCGCGCCGCGTTTTCGCCGAGCATTATCCCAGAGTAACCCCGCTAGATGCAGCGAACTGCTACTTCGCCATTTCGCCGTTTGTAACCGCACCTGTGCTTATACACCGATTCATGTCGCAAACCTTGCGACCGCAGAGTCGTTGTGGGAGACTTGACAGGAGGTGATGAAACATGAGCACCGCCGTTCTAGAAAGTAACTTGTTGTTGGCTAGAAATGTGCTATCCGTGGCTCTTCCTGTTCCATTGCCACTAATTGAACAGGGCGTATTTTTATTCTTTGGTATCCCAACCTTTCAGCTACAACTCACGATACCCATCACAGAAGTAGAACCAGGATTGGAGTTTGGACGCGCAACCTTTACAGGCAAGATTGAGGATGATGCCATCTTAATACTTACTGGAAATGGAAGACTAAATAGAAAAGAAGATACCTTCAGGATAGAGAGCGTCAGTATCCGTCTCGAAGCTTTGGCTGAGACTGCTCGCGCCGATTTTATCGTATCAACGATTAGAGCGGCATTAGTACTCGCCGAGCAGATGCATGTGCAAATTCCTAGCCTGCGTGTTGACTTGACCGCAAGATTTTCTGAATCGCTATTAGAAATTAGCCAAACGCTACGTCGCCGCCAGATTGATTATCGCGTAATGGTGATTGAACGTACTATCGAGCACGAATTCCAGCTTCCGCCGGATATTTCCGGGGATGAGGTGCGGGATATTACGCTTGCGTATCGCGCAATAACGGAACATTCGTTTCTCTGGCCAATAGATAGTATTGAGTTGCAGTTGCCCGCCACTCAAGAGTGGGCAGACAAGATATCGCGCATTAAGCAGGAGACATCAGTCCCGATAGGCCCAGACCCGTTCCGCCTAGAGTTGTTCGGGCATAAATTTGATCTTGGTCAAAGAGGCATAATCGTCCAAGATGCAGTCATAGATAATTATGAAATAGCCTGCAAACAGATCAGCCAGGGCGGCGGGCAAGAAGTCCCAGTGATTATTCGCTCAACTAGCGGTCAAGCCAGGTACGACTTTTTCGGCGTGCCCGATCCGCCGACTACCTTGTGGAATCAAAATATTCAACGACTAGTCGAATTAGAATCGCAACTCGACGCTGCTCTCGTTAATCGCTATCACGCTTTAGCAGCTTCCACCTTGGAAGGACTAACAGAAGAAGAAAGAATCGCCATCACAGCCCGCCCTGAACTGGACGAAAAAGCCTTCTAGCCGAAAACAAAAGGCACAAATACTCACTTATGCCTATTGGACCCGCTCTCTCTGACACCCCACTTGCGCTCGATAACGATATCTTCACGCATTGGAGAAATGGTCAAGTGTATGTTTTGCGTGAGATTGCTGAACATTTCAGAAGACTACAATCTCCTCCGGCTTTGACATCAATGACAATATTCGAAGCGCTATGGGGCATTGAGGATGAAGAGAAGAAAGCTAAGATTACGAAGATTCAAGCACAGCAGTATAAAGATAGAATCAAGGAATTAAGTGAATCTTGTATTGTTTTACCTTGGGAGCAGAAAGCAGCCGCAATCACGGCACACATCTATCCGCGTCTTACCGGACATCAACTTCAAAAACATTGGAGAGATTTGTTCATAGCTGCAACTGTCCTGGCGCATGGATATGGGCTCGCAACGCGAAACATACGAGACTTTAAATTGGTAGCCGATCTCTCACCTGATCTTCTACGGGTCGCCGAGTGGCGACCTTAACTAGCTTAACTTCTTAGTCACTTTAGAACCTCCGGTTACTCCAAACGGTAGTTCGGCGCTTCCTTCGTGATGATCACGTCGTGGACGTGCGACTCTTTGAGGCCGGCGGCGCTGATGCGTATGAAGCGCGTGTTCTCCTGGAACTCGCGGACGTTGCGGCAGCCGGTGTAGCCCATCCCGGCTCGCAAGCCCCCGACGAGCTGCGTCACCATGTCGGCGAGCGTGCCCTTGTAGGGGACGCGCCCCTCGATGCCTTCGGGCACGAGCTTCGACTCCATCTCGATGGTGTCCTGCGCGTAGCGGTCGCGCGAGCCCTGCCGCATCGCGCCGATCGAGCCCATGCCGCGGTAGGCTTTGAAGGAGCGGCCCTGGAACAGGATCAGCTCGCCGGGCGACTCCTCCGTGCCCGCGAAGAGCGAGCCGATCATCACCACGTCCGCGCCCGCCGCCATCGCCTTCGCCACGTCGCCCGAAAACTTGATGCCGCCGTCGGCGATGACCGGAACATTCGTGCCGCGCGCCGCCTTGACGCAGTTGTTGATCGCCGTGATCTGCGGCACGCCCGCGCCCGTCACCACGCGCGTCGTGCAGATCGAGCCCGGTCCGATCCCGCACTTGACGGCGTCGACGCCCGCCTCGATGAGCTCGCGCGTGCCCTCGGTGGTCGCGACGTTCCCGGCGATGAGCTGCGTGTCCGGGTGCCGCCGCTTGATCTCCCTCACCGCCTCGATGACGCGCGAGGAGTGGCCGTGCGCCGTGTCGATGACGAGGCAATCGACGCGCGCTTTCACCAGCTCGTCGGCGCGCTCCCTGAAGTCGCCGGTCGCGCCGATGGCGGCGGCGACTCTCAGCCGCCCGAGATCGTCCTTCGCCGCGTTCGGATACCTGATCGCCTTCTGGATGTCCTTGACGGTGATCAGACCCTTGAGGTGTTTGTCGCCGTCGATGACGAGCAACTTTTCGATGCGGTGCTTTTGCAGGACGACGCGCGCCTCGTCGAGCGTGGTGCCGACCGGGACGGTGACGAGCGGCTGCGGCGTCATCACCTCCGAGACCGGAATCTTGAAGCGCGTCTCGAACCGCAGGTCGCGGTTCGTGATGATGCCGACGAGGTGACCGCCCTCGTCCACGACGGGCACGCCCGAAATCTTGTAGCGCTCCATCACGGCGAGCGCTTCGGAGACGGGGCGGTCGGGCCGGATCGTCACGGGATCGACGATCATGCCCGACTCCGAGCGTTTAACTTTATCGACCTCCTCGGCCTGCCGCTCGACCGTCAAGTTTTTGTGCATGACGCCGATGCCGCCCTGCTGCGCGATGGCGATGGCGAGCGCGGCTTCGGTGACGGTGTCCATCGCGGCGGAGCAGAGCGGGATGGTCAGGCGGATGCCGCGCGTGAACTGCGTCGAGGTGTCGCACTCGGCCGGCAGAACGTCCGAGCGGCCGGGGACGAGCAGCACGTCGTCGAACGTCAGTCCTTCGGTGAGAGCTTCGTTGATCATGATTTAGATTATGACTCCCTTCCAAAATCTCGAACAGGAGCGCGGGGGCTCTCTCTGAGCGGTTGTCTGTGGGAATGAACGCGCGGTTCGGAAGAAAGGCGGAGGGTAGCAAAGCGTGGGGGCGCACCGCAAGGCGACGCCCGGCGCGCGCCACTCGCGCGCACGCCGGGTTGCGCGACGGACTCAGGGGTGTTGCAGCAGTCTCTCGTAATCGTCCTTCGTAATGAGCATCTCGACCAGAGACCTGCCCGGCTTCGCCTCCGAAGCGACGACCGCCGGGCGACCGTTGATCATCACCTCGAGCGCGGAGGCTTTCACCGGCGCGAACTCGATTTTCAGACTCTGTTCGGCGTCGATCTCTTTCGACTGCTCAGCTTTCAAAATCCCGTTCCACGAACTAGATGCCTCGCCGTCAGTCAAAGTCCTGATCCACACGTCCTCGCCCTTCGAGCGCACGCTGATCTTCAGCCCCCCGGCGGCGGCGGCGGGCGCGGGCGCGGCGG
>JAIVJC010000137.1 GCA_020200235.1 Acidobacteriota bacterium | reverse complement strand
CCCCTAGCCCCCGCTTGAGGTATCGCCGATGTCCGTCCAGCGCAACGACTGGTCCTTGCAGCGCAAGGGCATCATCGATCAGGAGCGGCACAAGGAACGCGTGCGCGACGCGATCCGCAAGAACCTCGGCTCCATCGTCTCGAACGAGGCGATCATCTTGTCGGACGGCAGGCGCACGGTCAAAGTCCCGATCCGCTCGCTCGACGAGTACAAGTTCCGCTTCGACCACCGGAAGCGCAAGCACGTCAGCCAGGGCGACGGCAAGACCAGGGTCGGCGACGTGCTCGCGCGCGAGAGCCAGCCGGGGAAGGGGCAGGGCGCGGGCGGCGGGCAGGCGGGCGACGCGGGCGGCGCGGAATACTACGAAGCCGAGATCAACGTCGACGAGCTGGCGGCGCTCATCTTCGAAGACCTGCACCTCCCCTTCCTCGAAGAGAAGGCGAAGAAGGCGATCCCCTCGCGCACGACGCGCTTCAACGAGATCCGCCGCACGGGCGTGATGGCGAACCTCGACAAGCGGCGCATGATCATGGAGAACATCCGCCGCAACGCGCGCGAGAAGAAGGGCGCGCGCTTCGGCGACGTGAAGAAGGAAGACCTGCGCTTCAAGACGTGGGAGGAGACGCACAAGTACGAGTCGAACGCGGTCGTCATCGCGATGATCGACATCTCGGGATCGATGGGCGAGTTCAAAAAGTACATCGCGCGCTCGTTCTACTTCTGGATGGTTCGCTTCCTCAGGACGAAGTACGACAACGTCGAGATCGTCTTCATCTCGCACCACACGGAGGCGCGCGAGGTCGCCGAGGAGCAGTTCTTCACGCAGGGCGAGTCGGGCGGCACGGTCGTCTCGAGCGCCTACCAGCTCGCGCTCGACATCATCCACTCGCGCTACCGACCCTCGGACTGGAACGTCTACCCGTTCCACTTCTCCGACGGCGACAACTACTACTCCGACAACGAGGAAGCCGTGCGCTTAGCCGACGAGCTGATCACGACCTGCAACCTTTTCGGCTACGGCGAGATCGGCGAAGAGGGGACTTCCGGCTACCGGCGCTCATCCGGCGCGCTGCTCTCGATCTTCAAGGATCGTCTGAAACATAAGGAGCGCTTCGTCGGCATCCGCATCGACGACAAAGAGGACGTGTACCCGGCACTCAAACAGTTCTTCGGCGAGCGCGGCGTCGAGGCGTAAGACCCGCGCCGCGCACCTCTCCAGACACGCGCGCGGGCGGCGCGCGCGCCCCGCGCCGGCGTCACCCCTTCGCAAGTTGTCACGAGCCCGATTCAAAATTTTGGAAGAAAAATCCAGAAATTCAGTCCGGACGGCGTCGCCGGCTTCTGTGAAATCATTAACATCAGGCGGCTAAAGCGCAGACTTGCAAGACATTAGGTGGCTCGGCGGAGGGGTGTTCATGCTGGAATGGTGATTGCCTTAACGCAGACAGAGTATTACCGCAGTCTTCAAAACGGGTAGGGACGTCGCGAGCGGGTTCGAGTCAGAGGCTTGAAAAGTTGAGTTAGGCGCGACAGGCGGGGGCTCGAATTTGAGCCTCCTCACCCGCAAAACAATCGCGGTCGCAACCGTCAACCGGTTAACCACAGAAGGAGTTTCACAAACACATGAAGAACACCTACAAGAAATTGCTCGTGGGCTTCGCCACGCTGACCATGCTGCTGCTGAGCCTCGCGGCTTCGGCGGCGGCGCAGGAACCGACCGGTGCCATCGAGGGCACGGTCGCCGACCCGCAGGGGGCTGTCGTGGTCAGCGCGACCGTCACCGTCAAGAATCTCGACACGGGTCTGACGCGCACGGCGCAGACCGACTCGGAAGGTAAGTACCGCATCGCGCAGCTCCCCCCCGGCAACTACGAGGTGAGGGTCGCGGGCGCGAGCTTCAAGACCACGGTCGCCAAGAGCGTCGGCGTCAGCGTCGGGCAGAACACTCCGTTCGACGTGAAGCTCGAAGTCGGCGGAGCCTCGGAAGAGGTGACCGTCGTCGGCTCGGGCGAGGCGCAGATCGACCGCGTCGATCAGACCGTCTCCGGCGTCGTCGGCACCGTCCAGATTCAGAACCTGCCCTTGAACGGGCGCAACTTCCTCGACCTCGCGCAGCTCCAGCCCGGCGTCGAGAAGGTCGAGGGGTCGAGCTTCGACCCGACGAAGGCGAACTACACGGGCGTCTCCATCGCCGGGCAGGCGGGTCGCTCCGCGCAGATCGCGGTGGACGGCGGCTCGGTCGTCGATAACGTCGTCGGCACGACCGTGCAGAACTTCTCGCAGGAGATCGTGCAGGAGTTCCAGCTCGGCATCTCGAACTACGATCTCTCGACCGGCGCTTCCTCGACCGGCTCGGTGAACATCATCTCGAAGTCCGGCTCGAACGCCTTCCACGGCAACGGCTACATCTACTGGCGCGACGATAGGTTCGCCGCCTTCCCCAGCTTGAGCCGTCTCGACGCTGCCAACGGCATCCCGGTGAACGCGCGCGCCGACAAAATCCCGTTCGACCGCGAGCAGTACGGCGGCACCATCGGCGGTCCGATCAAGCGCGACAAGCTCTTCTTCTTCTTCAACGTCGAGCAGAACAACCAGGACGGCTCGGCGCTGCACAACCCGCCCGAGGCTCCCAGCTTCGCCGGCTTCACGTCAAACCCGTTCGACGAGAACCTGACCACCGCCAAGGTTGACTGGGTGGTGAGCAACAAGACGAACATCAACACCCGCTACTCGTTCAACGACAACGATCAGCAGGTGCCGTTCCCGCAGGGCGGCGGCGCCACGCCGCGCCAGTCCGCCTCGCGCATCTTCGAGTCGAACGATCAACTCGTCTCGAACCGCTCGCACAACCTCGTCGTCGGCATGACGCGCGTGTTCAGTCCGACGCTGACGAACAACCTCGTCTTCAACATCAGCGACTTCACGAACGACATCCTGCCCGCGGTCGAGGGGCTCCCCGAACTCCGCATTCTGGGATCGCAGCTTTTCCGCACGGGCACTAACTACATCACGCCGCAGAGCACCTACCAGGAGCGCCACCAGTTGCGCGACGACCTGACGAAGGTCTGGGGCAATCACACCATCCGCTTCGGCGGCAACTACGAGCGCACCTCCATCAACGGCCGGTTCGCTTTCGCCAAGCCCGCACGCATCCGCCTCTTCACCCCGGCGACAGTCGGGCGGGCGGAGTATGTGACCGAGGCAGACTTCCTGAACGCCCCGGTGCGCGACATCTCGATGGGCATCGGCAACGACATCCTGCCCTTCAACTCGCCCACCAGCGACACGCTCAACCACCGCTTATCGGTTTACGGCAACGACTCGTGGAAGATCACCTCGCGGTTCACGATGAACTGGGGTCTCTCCTACCGCATCGACTCGAACCTGTGGAACCACGATCAGCCGCGCCCGGCGGCGGTCGCCCCGCTCTTCGGCAGGCGCACCGCGCCGAGCCCGCGCGACACGAATAACTTCGCGCCGCGCGTCGGCTTCGCGTGGGATGTCGCCGGTAACGGCAGGACGGTCGTGCGCGGCGGCTTCGGCATCTACTACGACAACACCATCGACAACCTGCGCCTCTTCGAGCGCGCCGACCTCGGACCCGCGGGGGCGGAGCTGTTCCTCGTCGGCGCGGACATTCAGAGCAGCCTGCTGCCCGGCGGCGACGCCCGCTTCGGTACGACCCCAACCTCTTCGAGCGGCTTCCTGACCCTGCGTGACGCGCTCGCGCTCATCCCGGCGGTGCGCCGCGACGTGGAGTCACGCGCCTTCAACTGTAGCCTGCCGACCTCCATCGAGTGCTTCGAGGCGGTCTCCGGTCCGCTCTTCTCGACCGAGTTCGAGGTGCCCTACTCGATCCAGTACGCCATCGGCGTCCAGCGCGAGTTGCCGTGGAAGTTCCTCTTCCAGGGCGACTTCAACTACCGCAAGGGGCTGCACGAGGTGCTCGTTTACGACGTGAACCAATTCGACTCCTCCTTCGGGCCGAAGACCAACTTCCCGAACGCGGTGCCTTACGCCGACTCTTCGGCTTACTCGACCTACATGGCGGGACTCTTCCGCCTCGACCGCCGCTTCTCGAACGGCTTCCAGATGACGACGAGCTACGCGCTCTCGCGCTTCAAGGCGTTCGGCGGCGACGTGCTCGGTCTCGGCGCGGGCGTCACCGACCTCAACAACTTCCGCAAGGAGTTCGGTCCCGCCGGCCTCGACCGCACCCACCGTCTGGTCGTGAGCGCGATCTACGAGCTGCCGTTCTTCCGCAAGAGCGACGACGCCTTCAAGCGCAACGTGCTCGGCGGCTGGCAGGTCTCGCTCATCTCGACGGCGTTTAGCGGCATCCCGTTCAGCGCGTTCCTGCCGCACAGCGTCGACCTTTCGGGCACGGGCACGTTCGCAACTTACCTGCCCGGAGCCGGCGCGGGCGCCATCGGGCGCGACATCAAGAACGTCGGCGATCTGAACTCGATCATCACGGCCTACAACGCGAGCATCCCGAACTTGGGCGTTAGCTGCGCCTCGGTCGGCGGCTCCAGTCCGACAGGGCGGTGCGACCGGTTCGGCGATGCGATTGTCCGGCTAGCGCAGCTTCCGGGCGACACGCCCATCGGCGGCGACTCGGTCATCTCGCAGGACGTGCGTCTGACCAAGACGTTCAGCTTCAACGAGAGGCTGAAGCTCGACCTGATCGGCGAGGTCTTCAACCTCTTCAACGTCGCGAACCTTCTCGGCGGAGAGAGCGACGTTGTCCTTGCCGATGAGGGTACGGCGGCGGCTGATATCACGACCTTCCGCCCCGTCGCGCGCACGACCAGCGTGTTCGGCACGGGCGGTCCCCGCGCCTTCCAGTTCGCCGCGAAGTTCCGCTTCTAAGCGAGCCCGATCCATCATCCGGCTTCGAGCCGTTTCCGAAAGGTGGAGCCTGAAACTCAGGCTCCACCTTTTCTTTGCCCGCCGCGTCCCGGGGCCATAAAATTCCGCGGGGGGAGTCACACAGCCCCTTCTTTCACGAGGAGTAGCCGAGATGAGATTCCGTCTGATCCCGTTAATCGCTTTCGCCGCCCTCCTGTGCGCCTCCTCCTCCGCCGAGGCGCGCGCGCAGGGTCACTCAATCCGCGGCAAGGTGCGCAACGCCGCGGGCTCGAACGTTTCGCGCGCCATCATCACGCTCGAGAAGAACGGCGCGCCGGTCGATCAGACCGTGGCGAACAACGAGGGCGACTTCAGCTTCACCGGGCTCACCGAGACGAGCTACACCGTCGTCGTCTCCGCCCCCGACTACAACCCCGCCAGCGAGTCCGTCGATTTCGTCAGACCGACGAACGCCGACTCGGCCGGCGAGACGCGCACGGTCGAGATCACACTGCTCGCCAAGGGCGGCGTGCGCCCGCCGCGCGCCGGGCTCAACTTCGCGCAGAACGTGCCGAGGACGGCGCGCGACGCCTTCGAGTCGGGCGTGAGATTGGCGCGCGAGAACAAGCCCGCGGAGGCGGTCGCCGCTTACGAGGGCGCGATCAAAATCTTCCCCGACTACTTTGACGCTCACTTCGTCCTCGCCAGCGAGTTCGCCAGGCAGGGCAAATTCGACGACGCCACCAAGCACTTGCAGGAGGCGCGCCGCGTCAACGAGCGCGACGACCGCGTGTGGGAACTGTTCGCGCGCATCCTCATGCGGCAGCGGAAGTTCGCCGTGGCGGCGCGCGTCTTCGGCGAAGCCTCGCGGCTCAACCCGACCGACGCGCAGTACCTCGTCTCGCAGGCGTCCGCCTTCATCGAGCAGGCTTCGGCAACCGACGCGTCGAAGTCGAAGGCGGCGGCGGACGAGCGCGAGTTCGCCTTCGCGGAGGCGGAGAAGTCGCTCGCGCGCGCCGAGCAGCTCGACCGCAAGCTCGCCGAAGTGAACCTCCAGCGCGCGCGCCTCTACGAGAAGAGGGGCGACCGCGCGCGCGCCGCCTCGGAGCTCGAGCAGTACCTGCGCAAAGCGCCCAACGCGAAGAACGCGGAGGGCGTGCGCCAGGCCATCAAGACGCTGCGCTCGCAAGCCGCCGCGCCGAAGACGCCCTGACCTCGCGCGGCGCGCCGCGCTCGGTCGCGAGGACGTAAGGAATGATCAGCAAACTTATTCGCCCTCTCGCCGCCGCCGCGCTGGCCGCGTCGCAGCTCGCCGCTGCGCCCCTCCCTCTGCGCGCGCAGACGGTCGGCACGCCCGAGTCGCGGCAGCAGGAGCGCGAGCGGCGCGACCAGGGGCTCGACAGGGAAGAGGTCCTGCGCGTGCGCACGAACCTCGTCGAGCTGTCGGCGGTCGTCACGGACGGGCGCGGGCGCGCGGTCGAGAACCTGTCGAAGGAAGACTTCGAGCTGCTCGAAAATAACCGCCCGCAGCAGATCAACTTCTTCACCCTAGAGCGCGTCGGCGGCACGCCGCAGCAGGCGTCGGCGTCCCCGCCGGGCGCGAACTCGCCCGCCGCCGAGGGCGCGCGTCCCGGCGCGGCGCCCGCGGCGCGAGCGTCAGTCGGTCGCACGGTCGTCCTCTTCGTCGACGCGCTGCACCTCACGCCTTCGGGCCTGATGGGCGTCAAGAAGGCGCTGCTACGCTTCGTCGAGACGCAGATGACCGAGGGCGATCTGGTGGCGGTCGTGAGCACGGGCGCGAGCGGCGGGCTGCTGGGGCAGCTCACGCGCGAACGGCAGCTCCTGCGCGCCGCCGTCGGGCGGCTCGCGGCGCAGGCGGTGCAGACGCCGAGCTTCTTCACGCCCTACCTCGCCGCGCGCGTCGTGCGGGAGAATAACAACGACGGCGAAGCCACCGGGCTCGCGGCGAGGATCGTGAGGGCGGAGGACGGCTTGACGGCGACCGTGGTGGACCCGGAGCGGAACGATCCCGACTACCTTCAGAAAATTTTCGCGCGGCAGAAAGCCGTGATGATCCTTGCGGAAGCGGGGCAGCGGCGGCGCGCGAGCTTATCGGCGCTCAGAGCGGTCGCCGAGCGCCTCTCCGAATTGCCCGGTCAGCGCCTCATCGCCTACTTCTCCGACGGCTTCTCGATGGAGGGCGATAAGGGCGAGTTCGACAGCGCGGAGGTAGAGTCGGTGACGAGCCGCGCCGCGCGCTCCGGCGTCGTCATCTACTCATTCGACGCGCGCGGCTTGGCGGCAAACCCCATCTTCGACGTGAGCGCGGGCGAC
Organism: Acidobacteriota bacterium; assembly: GCA_020200235.1. GTDB lineage: Bacteria > Acidobacteriota > Blastocatellia > Pyrinomonadales > Pyrinomonadaceae > JAIVGV01. The sequence continues at coordinate 21,868 of JAIVJC010000137.1, read as the reverse complement.
TTCGAGGCGGGCGCGAGCCAGACGGTGCAGATGTCAGCCTACCTCGCCTCGTCCGTGACCGAGTCGCAGAACGGGATGAACGCGCTCGCGAAAGACACGGGCGGCGAGCCCTTCTTCAACACGAACGATCTCAACAAGGCGCTCGGTCGCGCGCTCGACGAGAACCGCGTCTACTACCGCATCGCCTACCACTCGCCCGAGGGCGAGGAGGGGAAGTTCCGCCGCGTCACGCTGCGCGTCAAGAACCACCCCGACTACAAGGTGCGCGCGCAGCGCGGCTACCGCGCCGAGGCTGAAGACGCGCGGGAGACGGCGCAGACGCCGCGGCAGAAGTTGATCCGCGCGATGGTCTCGCCGCTGCCTTCGAGCGCCATCGCGGTCGAAGCCTCCGCGGGCTTCTACGCCGGGGGGGCGGACGACGCGCAGGTCTCCTTCCGCGCGCACATCGACGGCGCGCGGCTCGACTACGGCGAGCAGCCCGACAAGTCGGGGCGCGCCGATCTGGAAGTCGTCACCGTCGTCTACGATCTCGGCGGGAAAGTGATCAGCAGTTTCCCGGAGCCGATCAAGATGGCGCTCGCGCCGCGCGGCGTCGAGCTGGCGAAGACCTACGGCATCGACTCGGTCAAGCGTCTGAGCCTCAAGCCGGGCCTCTACCAGGTGAGGGTCGGCGTGCGCGAGCCTTCGACCGAGCGCGTCGGCACGTCTTCGGTCGTCGTCGAAGTGCCCGATCTCTCGCGCGGCAAGTTGGCGCTGAGCAGCGTCTTCCTGCGCGCCGACGCCGGGGAGCCCGACGCGGCGGGCGGAGCGAAGGGCGCGAGACAGACCACGGCGCGCGGCGAGTTCCGGCAGGGCGTGCAGGTCTTCCGCCGCGGCGATCCGCTCATCTACCAGTTCCTCGTCTACAACGCCGAGGGCGGGGGCGAGGCGGATCTCTCGATGCGGTTGGAGCTGCGGCAGGGCGAGCGCGTGATCTACGCGGGCGCGTCGGAGCCGCTCGCGCCGCTCGTCGTCAAGCGCGACGCGAAGGGCGCGGAGGTCGGCGGTCAGCTCAAGGCGGCGCTGCCGCCGGGCACTTACGAGCTGCGCGTGAGCGTGCGCGACGGGCGGCGCAAGAAGACCGTGGTCGGCGCGGTCGGGTTCAGCGTCGAGCGTTGAGCCGAAGGGCTTGCGGCGCGGGCGGGCGCGGGCAGACAATGGTGACATGGAAGACCGCGAGATCAGGGAGCTCGAGCGCGCGCTCGAACAGATCTGGGAGGTCGCGCGCAAGTTCGGTCTCGACCCGTTCCCCACGCGCTTCGAGATCGTCCCGGCGAGCGTGATGTACGAGATCGGCAGCTACGCGCTGCCCGGCCGCTACTCGCACTGGACGTTCGGCAAGGCGTACCACCGCATGAAGACGATGTACGACTTCGGCCTCTCGAAGATTTACGAGGTCGTCATCAACACCAACCCGTCCTACGGCTTCCTGCTGGAGACGAACAGCCCCGTCCAGAACAAGCTCGTCATCGCGCACGTCCTCGGCCACGTCGACTTCTTCAAGAACAACGCCTACTTCTCGAAGACGAACCGGCGCATGGTCGAGTCCGTCTCGACGCACGCCGAGCGGATGGCGGAGTACGAGTTCCGCTACGGGCGCAAGACGGTCGAGCGTTTCCTCGACGCCGTCCTCTCCATCGAAGAGCACATCGACCCGAACTTCTTCATCCGCCGCGAGCGCCCCGAGGACGCGCGCGATCGGAAGCCCGCCGCGCAGAAGCCCGCCGGCCGCTACGACGATCTCTGGGGCATCGGCGCGGGCGAGCAGTCCTTCGCCGAGTTCAGCGCCGACGACTCGCCGCGCCAGCTCCACCTGCCCGAGAAAGACCTCGTCTACTACATCATGAAAAACTCGCCCGCGCTCCCCGAGTGGCAGCGCGACGCGATGGCGATGATCCGCGAGGAGATGGAATACTTCGTCCCGCAGATGCAGACGAAGGTGGCTAATGAGGGATGGGCTTCGTTCTGGCACGCGCGCATCATGCGCGAGCTCGACCTGCCCGACACGGAGATGCTCGAGTTCGCCGAATTGCATGCGGGCGTCGTCTCGCCGCAGAAGGGGCAGTTGAACCCTTACTACCTCGGCTACAAAATCTTCGAAGACATCGAGCGGCGCTGGGACGCCCCGACCGCGGAGGAGCGCGAGAAGTTCGGGCGCGGGGGCGGGGCGGGACGCGAGAAGATTTTCGAGGTGCGCGAGATCGAGTCGGACGTGTCGTTCCTGCGGAATTATTTGACGGAGGAGCTGTGCGAGGAGCTGGACCTGTTCGTCTACGAGCTGGTCGAGGAGGAGGAGTGGACGGTGACGGAGAAGCGCTGGGAGCGCGTGCGCGATCAGCTCGTCTCGAACATGACCAACTTCGGCTTCCCCTACATCGTCGTCGCCGACGGCGACTACAACGGCAACCGCGAGCTGTACCTGCGCCACCAGTTCGAGGGCGCGGAGCTGGACGCCGTGTACGCCCGCAAAGTTCTGGAGCACGTCCACACGCTCTGGGGTCGCCCCGTCCACCTCGAGACGGTCGCCGACGGCGAGCCGGTCGTCATGCACTACGACGGCGAGGAGCACGAGGAAGACTGAAGGGTAAACGATGAAGTATGAATGATGAACGATGAAGTAAAAGCAGTCGTCTTCACATCATCGTTCCTCGTTCATACTTCATCGTTTCTGCCTGTGGTGAACACCTTCGTCAAAGAGAGCTTCATCCGCGCGGCGCCCGAGCGCGTCTTCGCCTTCCACGAGCAACCGGACGCGCTCGCGCTTTTGACGCCGCCGTGGGAGACTTCGCGCGTCGTGCGTGCGGCGCGCATCTCGGAAGTCGGCTCGTCGGCGGTGGTCGAGACGCGCGTCCTCGGGTTCCTGCCCGTCCGCTGGGTCGCGCGCCACACCCTCTACGATCCGCCGCGCTCGTTCGAGGACGTGCAGGAGCGCGGGCCATTCCACTGCTGGCGTCACCGCCACGTCGTCCTGCCCCACGCCGAAGGCGCGACGTTGCGCGACGAGATCGAGTACGAGCCGCCGCTCGGCGTCCTCGGCAGGATAGCCGAGCCCTTCCTCGTCCGCCCCCGCCTCGAAAAACTCTTCGCCTACCGCCACGCCGTCACGCGCGAGTGGTGCGAGAGAGAGCCCGCGTGAGCCGAGCGGTCGCGGCGAAGACCGCGCGCCGCGCGCGAGGATTAACGCGAGAGGGTTAAGCCGAGCGCTTCCCCCGCCTCGCTCGACGAGACGACGGGGACGACCTCGAACTCGACCAGGTCTCGCCAGTGAACGATCCACTCCTCGAAGAGCCGCGCGTCGTCGCACTCCATCAGTTGAAAGCAGCGTCCGAGATCGGCTGCGACCCAGCTCGACACGTAGCGCAAGCCCTCGGGCAGCATGCGACCGCGCTCCTCGAGACGGCGGTAGACTGACGACACCGCGCCGCGATCCCTGAAACGCTCGACGACCATGAAAAGCATTGCCCCTCCTCTCGTCGCGCCGCGCGCGGGCGAGCCCGCGCCGCGGCGCGCTCAGTCCATGCGTAAGGCTTTGCCGACCGAAGGGTCGCGGCGGACGCGCCAGATTTTCGCGTCGAGGTGGTAGTGGATGAAGGCGTAGCCCCAGAAGAACGAGGCGGCGAGCTGCGCGAGGGTGGACTGCTGGCCGTAAGCCTCGCCGACGAGACGGCGCGGGAGTTGATACCAGAGACCGAAGAGGACGCCGAAGGCGACGTAGTAGAGGAGCCTGCGGCTGATCAGCTCCGCCGCGCCGTGGCGCTCGCGCGCTTCCGCCCCGCCCGCGTACTTCCTGTTGTGGAACCAGATGAGCCGGTGGTATTGCAGGTTGTGATAGACGGTGAGGATCGCCACGACGGCGATGGGCTGCTGCGGCATCGGCGTCAGCAGCACGACCCAGTGCATCGGGATCGCGGCGGCGAGCAGCAGGTACTTCGGCACGTCGAGCGGCTGCCTCCGGATCGCGCGCTGAGCCTGACGACTTATCCACAGGATCGTGATCGCGACTGTCGCGACGAAGAGCGCTGTCGAGAGGTGAGAAATGACCCCCGCGAGCGGCGTCGGCACGCGCTGCATCGCGCCCGCGTCGCGCGCGACGAAGGCGACGAACGGGTAGGTCATCGCGATGAGGATGAAGAGGCGGTCGAGCGCGTTGTCGGCTGGCGCGAGATCGCCGTTCTTCTTCTTGTAGAGCACCATGAAGCCGTAGTGCTGCTTCACGAGGTGGTAGTAAGCCCACAGCGCGGCGAGGAAGAAGAAGACGAGAGCGAGACCGGCGAGCACCATCAAAGGTCCGACGGCGAAGAAGAGGAGCGACCACCAGAGCAGGCGCTTGCGCGCGCGGCGCTCCTCGCGGTCGAAGTAGGTGCGCGAGAAGGTGCCGAAGACGTGCGGCGCGTCGACGAGGACAGCCCACGCCAAAAGCATCGGGAAGAGCGGCAGCACACCAGCGACGTAGAGCCCGAAGAGCAGGTAGCTCGACGCGACCGAGCCGACGAACCACACGAGGTCTTCGCGCGCGCTGATGATCCAGCGCACGGAGACGGCGCGCGACCGCGCCGCTTCCGGCACGGCGTGAGTCGTCTGGATGGTCGGGGCAGCCATTAAAACCTCGCGGCTAGACTCTCGTCACCTAAGTCTGGGCGCATCCGCCGCGCGCGGAGGATGGACACGCTGCGCGCCCGCGCCTCATAATTTCGCGAGCACGCGCGGCGGATTTTATCACAGCGAACCACCGCTTCCTTTGCGTCTTTGCGCCTTTGCGTGAAAATCATCCTCACGCAAAGACGCAAAGACGCAAAATAAACGTAGGTATTTTTCCGAGGTGACGAAACAATGTCTGACGACGACGAGGCGCTCGGCGATCTGCTCGCGCTGCTCTTTCAGGCTCACCCGTGGCACGGCGTCGCGCCCTTCCAAGAGTCGCCCGAAGTGGTCAACGCCTACATCGAGATCGTCCCGACCGACGCGGTGAAGTACGAGCTGGACAAGCCTTCGGGACACCTGAGGGTTGATCGACCGCAGCGCTTCTCCTCGATGTGCCCGACGCCCTACGGCTTCGTCCCGCAGACCTACTGCGGCGAGCGCGTGGCTGAGCTGTGCGAGGCGCGCACGGGGCGCAAAGGGATTCGCGGCGACGGCGACCCGCTGGACATCTGCGTGCTGACCGAGCGACCCGCCGCGCACGGCGACTTCTTCGTCCGCGCGCGCCCCGTCGGCGGGCTTCGCATGATCGACGGCGACGAGGCGGACGACAAGATCATCGCCGTCCTCGAAGCGGACGTGACCTACGGGCACATCACGGACATCGCCGAAGCCCCGCCCGGTTTGATCGACCGCCTGCGCCACTACTTCCTGAGCTACAAGCAACTGCCGCAGCCGGACGCCCCGCGCCGCGTCGAGATCGCGGACGTTTACGACCGCTCCGGAGCCTTCGACGTGATCCGCCGCAGCGCCGAGGACTACCGCACACAATACGGCGCGCCCGAAACGCGCATCGCCGAGCTAAAGCGTCTGCTCGCAGGGTAGGCGTTACCAGTTTCTCAGAAAGTTTTAGCCCCGTGTCTCTTCAACACCGCACGTCGGGCAGACGAGTGTGGTGCGCGAGGCGTCGCGCCAGCGTGCGAGGGCGGGGGCGGAAAGTCGGGGGTTGGGGTCTTCGGATTCGCCTTCGGTGAAAAAGCGCGCGCGCGAGTCCGGTTCGGACTCGCGCGCTTTCGTCTCTTCGTGGCAGCGGCGGCACGTCCAGCCGAAGCCTTCGTTGATGAAGTGCTGCATCCTACTCGTCGAGCCTGCGCCTGCCCGCGCCGCGATCCTGAATGAGGCGGACGGGTACTCTGACGCGCCTGCCGTCGCGGAAGATTTCGACCTGCACCACGTCGTTGGTGTGGTGCTTGTCGAGGACGCGGTAGAGGTCGTCGCCGTTGGCGATCTTCTCGCCGTCGACGCCGACGATGATGTCGCCGAGCACCACCTCGCCCGTCTCGTCCTGCTGCAAGCCCTTGAGACCCGCCGCCGCCGCCGCGCTGTTCGGGTTGACCTGGTAAATCCCGACGCCCTCGGTGACGGGTAGTCGCGCCTGGATGTTGCCGACGTTGAAGGGCACGATGCCGAGCCTCGGGCGCACGACCGCGCCGTCGGTGATGAGCTGCGGCACGATCCGCTTGGCGATGCTGACGGGGATGGCGAAGCCGACGCCTGAGGAGCCGCCCGAAGGCGAGTAGATGAGCGTGTTGATGCCGATGATGCGACCCGAGGTGTCGAGGAGCGGTCCGCCGGAGTTGCCGGGGTTGATCGAGGCGTCGGTCTGGAGCGCGCCTTCGATGAGCCGACCGTTGCGCGCGCGGATGGGGCGTTGCAGCCCGCTGATGACGCCGGTCGTCAGGGTGCGCGCGAAGCCGAATGGGTTGCCGATGGCGAGCACCTTCTGCCCGACGACGACCCGGTCGGAGTCGCCGAACGGCACGGGCTTCAACATCTCGCGCGGCGCGTCGACCTTGATCACCGCGAGGTCTGTGTCCGGGTCTACGCCCACGGGGCGCGCCGGGAAGGTCTTGTCGCCGAAGCTGACGGTCAACCTCTGCGCGCCCGCGACGACGTGGTTGTTCGTCAGGATGTGACCCTCCGCGTCGATGACGGAGCCGGAGCCGGTGCCCTCGCGCTCGCCCGCGTCGAAGAAGCTGTCGCTCGAAGAGACCGAAGTGATCAGCACGACCCCCGGCGAGAGCGCGCGGTAGACCTCGATGTTGTTCTGCTCGTCGGAGGCGACCGAGGGGCTCGTGATGCCGGGCACGGGCGTCTCGGTGAAAGCCGCGCTGCCGCTCTGCTGCAACAGGCGCGAGCCGTAGCGGTCGAAGACGAAGACGAGCCCGGCGGCGAAGAGCGCCGACGCGAACGCGATTGCCAGAATCTGGCGCGCGGTAACTCTGAACATAATTTCCCCCTCGACAAACTTGAAGACGACGCTAGTCTCCGTAAGATGCGCCGCACCGTCGCGACCGTTGCGCGCGTCGCGTCCGATCAGTCCTACTCATGTTAGACGAAGGCGCTCGCGCGCCGGTTACACTGCTGGAGATACGCAGAAATGCGGGCGAAGGTTTGGGCGGAAATAGGGAACCCGGAGGCGGGAGCGGGGTTTAAGAGAGGATCGCGAGCAGCGCCTGCGGCAGCCGCGCGACGTAGGCGACGAGCGCGCCGGAGCCGATCATGTGCACCGCGGAGAGTCCGGTCGCCGCGTGGACGAGCATCAGCGCGAGGTAGAGACCGAGCACGAATCGCATCCCGCGGCGCGCCACCGCGAGCGCGGAGAAGCGGTAGAGCAGGTAGGCGACCGCCGCGCCGATGACGAACTTCGTCAAAAAGAACGGCGCGTTGCCCGCTTCGAGCACGCGCGCCATCAAGCCGTTGCCTTCGGTCGCGACGCCGGAGCGCACCCAGATGATCGTCAACTGCGCGTCGAGCAGGTTGAGTGCGAACAGCAGCAGGCTCTTCGTCAAGGCGCTCATCTTTAGTCGCGTCCCCCTCGCGGTTCCCCGCGGGCAAACCTTGTTTAACCGCCTCCCTTAATAACCGAACCCCCAGATCCTTGCGGACTGGGGGTTCGCAGTGTACGCGCTACGGGAGGAACCGAAGCTCGCTTACTTGTACTGACAGGAAACGGCGAATGCGTGTTTAGTTCCAGTGACGAGTAAACGGTGACAAGTGACAAGCAGAAAGCAGGGCAGGGTTTGCTGATCACTTGTCACTTGTCACTTCTCACTCCAAATTGATGCCGCGCTCCTGCGCGATGCCGCGCGCCTTCATGATCAGGTCGTCGTCGACGGGCGCGCCGCCGGAAGTCCAAGCCTGCACCTCCTCGACGGGTCGCCCGAGCGCGACGGCGAGCTTCTGATCGTCCGCCTCGAAGCCCTCGTCGCGCAGGCGGAGCAGGATGTCGCGCCCCTGCCCTTCGGTCAGCCCCTCAGAGTCTAAAGGATTGTTCGTCTCTGCCATTTCTGCCATTCGTTTGTCGTCCCCTCGTTTGAATTTTTACGCGCCGCGCGCTTCCCGCTGCGGCTCGTCGGCGACGGTCGCCTGGTATCCCAAGTCCTGAATCTTCTTGACGAGCGTCTTCTCCTGCACGACCGCGTCGTCGAACTCGACGTTGGCGGTCTTGCCGCCGTAGTTCACGTCGGCTTTCAAGACGCCGGCGGTCGTCTCCAACTGCTCCCTGATCTCGACCGCGCACGACTCGCAGTGCATCCCCTTGATGTGAAACTCTCTCCTCATCCGTCCCTCCCCTGAGCGGCGCGGCGCTGCCGGCGAAGACACTACGGCGCGCACTGTTGCCGCCCGATAAATTTTTCCGACTGCTTGGGGTGCGGGTATTATAATCCCGCAGACCCGATGAGCCAACAACCCGACAGCGAGCGCGACCCGGCGGGCGGCGGCGGTGATGTCGTCACCACCATCGCGCGCGCCCTGCGCGAAGCGGCGGACGCGCTCGGCGACGCGTCGGTCGAAGAGCCGCGGCGCGAGGCGGCGACGCTGCTCGCCGCGACGCTTGCGCGCGACCGCGCGTACCTCATCGCGCACTCCGACGACGCGCTCGCGCCCGACGCTCTCAAACTCTTCCGCGACGGCGTGCGAAGGCGCGCGGCGGGCGAGCCCACGCAGTACGTCACGGGTCGCCAGGAGTTCTACGGGCTCGACTTCGAGGTCAGCCCCGCCGTCCTCATCCCGCGCCCCGAAACGGAGCTACTGGTCGAGACCACCCTCGATCTTTTAAGAGATGTGCGCGCGCCGCGCGTGTGCGACGTGGGCGCGGGCTCCGGCTGCGTCGCCGTCGCGCTGCTCCACGAACGCGCGGACGCGCGCGCCGTCGCCGTGGACATCTCGGCGGACGCCCTCCGCGTCGCCGCGCGCAACGCCGCGCGCCACGCGGTCGCCGGACGGCTCGCGCTCGTCGCCTCCGACTGCTTCGCCGCGCTCGACCCGTCTCACAAATTCGATCTCATCGCGTCGAACCCGCCCTACGTCGCCGAGGGCGATCTCGACAGCCTGCAGCGCGAGGTGCGCGAACACGAGCCGCGCGTCGCGCTCACGCCGGGCGGCGACGGGCTCTCCGTCATCCGCCGGCTGCTCGAAGACGCGCCGCGCTTCCTGCGGGAGGGCGGCTGCCTCGTCTTCGAGATCGGCTTCGATCAGCACGAGGCGGTGCGCCGCCTCATCGACGCGCGCGTCTGGACGCTTCTCGAAATTCATAAAGATTTGCAAGGCATCCCGCGCACCGTCGCGCTGCGGCTCAACGGTTGAGAACCTTGGTGGCGTGTCGGATGAAGGCTGCTTCACCGAGTGCGGCGGAGGGCGAGGAGTTGGCGTGGAGCTTCGGATCAAGTAAAGAGCCCGTTGGGGAGAGTAGAAGTCTGATCGTGTTTAAGAATGTCTCTGGCTGCCCCCAGACGCCGCGTGCTAAAATCCTCGCGCCCCAAAAGCAGAGGTCAGAGGCTAGAGGTCAGAGGTCAGTGAAGAACTGTTCCATGACCTCCGACCTCTAGCCTCTGATCTCTGACCTCTGAGTTATGGACAAATTCCGCATCAAGGGTGGACGCAAGCTGAACGGGCGCGTCCAGATCAGCGGCGCGAAGAACTCCGCGCTGCCGTGCATGGCAGCCGCGCTCCTGACCGCCGAGAGCGTAACGCTGCACAACGTCCCGTACGTGCGCGACATCATCACGCAGGGACGGCTCCTCGAAGACCTCGGCGCGCAGGTGCTCCGCCCGGAGCTGCGCACGCACAAGATCACCGCGTCGAACATCGAGATTTTTGAAGCCCCTTACGAGCTGGTCAAGACGATGCGCGCCTCCGTCCTCGCGCTCGGGCCGCTCCTCGCGCGCTTCGGCAAGGCGAAGGTGTCTCTGCCGGGCGGCTGCGCCATCGGCTCGCGCCCCATCGATCTGCACCTCGAAGCGCTGAAGCACCTCGGAGCGCAGGTCGGCTTGGAGGCGGGCTACATCGTCGCGCGCGCGCCGCAGCGCGGGCGGCTTCAGGGCGGCGAGGTCAACTTCGACAAGGTGACGGTGACGGGCACGGAGAACCTGATGATGGCGGCGACGCTCGCCGAGGGGCGCACGGTGCTCAACAACGCCGCGCGCGAGCCCGAGGTCGCCGACCTCGCGGAGCTTCTGAACCGCATGGGGGCGCGCGTGCGCGGCGCGGGCTCGCCGCAGATCACCGTCGAAGGAATCGAATCACTCGGCGGGGCGGAGCACACGATCATCCCCGACCGCATCGAGACCGGCACGTTCCTCTGCGCCGCCGCGATCACGAACGGCGACCTCGAACTCACGAGCTGCCGCCCCGAACACTCGGCGATCGTCATCTCGAAACTGCGCGAGGCGGGCGTCGAGATCGAGGAGGTCAACCAGAGCACACTGCGCGTGCGCTGCTGCCAGGGCGCGTTGAAGGCGCGCGACATCGTCACCGAGCCGCACCCGCGCTTCCCCACCGACATGCAGGCGCAATACATGGCGCTGATGACGCAAGCCGCGGGCACAAGCCGCATCACCGAGACGATCTTCGAGAACCGCTTCATGCACGCCTCCGAGATGCAGCGCATGGGCGCGGACATCTCGATCAGCGGCAACACCGCGACGGTCACGGGCGCGTCCGTGCTCACGGGCGCGCGCGTGCAGGCGTCCGATCTGCGCGCCTCCGCGAGCCTCGTCCTCGCCGGTTTAGTCGCGGAGGGCGAAACAGTCATCGAGCGCGTCTACCACATCGACCGCGGCTACGAGAAGATCGAGGCGAAGCTGAACGCGGTCGGGGCGGAGATCGAGCGCGTGCGCGACTCCGTCACGTCGCAGCTCCCGCCGCCTGCGGAGATCGGCGTTTTGTGATACCCTCGTGAACCTACTATGGCTGAACAAGACTGCATCTTTTGCCGGATCATCGAGGGCGGGCTGCCCGCCGACGTCGTCTTCCAGGACGGCGCCGCGCTCGCCATCCGCGACACCAACCCGCAGGCTCCCGTCCACCTGCTCGTCATCCCGAAGGAACACGTCGATTCGCTCGACGACATCGGGCGCAAGGAGGAGCCGCTGCTCGGACACCTGCTGCGCGTCGCCTCGCGCGTCGCCAACGACCACGGGCTCTCGGAGGGCGGCTACCGCGTCGTCATCAACACGGGCGAGGGCGCGGGTCAGCACTCGGATCGCGCCTCGCGCCTTGATCGATTCGCCCCGCTTCGCGTCGCGCGAGCCGCGACCCTTCGTCACGCCCCGTCCAGCGCCTCCTCACGCGCCGCGTCACGCCCTCCCGAAATCTCTTCCGCGCGCTCCGCCTGCTGCACCTTCTCCTCTTTCAAGAGCGATGTCTCGTAGCGCACCCTGCCGGTGACGGTGTCGGCGACCGCCTTGACGAAGCCGAGGATGGCGGGACCGAGCACGATGCCGGGGATGCCGAAGGCGTAAACGCCGGCGACGAGCGCGATGAGCATCCAGTAGAAGTTGAAGCCGCGCGCGCCGGAGGCGGCGAGGCGCGGGCGGATGACGAGGGTGGAGGCGATGGTGAGCCCGATGCCGATCAGGAAGTAGATGAGCGCGCTCGTCGGCTCGTGGCGGAAGACGAGCAGGTAGATGCTGACGGGGATGTAGACGCCCCACTCGCCGAGCACGGGGAAGAAGCCGATGATGAAGGTGACGAGACCGAGCACGAGCGCGAGCGGCACGCCGAAGACCAGGTTCAGGGCGAAGACGACGACGCCCTTGATCGCCTGATCGATGAAGACCGCCTGCAGCGCCCCGCGCAGCGCCGCCCCGACGTTCTGCGAGAGTCTCTCGTAGAGTTCGAGGAAGTCGCCGGGCACGCGCACCTTGATGTGGTCGGAGATGCGCGCGCGCTGCGTGAGGACGTAGAAGAGCGTGAAGAAGAAGACGGCGAGCGAGGCGAGGAGGAGTGTGGCGCGCTGGTGCAGCTCACGGATCGCGGAGGCGGAGCGCGTGACGGCTTCGGCGAAAACCGTCTCGAGCCCGGCGCGCGTGCCCTGGCGGCTGACGGGCACGTAGGTCGTGACGGCGCGGCTGATGACTTCGATGATCTGGCCGCGCTTCTCCTCGACGAGGCGCGAGTAGTCAGACATCTCGTACCAGGCGTAGCCGATGATCGAGACGAGCGGGACGACGATGAGCGCGATGGTGATGAGCGCGCTCCCCGCGCGCGCGCGCAGGCGGCGCTCGAGCCACTCCTGCACGGGCAGCAGGTAGGCGGCGGCGACCACGCCGAGCAGCAGCGCGACGAGGACGTGACCGACCAGCAGGAAGAAGAGCCAGACGGCGAGCAGAATGGCGGCGCCGTAGACGACGATGCGCTTGGCGTCGCCGACCGTCAGCTCGCTCAGCCGCCTTGAATCGTCGCGTGATGGCATCGTCGGTTGAAGCCCGCGCTGCGCGACGCCGCGCGGGCGCGTCGCTCAGGCGAGCGCGGGGTAGCGGTCGAGCAGGCTGTCCATCGCGGCGAAGTTGACGGGCTTCTCCAGACACTCGCGCGCGCCCGCCTTGATGGCGCGCTCCTTCCAGTCGCCCTGACACTGCGCCGAGATGGCGACGACGGGGATGTGGCTCGTCTCGCGGCGCGCGCGGATGCGGCGGGTCGCCTCCCACCCGTCGAGCACGGGGAGGTTCAAGTCCATCAGGATCAGATCGGGGCGCTCGCTCGCGGCGAGCTCGACCGCCTCCTGCCCGTCCTTCGCCTCCGCCGCGACGCAGCCGCGCAGCCGCACGATCATCATCAGCAGCTCGCGCGTGTCCGCAAAATCTTCGACGATTAAGACCTTCATCAGCACACACCACCACTTAAAACGAAGGGCCGGGGGATCGACCGCAAGGGGACGCAGGGGATGACTCGATGTTAGTTCGTTTCTCGCCTCGCGTCCAGCCGGACGCCTAGCGGATCGTGCGTTTGAAGGTGAAGATGCCGGATTGTCCCGGGGTGAGCACCGGGATGGTATCGGTTAAGAGGGTCGAGCCGATGGTGTCGCCCGTGATCGCGCCGCCGCGCGTGTCTGTCGCGCCGATGAGGTGGACGGTCGCCGAACCCCAATTGTTCGGGGCGAGGTTGCCGTCCTCGGTGATGATGAGATCATATGCCGTCAGCACGACGTTGTTTGTGCCGCCGGTGGAAGACACGTTGGTGTAACTGATCGCGTAGGTGATCACCGCGCCGGGAACCGGAGCGGTCGCGCCGCCGCCGCCCGTCGTGTTGCTGACGGTCGCGGTCTTGACGAGCCGGATGAAGCCGGTGTAGAGGCGGTCGATGGTGTCGTTGGCACTCGCCGGCGTGTTGGTCGAGGTGGCGCGAATGACAGTGGCATAGGGCGTGAGCACTGTCTGACCGGCCGGAGCCGTGACGCGCACGAGGATGTTGGCCGAAGCGCCGAACCCGACGGCGATGGTGGTCGAGCCGCAGGTGTCGCCGGCGTTGCCGGTGTTCTGGACGGTGTTGGTGAAGACGACGGTGCCGGGCGCGCTGGTCGTGCCGCCGGGGGCGACGCCGGTGATGCCGGTCGTGACGCTGCTGTTCGTGTAGTCGTCGTTGTTGTTGGCGGGGCCGACCGCGCCGGGCTGACCGAGGGGGCCGATGAGGACGCCGCCGACCGACTGGAGCGTCGTCAGTAGAATGATGCCGTCACCATCGATGGTGCCCCGCAGCGGGCTTTCGTTAAAATTGGCGTTCCCGTCGCCTACGTTCCGCGATATGTCGCCCGATTGATCCGTGAGCCCTATGCCGATGGTGTTGCGTCCGAACGAGTCGGCGATCGCCTGAATGGGATTCGTGGCGTCGTTCGTTGTGATGGTCACGATCACGCTGATCACGGCGCTTAACGCCCCCGGGGCGAGCGTCGGTCCGGCGTTGAAGGCGATGCGCTTGAGGGTGGTGAGATCAGCCGGGGGGGTCGTCGTCCAGACGGCCGTGAGCGGATCCACTGAGAGCGCTGAGGTCGTGTAGAGCGTGCCCGCGGGGAACACCTGACCGCTCTTTAAGACGGTGCCGACAGGAATCGGCTTGATGATGAAGATGCCAGAGTTCGAACCGGGGGGAGCGTTGGTCAAAGTCTGACCGCCGAGATCGCGCAAGCCGGGATTGGAGACCCGCAACGTGTAGGTGATGTCCGAACCGAGTGGCACGGGGCCGCTCGGCGCGGTCATGTCCAGAAGTATCTGGGCGTCGTTATCAACGAGCGCGGTCATGTCGCCGCGCGCTTCGCGCAGGCCGTTGGAGGATGTCGTCGAAACGGTACGCACCTCGTTCGCGGAACTGTTCGCGGCTTGGTCGTCGAAAGTCGGGCCGCCGGTCGCGGCGTCGCCGAGCGTGACGGTGATCGCATCGCCCTGCGCCGCCGTCAAGTCGACGAGGACTCTGACGATGACGTTGATGAAACCATTCGGCGGCAGCGAAGCCGAGAGCACGTCCGCCGCGTTGTTCTTGATGTCGGTGTCAGCCGCGCTGACCGTCTGGCTGTTGTCAGTGTCGATCACGATGTCCGTGATCGTCGCGGGTCCCGTCACCCGCGCGCTCGCGCCGTTGGCTAAAAAGCGGATCTGGTCGGTGAAGTTGCCGGTGTTGGTGACGCGGAAATTAAACATGGGGGTCGCCTGCCCGGCGACCACCGAGGGGCGCGTCCCCGCGTCGGGGGTGATGGTGATGCCCGCTACGCGCTGGATGACCGTGACGGTCGCGGTCGCGGGCGAGTTGTCGGAGGGCGTCGCCGTCGTGTCGATCTGCACGAAGTCGATGTGCGCGATGGCGCTGTTGACGTAGCTGCCGGCGGTCGCGGGCATGGTCAGCGTGTAGGTCAGATCGCGGGTCGAGCCGGCGGGGACAGTGAAGGCGCCAGACCAGGTGAGCGTCGCGCCGCGCCGTTGAAGGCGGAGGAGCCCGAAACGTAAGCGGGCTGCGCTGGTGTAGTCGGGAGCGTGTCGACGAAGTTCGTGATCGTGTAGGCGGAAGCGCCCGTGTTGGTCAGGCGCAGCGTGTAGGCGACGTTCGAGCCGGTGAACGTCGTCGTGGGGTTGGCGATCTTCGCGAGCGTGACCTGCGGCGGCTGCACGCTGACGGTGATCCCACCGCCGGAGTCGTAGTGGTAGCTGCTGCCCGAGAAATCGAGGATGAGCGAGCCGGCGGTCGTCGAGGTGCCCGAGCCGCCGAGGATTTTGACGGTGTAGGTGGTCGCGACCGTGCCGCCCGCCTTGCCGCCGAGGTAGTTTTCGGGGCCGATGCAGGAGCGGTAGTTGGCGAGCGTCGGATCGGGCTGCCAGCCGCAGGCGTCGGCGTAGAACTTGTCGTTCGTGCCGCCGGCCGGCGAGGTGTAGGTCGTCGCGATCGACTGCACCTGAAAGACGACGTTCGAGAGGTTGAGGAACGCCTCGAACTGCGGGTAGCCGCCGGGCGCGGTGGTGGAGTTGATCGTGTACTGGTAGGTCTGCCCGACGTAGACGGTGGTGGGCCCCGTGATGGAAACCACGTTGTTGCGCCCCTGCGAGACGAGCCTCTCGACGTAGAGCTCTCGCGGCGTCGGCGTGCTGACGGACGAGACGCCGTTGCCGCTCACGGTGATGTGGTAGCGCCGCGCCGTGTCGTATGCGGCGATCGTGCGCGTCACGACGACCTGGAAGTAGAAATCGACGCACGCGCCCGCGGCGAGCGACTGCCCGGTGAGCGTGCTCGCGCCGCTCAGGTTAATGTTGGCGTTCGCGCTGTCCCAGACGAAGTTGGCGGCGAGGTTGGTGACGGCGCTCGCGCCGGTGTTGCAGGCTCGCGCGCCGACCTGGAAGGTGTCCGGCCCGGTGGTAGCTGGTTTGTTGCTGTCGAGCCCGATGACGTTCCAGGTCGTCGGCGTGATGGTGATGCCGGCGCGCGCGGCCTGCCTTCTTCGCGCCGTCGGCTTCAGTCGCCGGCGGGTTCGTCTCGGCCGCGGGCTTGTCTTGAGTCGTCGTCTTCCCGGTCGGTTGGCGGCGCTCGCCGGGTCGGTCGGTCTCGTCCGCCGGCGCGAGACCCTGCGGCGAGGTGCCGAAGAGATCGAAGAGGCTCGAAAGCTTCGTCGAGATGGTGAAGTAGAAGCCGCGCGGCTGCGAGACGACGGGGCTGCCCGCAGGCTCCGTGGCGGAGGTGAAGTTGTAGCCGAAGCCGAAGCGCAGGTCGGGCAGAATCCAGTAGCCGAACTCCGCGCCGAACGAGCGGCGCGAGGTGTGCGTCGAGGGCTGCGCGAGGATGCGCCCCTCGCCCGCCACGTCGAAGGCGCGGCGGATGCGGCGTTGCAGGCGGAGCTGCGAGATGTAGGTCAGAGCCGAGGCGTCCATGAGCCCCTCGCGCGAGTTGCCGCCGAACTTCAGCGCGAAGCGACCGTAGAGTTCCGTGTCGCGCAGGGGCTGCCAGTAGCCGTCGGTCGAGAGCGTGCGCGAGCGCTCGGTGACGGGCGCGTGAGAGTCGAAGCCGGACTGCGTGAGCGAGCGCTGCGTGTAGCTGAAAAGGATCGCGTGGCTGTCGGAATGGACGGGGCGCAGCGCGATCGCGGCGGTCGCTAGGAAAGAGTCGTTGTCGCGCCCGGCGAAGTTCGTGCGCGACCACTGCACGCGCGCGAGAGTGGTGACGCCGTCGCCTAAGCGACCCGCCGCGCCGAGCGAGAGTATCTGCCCGAGCCCGCCGGTCTGATCGCGCAGGTCGTAGCGGGCGGAGGCGCGCACGTCCTTCGTCGGCATCCACGTCGCGCCGACCGACCCGGCGGTGAAGCTCTCG
Source organism: Acidobacteriota bacterium (assembly GCA_020200235.1). Classification (GTDB taxonomy): domain Bacteria; phylum Acidobacteriota; class Blastocatellia; order Pyrinomonadales; family Pyrinomonadaceae; genus JAIVGV01. The sequence goes on along the minus strand of JAIVJC010000137.1, from coordinate 5,065 downwards.
CCGTCGCCCGCGAGGTGGAAGCCGCGCTCGAAGCCGAAGTCGAACGAGACCTGCTTCGAGAAGGGCAGGCGGTTCTGCAAGCCGATGACGGCGAAACTGTCCGTGCCGTTGACGGCGTTGTCGATCTGGTAGCGGCTGACGACGCTCGTGTACTTGCCGAGCCGCGTCTCGACGCCGATCGCCGTCTCGCGGCGCGAGCTGGTCCCGGCGAAGCCGGTCTGCGCCGTGTCGCTGATCGGGACAATCGGCGCGGAGGCGAGCCGCTCGGTGAAGAAGAGCGAGGTGCGCTCGTCCCACTTGTAGCGCGCGGCGATGGTGGTCTGGTTGGGGAAGGTCGGATCGGAATCGGACAGGTTCTGCTCGCGCTTGACGGAGAGTTCGAGCTTGTCGGTCGGGCGGTACTGCGCGCCGACGGTCAGCAGTTGCGAGTCGATGCCGCCGGTCGTGCTGTTCGCGTCCGACAGGTGTCGGTAGTCGAAGCCGAGGAAGCCCTGGAACTTCTCGCCGAAAGACTCCTGCCAGAGGAACGAGAAGGTGTCGCGCTCGTTGTCGACGTTCGAGGTGTGGTTGCGCTCGTTCGTGTAGCCGAGGTGGAAGGTGCGCGTGGGGCGCGGCTTGAGATCGAGCGAGGCGGAGAGGCGGCGCGAGCCGGGCGAGACGGTCGCGCCGAACGGGTTGAAGAAGCCCTCGTCGGCGCGCGCGTACTCGGCTCTCAGCTCCGAGTTGTAGAGCTTGACGGGCTGCACGAGCCGGAGGCTGTAGGCGCTGCCGCCCGCGTGCCGCTCGCCGCCGAAGACGTTGCCGTTCGTCTGGAGGTCGCCGCGGCTCGTCGCGTACTCGAACCTCAGGGTGCCGCGGTTCCAGAGAGCCTTCTCGCCGTCGAAGCCGGCGAGGCGGTAGGCGCCCGACTCCTCCTGACGCTGCTCGACGAACGACGCGCCGAGCCGCAAGCCGAGGGGCGCGATGCGCTTCGACGCGCGACCCGTGTAGACGCCCGAAGTCATCCCGTCGGCGCGGTGCTCGTAGGTGACGACGACCTGCACGAGGTTGAGATCGTAGTCGAACGCGGAGATCGAGCGCATGAAGAAGAGCTGACCGGAGACGGGGTCGAGGTTGTAATCGACCGAGCGCATGAGCGGCTCGCGCGAGAGGATGATCTCGGGGTTGCGGCGGTCGCGCACTTCCAGGTAGACCTGCTCGGAGCCCTGCATCACGTCGCCGTGCGTCAGGCGCAGCAGACCGAAGCGGCTCGCGGGGAACACGTCGCGCGCGAAAGAGGTGTCGGGGCGCGCGCCCGTGACCGTGACGAAGTCGCCGTTCGCGTTCTCGACGTGGAGCTTGACGCCGGTGAGCTTGCGCGCGTAGCCCGCGAGCTGCGTCTCGTTCATGTCCGCCTCGAAGTCGCCGAACATCGCGTAGGAGCGACCGCGGTCGAGCCGGGCGTAGAGTTTCGAGTTCGACTCGATCTCGTCGAAGCGCGTCGATGAGTCGCCGAAGACGGGGTAGAGTCGGTCGAGCGGATCGAACTGGAACATCCGGTCGCGACCCATCGTGCGGTTCAGCGGGCGCTGGCTGTCGTAGGAGAGCGTGAGCAGGTTCTTACCCAGGACCTGACCGCGGAAGAAGAATTCGAGGTGGCTGCGGAAGCGCGCGTCCTCGCCGCGCAGCGCGTTCTCCGGCGCGGCGCGACCGACGGAAGCCTCCGCGAGCCCGACGAGGATGGTGGGTCGCAGCTCGGCGGTGAAGCGCACGCGCTCTCTCGCCTCCATCTCGCCCGCCTTCGCGATGAGCTCCGCCTGACCGGGCGCGCCCGCAGAGAAGAGCCGCGCCGTGGCGACGCCCGCGCGCAGGGAGAGGACCACCTGCGTCGGCTGCGTGTCCGCCTGCTCGGCGGCGAACTCTTCGGCGGTTCTCAGGTCGCGCGAATATTTGCTATCGCCCGCGGCTTTATCGTCCGACGCCTCGCGCTCGAAGTAGCCGCCGGAGGTCGAGAGCCCGACGACGCCGTCCGCCGCGGGGTTGCCGCGCTCGTCGAAGGCGCTGACGCGCACGAGCACGGAATCGCGCCCGCCCGCCTGCAACTCGCCGCGCTCGGTCGTGATCTCGAATCTACGCGCCGCGCCGCGACCGTAGACGGTCAGCGAGGCGGCTCTGCCCGGCGTGCCTTCGGGCGAGACCGAGAAGGCGCGCAGAGAGTTCTGACCGGGCTTCAGGTTGAGCCCGACGAACTTCAGCGTCGTGATCTTGTTCTTGTGATCGACGCGCCGCTCGCCGATGTTCTGCTCGCCGACCGGCGAGCCGTTCAGCTCCAGCGCCGCCGTCCACCCTTCCGCCACGCGCACCGTGACGGCGAGCGCGGACTGCAAGACGACCTCGTCCTGCGCGGGGCTGACGACCGCGATGTCGCCCGCCGCGACCGACGCGAACGTCTCCTTCGACTCGACCTCGTAAGTGCCCGCCGAGAGGAACTTCACGTCCGCGCTCTTCTCGACGCGGGTCTCACTCCCCGTCGCGTCGGCGGAGCTTAGCAATGCCGGGGCGGAAGATGGGGACGAGGGACGAGGGACGAGGGGCGAAGGTCTGACTGATTGCGGATCAGCGCTCTTTTCATCCTTCACACTTGCGCCTTCATCCTTGCCGTTCGGCGCTGATGCAACGTTCTTTTCCCGCGCGCCCGGTCTGGCGTTCGCGTCCGTCGAAACGTGCGACGCGAGGTCGCCGCCCGCCTCGGCGCCGGCGAGCGCGAAGTTCTGCCGGAGGAGCGTTCCGCCGCCGAGCGGGGTGCGAAGCAGCCGCGTCCAGCTGCGACCCGCGCGCCGACCTTCGTCCGTGAGCGCGAGACCGGAGGGTACGGTGACGGGATCGAGCGAGATGACGACCGCGCCGTCCTCGACCGAAGGCAGGTTGTACATCCCTTCTGAGTCGGTGATGACGGACTGACCGTTGTCGATGTAGAGGCGCGCGCCCGCCACGGGTCGCTCACCTTTGTCGAACTGACCGTTGCCGTTCGCGTCGACGAAGACGCGGCCGAGGATGATCTGCCGCGTCGAGAAGAGACCCGCGCCGACGCGCACGGTGGCGCGGGCGGGTCCCGCCGTGATCGTCTCGCCGGAGGCGAAGCGCGCGTTGACGAGCGCCGAGTTCACCTGATCGCCCTCGCGCGCGTTCGCGCCGACGCGGACGCGGTAGGTGATCGTGGCGGACGCGCCCGCGTTGAGCGCGTTCAGCCGGAAAGTCAGTTCGTTGCCGCTGACAGCGGGCTCGAAGTGTTGCGCCGCGGCGGGCGCGATCTGCAGGAGCGCGGTGCCTTCCGCGTAGTGGAACGACTGCGGGAGCTGATCGCGCACGATCAGATCGCGCAGCGGCGACTGCGTCGTGTTGCGGACTTCGACGCGGTAGGTCACCACGTCGCCGATCTCGGCGCGCTGCTGGTCTACCGTCTTCTGGATTTCGAGCGCCTGCGTCTCGAAGACGGGGACGTTGAGGGCGACGGTCGCGAGGTTCGTGAGCGCGACCGGGTTCTCGGTGAGCGTGAAGCTACCGACCTCGGCGAGCGGCTGATCGTCAATCGCGCGCACCGTCGCGGCGTAGAGGCCGGCGGCGTCGGCGGGCTGCACCACGAGCTCGATCATGCGCGTGCGGTAGCCGCGCGCGGTGACGTTGAGGTAGTAGGTCGCCGGCGCGCCCCGCGAGCCGATCTGCGCGGGCGAGAGCGCGAAGCCGAAGGTCCCGCCGCCGGAGGTGGTGAAGGGGTTGGCGTTCGCCTCGTTGGGCGTGAAGCCGATGCCGGGGGCGGTCAGTAGCGTCGCGTCGGTGTCCCGCGCGGTGAGCAGCGAGACGCGCGCGCCGCTGATCGTCGTCGAGCCGCCGCTGCGACCCGAAAAGACGACGCCGAAGGGGTTGACGACGGCGGTCGCGGCTGAAGAGTTGGTGCGCTCGACGTTCTCGCCCGTGATCGTGGCGACGTTGATCGCGCCGCTCCCGGCGTGAATCCCGCCGGTGACGCGCGCGCGGAATGAGAAGGTCACGGCCTCGTCGGGTCGCACCAGCGCGAGGCGGACTTCGACGCGCCGGTCGTTGTTCGCGAGCTGACCCTCGTCCGCGTCCGCCGCGTCGCTGAGCGCGCGCTGCGCGAGGCGCAGAGAGCCCGCGACGTATTCGAGACCCGCGGGCAGATCATCCGCGGCGAGAACATTGCGCGCGCTGACCGAGCCGCGGTTGCGGAAGGAGACGGTGTAGTCGAGCGTCTCGCCGGGCGCGGCGGTGACGCGCGCCTCGCCGTTGACGAGCTTGAGGGGCGGAGCCGCCGGGACGTTCGGATCGGTGAAGCGCGCGGGGTCGCCGACCGAGTTGATGATCGTGCCGTCGTCGGAGGCGAGACCGTTGACGGTCGTCGAGACGTTCGAGTGCGTCGTCAGCGAGATGGTCAGGCGCGAGCCGGGAACCGCCGCGTCCACGTCGACGAGGGCGATCACGTTGACGCAGGCGCGCGGCGCGAGGCGGGGGCTGAGCGTCGCGCCGACGGTGACGGGCGCGTCGCCCGCGGTGAGCGTGCCCGTGCCGTCCGCGTCGAAGCTGAGGCTGAAGACGGAAGAGGGCGCGGTGGCTTCGGCGCGCGTGATGGTGTAGAGGTCGGGCGTGTTGCCGCCGTTGCAGACGCGGAAGAGCCGCGTGACGCGCTCGCCGGGCGAGACGGAGTCAGAAGGCTCGGTCTCGTCGGGCGAGGTGACGACCGCCGCGACGGTGCTGACGGTGACGGTGACGGTGGGCGAGACCGTGCTGAAGGAGCTGCCCTCTTCGTCCTGGTAGGTCGCCTCGGCGCGGTTGGAGATGACGGTGTCAGCCGCTGTGCCCCCGACTTGCGCCAGCGCGCCCGCCGCCGCCGCGCTCAGGACGAGGGCGGCGGCGGCGAGCGCGACGGCGAACCTTTGTGCGGCGGCTGTTAACATGAGGGGGAAGGATCGGTTTTTAGTACGCGTGCGCGATCCCGTCGAGCGGATCGCGCCTGTGGTTTGCGAGTGAGGCGGCGCGCGGTCGGCGCGGGTCGGGCAATGACCCGCGCGAC
>JAIVJC010000013.1 GCA_020200235.1 Acidobacteriota bacterium | reverse complement strand
GCGTCTACCTGGTCGATCAGACCTCGAAGGCTTGGGCGGTGCGGCGACTGCGCCTGGGGCAGGACGTGACGGTCGTCCCGCGCTTCCTCGATCTCGCCTACACGGAGAACCCCGGCATCGCCTTCGGGCAGTTGCAGGAGGGCGGCGCGGCGGGCCGCTGGCTGCTGGTCGCGCTCGCCTGCGCGGCGGCAGTCGCCGTCTTCACCTACTTCTTCCGCACGCCGCGCGAGGACGACCGCGTGCTCGGCGCGTGCGCGCTGCTGCTCGCCGGCATCGCCGGGAACATGACCGACCGCGCGCGCCTCGGTCACGTCGTCGATTTCATCCTGCTCCACTTCGACGGACACTACTGGCCCACCTTCAACGTCGCCGACGCCTCGATCTGCCTCGGTGCCGTCCTGCTCGCGCTCGATCTTATCTTGGAAGGCAGGAGACAGAAGTCAGGAGTCAGGAGTCAGGAGTCGGAAGAAGGAAGCCGAAAGCCGGAGGTCAGCTCGACGTAATTTTCGCCGCCGTCCCTCGGCTTCCCCCTCCATCCCGACTTCTGTATTCTGACTTCCGACTCCCCTTTCGCAAGATGTACCCAGAGCTTTTCCGCATCGGCAATTTCCCCGTCAACACTTACGGCGCGCTGCTGGCGGCGGCGTTTTTGCTCGCGCTCGTGTTCGCCGCCCGGCTCGCCGCGCGCGACGGGCTGCCGCGCGAGCGCGTCTACGATCTGGGTTTGTGGCTGCTGCTCGCGGCGATCCTCGGATCGAAACTGCTGATGCTCTTCACCGAGCCGGAGTACCGCGCGCACCCTTCGCACCTGCTGTCGCTCGACTTCCTGCGCTCGGGCGGCGTCTTCTACGGCGGGCTGCTCGCCGCGGTCGCGACCGCCTTCGTGCTCGTGCGCCGCTTTCGTCTGCCGTGGTGGAAGACGGCGGACGCCTTCGCCCCGGCGATCGCTCTGGGGCAGGCCATCGGGCGGCAGGGCTGCTTCGCCGCGGGCTGCTGCTGGGGCAAGCCGACGGCGATGCCCTGGGGCGTGAAGTTTTCCGAGGCGGGCCACGAGATCACGGGCGTCCCCACGGAAGTGCCGCTGCACCCGACGCAGCTCTACGAGTCGTTCGCCGCCGCGTTCATCTGCCTCTTCCTGCTGTGGCTGCACCGGCGGAAAATCTTCAGCGGGCAGGTCATACTCTTCTACGGCGCGCTCTACGGCGCGGCGCGGTTCGTCATCGAGTTCTTCCGCGACGACCCGCGCGGCGACATCCTCGGGCTCACGTCGCGCACCGGTCTCTCGACCTCGCAGATCATCAGCCTCCTCGTCTTCGCCGCGAGCGTCGCCCTGCTCTTCGTGCGCTGGCGTCGCGCGTCGTCAACCGTCGCGCGCGCGGCGGCTGTTTCCGAAACCGCGGCGCGCGCCTGATCAATGGGAGAAGAATCAACGCAGACAGAGTTAGCGGGCGGCGCTTCATTCGCGGAGCCCGACGCCGAGACGCTCGCCTTCACGGTCGAAGAGGCGGACGCAGGCGCGCGCCTCGACGCCTTCCTCGCCGCGCGCGTGCCTCACTTCAGCCGCACGCGCCTCAAGCAATCCATCGACGAGGGCGAGGTGCTGGTCGGCGGGCGCGTCGAGAAGCCTTCGTACCGGCTGCACGCGGGCGAGGCGGTCGAGTTGGAGACGCCGGAGCCGCCCGCGAACAACTTCGAGCCCGAGGACATCCCGCTCGACATCGTCTACGAGGACGATTCGATCGTCGTCGTCAACAAGCCCGCCGGTCTCGTCGTCCACCCCGCCGCCGGGGTGCCCTCGGGCACGCTCGCCAACGCGCTCGCCTACCGATTGCGGAATGCGGATTGCGGATTGCGGATTGAAGAAGACGCGGAGGGCGCGCGCCTCGGAACGGATGACGACGAACGCCATCAAGCCAATCCGCAATCCGAAATCTGCATTCCGCAATCGAAGAATCCGCAATCCGCATTCCGCAATCCGCAATTCCCCCGCCCCGGCATCGTCCACCGGCTCGACCGCGACACTTCGGGTCTGATCGTCGCGGCGAAGACCGAGGCGGCGAGGGAGAACCTGTCGGAGCAGTTCAGGGCGCGCGAGGTCGTCAAGTATTACGTCGCGCTCGTGCACGGCGCGACCAAAGAGGAGCGCGGGCGCATCGAGGAGCCCATCGGGCGCGACCCGCGCAACCGCACGCGCATGGCGGTCGTCCGCACGGGTCGCCGCGCGCTCTCGCTCTGGCGCGTGCGCCGGCGCTTCACGCGCTTCACGCTCCTGGACGTCGAGATCAAGACCGGGCGCACGCACCAGATCAGGGTGCACCTCACGTGGATGAAGCACCCGGTCGTCGGCGACGAGACCTACGGCGCGGGGCGCGACAAGCAGATCGTCGATCCGCGCGCGCGCACGGCGGTCGCGCGGCTGGGGCGACAGTTCCTGCACGCCGAGCGGCTGGGCTTGCGCCACCCGCGCACGGGCGAGTTCATGAAGTTTCGCGCGCCGCTCCCGCCCGACCTCGAAGCCGTGCTCGACGCGCTCGCCGAGCCCGAAGGCTGACGCGCCCGGACAACAGTGCGGGCGAGCCGCGCGGTTGATATACTCCGTGCGCCGCTGTCGCGGCGGCGGCGGATGGGCAACGGGCTCCGTCGCCGCGGGCATCGAAGCTCGCGAGGCGCGAGATTCCGAACAGCTCTCATTCAACCCGCCGGATTTCTTTCACCAAGTTAAAGAAGAGACATGAAACCAGCCGTCAAACTGTTCCTGATCACCGCCGCGTTCGGCGCGACCGCGTGGGCTCTCGCCGCGCGCGCGATCGTCGCCGCGCAACAGCAGCCGCAACCCGCCGCGTCGAGACCCGCGCCGACCCCGCCCGGGGAGACGAGCGGGGGCACGGTCAACGTCCGCATCGTGCGCCTGCCGATCACCGTGCTCGACAAGAAGGATCAGCCCGTCGCCGGTCTCGCCGCGTCAGACTTCGAGGTCTTCGAGGACAAGCAGCCGCAGCGCATCGAGAGCTTCACCGACGAGAAGACGGGCGTGCCCGTCCACGTCGCCGTGCTGCTCGACATCTCCGGCTCGACCGCCGGCAAGCTCGGCTTCGAGAAGGAGGCGGCGAAGGATTTCCTCTACACGGTCGTGCGCGCGCGCAAGGACCGCGGCGCGTTCGCCGTCTTCGACGAGAACGTCAACCTCCTGCAAGACTTCACCGACAAGCTCGACCTGCTCGACAAGGCGGTCGACAGCGTGAAGAAGCCCGGCTCGGACACGGCGCTGTGGGACGCCGTCTGGCTGATGTGCGACGAGAAGATGCGCGGCACACCCGGCAGGCGCGTGATGGTCCTCATCACGGACGGCGACGACACGGCGAGCCGCGCGAAACTGAAAGACGCCATCGAGATCGCGCAGGCGACCGAGACGACCGTCTTCGCCATCTCGACGAAGGCGGGGCTCTCCGGCGTCGTGCCCGGCGTCCAGATGGGCACGCCGAAGGACGACGGCGACCGCGAGCTCGACAGGCTCTGCGCGGAGACGGGCGGCAAGGCGTTCTTCATCGGCGACAAGCTGGGGCTGGAGAAGTCTTTCCACCGCGTCGCGCGAGAGCTGCGCGCGCAGTACGTCGTCACCTACCGGCCGCAGCGCGCCTTCGACGGCAGCTACCGGCGCATCGAGGTCAAGCTCGCCTCCGAACGGGACGGGCTCAAGGTGCGCACGCGGCGCGGCTACACGGCGACGAGGGAGAGCAAGGAGTAGCGGGCTGGCGCCGGGCGCGCGCTCGCCAGAGCCGTTTCGGGTTCGGCTAGCATCCAACGCCCGACATCAGGCATCCAACCTTGTCCGAAAGGTCGTCTGAAATTTATGAAGTTTCGCAGCCAGTCGTTACGCGCCCTCGTTTTCGCCCTCGCCCTCGGCGCGGCCGTCTTCCTCGCGCTCGCGCCCACGAGCGCGCAGCAGCAGCAGCAGCAGCCCGCCAGCGGGCAGGCGCAGCCGCAAGCCACGCCCCCCGCGCAGCAGAAGCCCACGCCGAAGCCGGTGGACGAGAACACGACCGTGGACGACGACGAGGTTTACCGCGTTAACACGGCTCTGACGAACGTGCTCTTCACCGCCATCGACAAGGACAAGCGCTTCGTCACGACCCTCAAGAAGGAGGACGTGCGCATCCTCGAGGACGGCGTGCCGCAGGAGATCTTCACCTTCGGGCAGCAGGTCGATCTCCCGCTGACGCTCGCCATCGTCATCGACACCTCCGGCTCGCAGGAGCACACGCTCTCGCAGGAGAAGCAGGCGGCGCGCGAGTTCGTCGACGCTGTTCTGCGTCCGCGCAAGGACGAGGTCGCGGTCGTGTCGTCCACGGGCGAGACGACGCTGGAGCAGGGTCTGACCGGGAGCGTCCAGCGCGTGCGCAGCGCGATCGACAGGGTCGAGTTCGTGCCGCCCGCGGGCTACCTCGGCAACGGCACCATCGTCGGCACGCCGCCCATCTCCGGCGACAACAACGCGCTCGCCTCCTCCACCTCGCTCTGGGACGCGGTCTGGGTCACGTGCGACGAGGTGCTGTCCGAGTCGTCCGAGCAGACGCGGCGCGCGATCATCCTCCTGACCGACGGCGTCAACACGAGCGGCAAGATGAAGTTGCAGGACGCGGTCGACCGCGCGCTCAAGACCGACACGCTCGTCTTCGTCATCGGCGTCGGCGACAGCTTCAACTACACCGGCGTCGACGAGGGCTCGATCAGAAAGATCGCCGAGCGCACGGGGGGCCGCGCCTACGTCCCGCGCGGCGAGGAGGACTTGCGCAAGGCGTTCGAGCAGATTCAGCGGGAGCTGAGGGAGCAGTACCTCATCGCCTACTCGCCGACGAACAAGAAGCACGACGGCTCTTTCCGCAAGCTCCTGATCGAGGTCACGAACCCGGCGCTGAAAGATCAGAAGCTCAAGCTCACCTTCCGCCAGGGTTACTTCGCCAAGTCCGACGCGCCCTCGACGCGCAAGCGGCGCTCGTAAAGGCGGAGGACGGAAGTTCCAAAGGCATGAGCCCCTGATAAGGGGCGGAAGAAAGTAGCCCACGGCGTAAGCCGTGGGTTTTTGTTTCAGAAGAAATTGAGAGCCCCTGAAAGGGGCGAAAGAATTTCCGCGCTGAAGTTCTTTCGCCCCTTTCAGGGGCTCTCGTTATTTTTTCACCGGCGATCCCACGGCTTACGCCGTGGGCTACTTTCTGTCGCCCGCTCCGCGGGCTAAGGCGCGCCCATTCCTCACCGCGCTTACCTCTCGCCGCGCTGCCCTTCGACGAGCGTCTCCATCTCGACGTTGAGCTTTCGGATCGAGACCTGATCGGTCGGCTCCAGGAGTCGCAGAGCCTCGTCGAGGATGCGCCGCTGGTGCTCGCTGAAGTTCGGGCGACCCGACACGCTGCCGAACTCGCCGACGTAGTAGACGGCGCGCGGCGGTTTGACGTGCTCGGTCGTCTCCCTGTCGACCGAGAGCATCATCGTCGGCACGCCAGCCGCTTCGAGCGCGCGCGCCGCGAGGCCCATCGTCTGGTGGCAGAGTCGCGACGCCGGGACGAGAAGTGCCGCCTGCACGTTGTAACGTTTGACGCGCTCGACCAGCTCGGGCAGCGTCTGCGAGGCGAAGCGCGCCGCCGACGGGATGAAGCCGCACAGGCTCCAGAAGACGGGGTTGAGCTGGCCGATGATGCCGTTGCCCTCGAACTCGTAGAGCCGCGCGAGCGGGACCTGCGCGTTCATGTCCGCCTCGACGGCTGCGGGGTCGTAGCCGCGCGCGGCGAAGCGCAGATCGTCCTGCGTGACGAGCGTCGGGATTTCGCGGTAGGTCGCGTCGCCGCCCGGCACGGTCGTGTCGAAGCCTTCCGTGCCGTCGATGTAGGCGCCCGCCGAGGTGATGAGCCCGAGGTTGAGCATCGGCAGCGCGCGCCCCAACGGCTTGAACGGCGCGTGCCGGTTCTCGACCCAGGGGTAGTGCTCGCCCACGTCTCCGTCGCGCAACTCGTTGACGCGCTTCCAACGCTGGTAACGCTCGCGCCAGTCGTCGATCCTCTCAAACGTTTCCACGCCAGAACTCCTTCGTCGTTGTTTAGTCCGGAGTCTGGAGTTCGGAGTCCGGGAGTCAAAAGCGATCTTTCGGTTTCGACTCTTGACTCCGGACTCTAGACTCCAGACTTATTCTTACGCCCCGCCACGGCGAAGAGCGCGACGACGCCCGCGAGCATCGCGACCGTCATCAAGCCGACCGAGTAGCCGTGCAGGCTGTTGAAGGCGGCGCGCACGGGATCGTCCGCGGCGACCGCGTCAACGGGTCGCCCCATCGCCGCGCGCAGCGCGAGCATCCGCGCGCTGACGATCCAGTGACCGGCGCCGCAAGAGATCGCGACGAGCGCGAGCGAGACTGTCTCGACGAGCCGCGCCCGCCTTCGACGACCTGCGTCATTCTCTAAGAATCCGAGCGCGAGCACGACGAGGCTGATGATGAAACCGCCGACGTTGACGACCGCGATGGTGCGCGTGACGACGGCGCCCGCCAGCTCGCGCTGCTGTAGCACCGCGAAAGCCGTCGGCGCGACGACGAAGCTGAAGAAGACCGCGCCGCCGAGCCACAGCGCGACGAGCAGCAGGCGCGCGCCCGCGATCACGCCGGGCACGGCATCGCGCCGATCCGACGCCGCGGACGCCGCAGAAGTCGTCGCCCCGCCCGCCGCTTCAGATAGAGGCGGCGCGGCGCTCTCGCCGTCGCTGAGTCCGACGCCCATCAGTCGAACTCCATCACTTCGGGCAGCAGCCGAATCTTCGGCGGCACGATCTCCGCAGGCATCACGTCGCGCGGGTCGGGCGCGTCCAGCAGCCACGAGAGCGAGCGGTCGAGCTGCGCCTGGTAGTCGGCGAGATCGAGCGACATGAAGACGGGCGCGGCGAGGCGCGCGAACTTCTCCTTCGACATCTGGTACATCCTGCGCGCCGCGCCGGGCCTGCCGATCTCCAGGTGGTGGAACGCCACCGCCGACTGGATCATCGCCTGAAGGAATAATTTCTCCGAAGGGCCCGCGTCGTCCGTCCAGCGATCCTCCCACGCGTCGTGCGCCGCGTGGAACTCGCCCGCGTTGTAGAGTTCGATCCCGGCGATGTACTCGACGGGGTACGCCGCCGCGTGCGCCTGCGTGTACGCCGGTCGCTCTTCGTCAACAGCTCTCATCGTGGCGGGCATTATATAGCGATTAGCTGTTAGCTGTTAGCTGTTAGCCGTTCGCCTTCATCGTTCGGCAATAAGTTTCGGGTTACTGTTTAGCTAATAGCTAATAGCTAACTGCTAATCGCTCTCTTCAGTACCTCGGCATACGGGGATCGACTTCCGCCGTGGTGACACATGAAGACGATCTCCTCGTCGTCTTTCAACGCGCCCTCCCACTCACTCATGCGACTAAGCGGCAGAAGCTCTGCGCCCTCGATTCCCACCAGCTCGAACTCCCACGCCTCGCGCACGTCGATCAGGCGCACGCGCTCGCCGCTCGCCGCGCGCGCCGCATATTCGGTGGGCGTGATTGTTTTATAACTCATACCTGATGACCCCGAGTCGATTGACATTCGATCCGCGACGCCACGCCGCGCCTTACGACTCCGGTCTGTCCCTGAGCCTGCGGACGAAGCGCAGGCCCGACCACGTCTCGTCGATCGCGCAGACCTTCGTGTCGACGAGCCCGGCTTCGAGACCCGTCTCGCGCACCACGTTCTCGTCCAGGTCGGTTTGCGCGCCCGAAGACTTCTTGCGCCACGCCACCCACAGCATCCCGGCGGGCGCGAGCCTCGCCGCGAGCTTCTCGAACGACTTCAGCAGGTCGGCTCGCCCCTCGACGAACAGCACGACGAGATCGAGTGAGCGCCCGGCGGGCTTGACGAACTCGACGCCCCCCGGCAGATCGATCAGCTCGTCCGAGAAGTTCGGCGGCGCGCCCACGAGCGCGGCGCGGAAGCCCTCCTTGAAGCCGAGCTTCTTCACGAGCGGTGTCCCCGAATAGCCCGCAGTCGCCATCGCCTCACCCTCCCGTCGCGTCTCTCAGTCGCGCCGCGATGATCTTCGCGGCGGTCGCGCCCGCGCCGACCGCGCCGCTGATGGTCGGCGCGAGCCGGCTCGCCACGTCGCCCGCGGCGAAGACGTTATCGACAGTAGTCTCATATTCATTCGTCACGCGCAGGTAGCCGCCGCCGTCGAGCTCGACCTGATCGCGGAACAGCTCCGTGTTCGGCTCGTAACCGACGCGCACGAGCACGCCGCCCACAGCCATCTGGAACGGCTTCAAAGCGCCGCGCCGCCTGATCTCGACCGCCTCTACCCGCTCGCCCCCGATGACGCGCACCAGCTCCGACTCGGTGAAGACCGTCACGCAGTGCGTGCCCTGAAGTCGCTCGGCGAACTGGGCGCGCGCGCTGAGCTTCCTCCCGCGATGCACGAGCGTCACGGTCGGGCAGACTTCGGCGAGCAGCAGCGCGTTCTCGACCGCCGAGTCGCCGCCGCCGACGACGACCACGTCTCTACCCGCGAACAGCTCGCGGTCGCGCGCCGCGGATTCGATCATCCCGCGCCCCGCGAACTCCGCCTCGCCCGGCACGCCCAGGCGGCGACGGCGCAAGCCCGTCGCGACGATCATGAAGATCGACTGCAACTCCTCGCCGCTGCGCAAAGCGACGCGCTTCGCGCTCAGGTCGACGCTCTCGATCTCCACGCCCGTCCAGAGATCGAACTCCGCGTCCGCCACCTGCGCGGCGAACCGGTCGCGCAGCTCACGCCCGTCGGCGGCGCGCGAGCCCAGGTAATTCTCGACGGGGTTGTGCACCCACAGGAGCTGACCGCCGACCTCGGCGCGCCCTTCGAGCACGAGCGCGTCGAGCCCCAGCTCGTCGCACCAGAGCGCCGCCGAGAGCCCCGCGGGTCCCGCGCCGATGATCAGAACGTCGTGCATATAAGAGCTGTTAGCTGTTAGCTGTTAGCTGTTAGCTGTTAGCCGTCAGCATTCAGCCGATACGACTAATGAAGTCGTCCGCAGAACGTGCGCACCTTTACTCGACGAGGGATCGGCTATCCGCTGCCTGCTAATGGCTAACAGCTAACGGCTAATAGCTGCAAAGTGTAGCGCAGGGGCGCGGGGGAAAGAAAACTCGCGGGGCGAGGGCAATCAGGGAGCTTGGAGGGAGGGGTTGGCGTGCGTCTCTTCGCGCGCGGCGTCGTCGTTCGGCGCGTGCGCGGGGGCGTCGTCGCGCGCGGCGACTTCTTCGTCGGCGGCTTCGAGCCGGATGGCTCGTAGAGGTCGCTGTCGATCATTTTGGGGGCGGCACTTAAGAGACGTAAGAGACGTGCGCGGCGGGAGTATAGAGCGTAAACCGCGAATCGTAAATCGCGGATCGCGTTTGAACGCGGGGCGCGGGCGGCGCGACTCGTGACGCGCCGCGGCGGAGGGGCGGCTTGTGCTATTTACGAATTACGATTTACGATTGATCCATCAGGAGGTCGACGGACGATGGGAGTGGTGATCTACGTCAAGCCGGGCTGCCCGTACTGCCAGCAGGCGCGGGACTATTACAACTCGCAGGGCACGCCCTTCACGGAGTACGACGCGCAGAACGACCGCGCGCGCCGCAAGGAGATGTTCGCCTACTCGGACAACGATCCGACCGTGCCGTGCGTCGTCGTGGACGGCGTCTACGCGGGTTCGGGGTGGGGCACGCCCCCGCGCGGTTGAACCGTGCACGACTAGCTCCGGCGGTTCGCCGGACGAACGACGAATAATTTTGCTGTGAGCGAAAGGGTGGCGCAAAGTTGCGCGTCGCCCTTTCGCTTTAGTGCGAGTTGCGCGCTCAACGTACGTGAGCATTCGTCGCTTCGCGCACGTCCATAGGGTTAGACGCCCCACTTGCCGACGATGAGACCGATGATGACGCCGCCCACCGCGCCGAGGACGAGGATCGGCGCGTAAGCCTTCGTGATGATAGCGTCGGGCAGGCTCAAGAGCAGACCGAAGATGAGCCCTTGCGCCCACGGCGGCACGGGCAAACGCGCCGCGCCGATCACAAACCCGATGGCGAAGCGGTTGAGAAACGCGCCCGTCAGAGCGGCGGTCTTGTCGTCGAATTTCAGAGGAAGCATCGAGGCGGCGGAGAGCGCGCCGTAGATCAGTCCGCAGATCGCGCCGAGTAAAAGTCTGGCGCCACAGCGCCTCGACGAGCGCGAAGCCCGCCCCGCCATGCTCCCTGGCGATCTCGTTGAGGGCGGGGACGCGCACGCCGTAGACGCGCTGCGAGGTCGGGATGAATTTTCGGAACGAGTCCCGCGCGCCCTCGCCTGACTCGCGGGCGAGCCTCCGCCTGATGCTGGCGAGTCGGTTCGGCGTGTCGTCTGGTGCGTCGGATGTCGCGGGATTCGCAGCTTAAACGGGAGGCGAGGGCGGGTAGGAAAATACTTCGACTGCCGATTCATTGCAAACCTCTGGTCGAGAAACTAGAATCGCTCTCACAGAATGCTCGGCTCCACCCTCCTGAATTACAAGATCGTCGAGAAGCTCGGCACGGGCGGACAGGGGACGGTTTATAAAGCCGTCGACACGCGGCTCGGTCGCACGGTCGTCGTCAAAGTCCTCTCGCCGGAGCTGACGGCGCGCGACGCCAACCTCAAGCGCTTCGAGCGCGAGGCGCAGCTCGCCTCCTCCCTCGATCACCCGAACATCTGCGTCATCTACGGGCTGCACGAAGAGGGCGGCGTCCACTTCATCACGATGCAGCACATCGAGGGCAAGAACGTCCGCCAGCTCGTCAACGGCAAGCCCCTGGAACTCCGCAGCGCGCTGACCATCGGCTTGCAGGTCGCCGACGCCTTAGCCGCCGCCCACGCCCGCGGGGTCATCCACCGCGACATCAAAGCCGGCAACGTGATGGTCACGCCGAACGGCGCGGCGAAAGTCCTCGACTTCGGTCTCGCCAAGCTCCTCGACGAGCGCGGCGAGGACAAGACCAGCATGCACCTCACCGAGATGGGCATCCCCTACGGGACGGCGACCTACGCCGCGCCCGAGCAGGCCACGGGCGCGAAAGTGGATCACCGCGCCGACATCTTCTCCACCGGCGTCCTGCTCTACGAGATGCTGACCGGCACCTGGCCCTTCCGCGGCAAGACGAGCGTCGAGGTGCGCTACGCCGTGCTGCACGACACGCCCGTCCGCCTCGCCGAAGTCCGGCAGGACGTGCCGCCGCGCCTGCAGGAGATTCTCGATCGCGCGCTCGCCAAGAAACCCGACGCTCGTTACCAGCGCATGACGGAGTTCCGCGACGATCTGCGCGCGGTGCTCGTCGAGGTCAGGGCGGGCGGGGGCGTGGCGACGAGCACCGTCGCCGAAGGCATCGCGCCCGTCCCGCCGCGCCACACGCCGCAGACCAACTTCGGCCGCACGTTCCGCCGCTGGCTGCGCAACATCACCGGCGCGGGCGACGCCAGTTCCCTGCCGCCCGCCGCCTCGACCGCCCCCGGCTCAGCCGCCTCGGCGTCGCAAGGGCTGCTGCACGACACGATGCAGACGAGCGCGCCCGAGGGCGCGCAGAAGTCCATCGCGATCCTGCCCTTCCACAACCTGATCGGCGACGGCGAGGTGAGCTTCTACGAGTTCTCGCTCGCCGACGCGGTCATCACGGAGCTGGCGCGCCTGCGCTCGCTCGTCGTCCGCCCCTCGTCGATGATCACGAAGTACCGCGGGCAGCAGGTCGATCCGCTCGAAGCCGGCAGGGAGATGAGCGTCAACGCCATCCTCTCCGCGAACTTTTTGCGCGCGGGCGATAAGCTCCGGGTTAACGCGCAACTGCTCGACGTGCTGACGGGCAACCTCCTCTGGACGGATCGCATCGACGCGACCGCCGCCGACATCATCACCGTGCAGGACACCATCGCGCAGCAGATCGTGCAGGGCTTGCGCATCGAGCTGGGCGCGGACGAGCAGGAGGCGCTCGGGCAGCGCGCGACCAAAAACGCGGAGGCTTACGAGGAGTATCTGCGCGGGCGTGACGCCCTCGGCCGCTACATCTACCACACGCTCGCGAACGAGGACGTGGAGGAAGCCATCCAGCATTTCCGCCGCGCTGTCGCGCTCGATCCGGAGTTCGCGCTCGCACACTGCGCCCTGGGCGGCTGTTACGCCAACCGCGTCATCAAGTGCATGGGCGACAGCGAGGACTACGAGCGCGCCGAGGAGGAGTTTCGCAAGGGGCTCGCGCTCGATCCGAAGAACTTCGAGGCGCGCATGCACATGGTCTTCATCTACCTCGCGCGCGGCGAGAAGCAGAAGGCGCGCGGCGAGGTGGAGCGACTGCGCCGCGAGGCGCCGAACGACACGGGCGTGC
The DNA here is from genome assembly GCA_020200235.1 of Acidobacteriota bacterium. Taxonomy (GTDB): domain Bacteria; phylum Acidobacteriota; class Blastocatellia; order Pyrinomonadales; family Pyrinomonadaceae; genus JAIVGV01. The sequence goes on along the minus strand of JAIVJC010000013.1, from coordinate 33,470 downwards.
AGTTCGTCGCCTCCTACCTCTACCGGCTCGACGGTCAGTACGACCGCGCGCTGCGCTGCCTCGACCGGATGGAGCGTTTGAACCCGGCGGAGCGCGTCGTCGTCAGCTACAACCGCGCGCGCGTGCTGATGTACATGGGGCAGTACGAGGAGGCGCTGGCGGAGCTGGACAAGGGCGCGGAGGTGGAGCCCGATCACCCGTTCATCCGCGCCTTCCGCGGCGTCGTCACGTTCCACCAGGGCGACGTGGAGCGCGGCGCGGAAATCCTGCGCGAGGTTGTCGAGCGCCACCCGGAGATCGCGGGGCTGCGCGCGCTCTACGCGCAGACTTTGAGCCGCCTCGGCGAGCACGAGGCGGCGCGCGCCGAGCTGACCGAGCGGCTGAAGGAGGTCGCGCTCGCCGATCACGACGTGCCCTACTGGCTCGCCACCGCCTACGCGCTCGAAGGCATGACGGACGAGGCGTTCGACTGGCTCGGTCGCGCCATCGATCTCGGCAACGAGAACCGGCCGTGGTTCGAGTCGAACCCGGAGTGGGCGGCCCTGCGCGCCGATCCGCGCTTCGCCGAGTTGATGCAGCGCATCGAGCGCTCGCAGGCGCAGGCGCAGCCGGGGGGCATGGGCGGGTGAGCACCTTCGTCATCGGCGATCTCCACGGGCGGCGCGCGCAACTCCGCGCGCTGCTCTCGATGATCCCGCGCGACGCGGAAAACGACACGGTCGTCCTGCTCGGCGATCTCGTGGATCGCGGCGACGAGATTCCCGGCACGGTCGAGGACGTGATCAACCTGCGCAGGGCGAACCCCGATCGAGTCGTCTGCGTGCGCGGCAACCACGAGCAGATGCTGCTGGACTTCCTCGAAGGCGGCGCGACGCTCTGGCTGCACGTGGCGGTCGGCAGCCACTGCACGATCCAGCAGTACACCGGCGAGTGGTTCCGCATCCGCAAGGAGAAAGATTTCCTGGAGCTGCGAGAGCGCTTCGGCGCGTCGCTGCCCGAGGAGCACGCGGAGTTCTTCCGCAGCCTCCCGCTCTTTTACGAGGACGAGATGGCTCTTTACGTCCACGCCGGCCTCGAAGGCGGCAAGCACCCGCGCGACTGCTCGCCGCACCACCTGCTCTGGTCGCGCGACCCCGACTTCTTCAAGGGCTACACGGGCAAGCCCTGCGTCTTCGGTCACACGCCGACGCCGCTCCTCCCCTTGCGCGGTCGCCTCGGTCACCACGGCATCTACATGCACAACAGCGCCGTCGGCATCGACACCGGCTACGTCGAAAACTCGCCGCTCAGTTGCCTGCAACTCCCCGAGCTTCTGCTCTACCAGGCGTTCGCCGACGGTCACACCGCCACGCACCAGCTCACCGCCTTCGTCCCCGAACCGCTGCGCGCGCTCCAAAAGCGTCACGCCGCGGGCGCGCACGCCCCGACCGTCGAAGTCTAAGACGACCGCCAGCCTTCGCGGGCTTCGTCGGCACTTGTGCGAGAGGGCTCATGACGAGCCGCGTGAGCGCGCGACGAAGGCTTTATGCTAAACTTCGCCGCGCCTTGCCGCTTGCCAGCCCCGTCCGCGTTCGCACGTCAGTGATGTCGAGGAAGTAGCTTTGCCATGAGCCAACAAACACCGGCCGACCAGCAGACCAGCGTGGTCGTGCGCATCTTCGATCAGCCCTACCGCCTGCGCACCGGGCGCGACGCCGGTTACGCCGAGCGCGTGGCGACGCTGGTGGACGGGCGCATGCGCGAGGTCGCCGCTCACATGACGACGGTCGACGTGGCGAAGATCGCCGTGCTGACCGCGCTCAACCTCGCCGACGAGTTGGAGAGCCTGAAGGGCGACGACCGCGCGGCGGCGACCGCCGGGGCGGCGCAGCCCCCGCCGGCGCGCGACGAGCAGCCGACCGGCGAGCCGCCGACGGCTGAGCGCGCGGCGACTTCCGAGCGGCGTTCCTGGTTCGAGGAGATTTTCGAAGCCGACGAGCCGACCGGGCGCGGCAGCGAGCGCCTCGGCACGCAGATCACCGCGCGCCTCCACGCGCGACGCCCCGCCACGCCCGCCCCGCGCCAGACCATTAAGTCCGACGAGACCCCTCCGGCGGGCGACGACGAAACTTCCGTCCGACGCTAACCCCTTCAGCGCGAAACTCCGCCCGCGCGACTCGACGCGACTGCGCCCGCCGCGCGCGCTCGGATCAAGCCGGGTCGCGCCGCGTGTTATCATCCGGGCACGCTTCAATCACATTACAGGGACGGAGAAACTAACAGCCATGCTCAAGGAAGGCGACAACGCGCCCGACTTCGCCTCGCGCGACGCGCAGGGCAACCCGGTCAAGCTCTCAGACCTCCGCGGTCAGAACGTCGTGCTCTACTTCTACCCGAAGGACGACACGCCGGGCTGCACGAAGGAGGCTTGCTCCTTCCGCGACGCCAGCTCGGTCTACGAGCGCGAAGGCGTCAAGGTCTTCGGCGTCTCGCCCGACGACGAGCAGTCGCACCAGAAGTTCGCCGAGAAGTTCAACCTGCCTTTCACCCTGCTCGCCGACACGGATCACTCGGTCTCGGACGCCTACGGCGTCTACGGCGAGCAGACGTGGGGCGACAGGAAGTTCATGGGCGTCGCGCGCAAGACTTTTCTGATCGACAAGGAAGGCAAGATCAAAAAGGTCTTCGACAAGGTCAACGTCGAGCAGCACGCCGACGAAGTCCTCGAAGCCTTCCGCGCCTGACGCGCGACGGCGTGTTTACAGTTCGAGTTAGAACTAACACTCCCCTGAGCGACCCCGGCGCCTCCAGCGTGAAATTTTATTCTCACGCCGGAGGCGCCGGAGTCGCTCAGGGGATTTGAGTGTTGGCGATGAGTCTGGATGATTCGCCGATCTCACGCGCGGCGTTCGAGCGTGAGGAGCGCGAGCGCGCGCAGGAGCGAGGTCGGGCGTTCGACCGCGTCGAGCGCGGCGCACGCCTCCCGGCAGACCGCGCGTGCGCGCCCGCGCGCGGCTTCGAGACCGTGGAGCGCGGGGTAGGTGGCTTTGAGGGCGCGCGCGTCCTTGCCCGGAGTCTTGCCGAGGTCTTCGGCGGAAGCCGTCACGTCGAGCAGGTCGTCCGTGATCTGGAAGAGCAGACCCAGCCGCGCGGCGTAAAGGGAGACGGCTTCGAGCTCGCGCGCCGCCGCGCCTGCGATGATCGCGCCGCAGCGCGCCGCCGCCGCGATCATCGCGCCGGTCTTGCGCTCGTGAATACGATCGAGCTCGTCCGCCCCGACGCCCGCGCGCGACTCGGCGGCCAGATCGAGGCTCTGCCCCGCGACCATCCCGTCGGGCGTCCCCGCCGCGCGCGCCAGCTCCGCGACCACTCTCACGCGCAACGTCGGATCGAGCCCTTCGTCTTCCGCGATCGTCTGGAAGGCGAGCGACTGCAAGGCGTCGCCCGCGAGGATCGCCGTCGCCTCGCCGAAGCGGACGTGGCAGGTGGGTCGCCCGCGGCGCAAATCGTCGTCGTCCATCGACGGCAGATCGTCGTGGACGAGCGAGTAGGTGTGAACCAGCTCGAAGGCGCACGCGGTCGCCATCAACTCCGCACGCCTCGCGCCGAACGTCTCGCCCGCCGCGAGGACGAGCGCGGGGCGCAGCCGCTTCCCGCCCGCGAAGAGGCTCCAGCGGATCGCCGCGTGGACGGCCGTCGGCTCGACCCCCTCGGCGGGCACGAGTGCGTCGAGCCGCGCGTCGACGACCGAGCGCGCGCGCGACAAAAATTCGCGCGCCCCTTCGGCCGTCGCGACGGCGCGCGCGTCGGCGGTGTCAGAAGACGCTTTCATCTTCGTCATCGACCGAGGCGGCGTCGAACCCGGCGCGGGAGAGGTCGCCCCCGCCGAGCGCGGACGCGAACGTGCGCCCCTCGTCGTCCTGCAAGAGCACTTCGATCCGCCGCTCCGCCTCGTTGAGGCGCTCCTGGCACTCGCGCGAGAGCCTCACGCCCTCCTCGAACAGCTCCAGACTCTTCTCCAGCGGCAGCTCCCCGCGCTCCAGCTCGCGCACGCACCTCTCCAACGCCGCCAGCGACGACTCGAACGTCTGACTCTGCGCCACCGATTTTTTCGTCTTCATCATAAAAGTTTAATTCACCGACTCGTGTTCATCTGCCGAGCGCGGGTAAGCCGCGCGACAGGTTATCGGCGATGCGCGTCGCCAGCTCTTCGCTCTGGACGGAGATGACGCGCCAGCGCTCGCCCGCGGCGTCGCGCTGCAAGCCGAGCGCGACGGGCTGATTGCTCGACTTGAACGCGACGCTCGCAACGTCGCCCTGGACGCTGATCTCGTCAGCCGCGAAGCGCGCGCCGAGCGCGGTCAGGAAGAACGGGTAGCTGTCGGCGTGTGAAGCCACGCCCCGTCTGACCTGGGCGATCACGGCGTCGCGCACCTGCTCGCGCGCGCCCGGGATGAGCACGCCCGCGTTCGCCTCGACGTAGCGGCGCACCGACGCCGGGACCTGCGCCGCGCCCGCCTGCGCCGTCGCCCCTTGCCCGCGCGCGGAGACTTTCGCCACGACCTGCGGCACGAGGCTGTGCGTTAACTGATCCGCGTCGATGAATTGATCGACCGTCTGCCGATCACTGCGCCGCGCCGCGTCGACGAGCAGCGCGAGCGAGTAGGCCGGAGATTTTTTGTAAGACTGATACCAGAGGTAAGCGCCCGCGAGAGCGGCGACGACCAACGCGCCCGCGACCGCCGCGGCGACGATCAGCCTGCGGCGACCACCTCTGGAGAGGCGGCTCGGTCGGCGCCTGAGGGTGCGATCCTGATCGCGCGCGCCGCGCTGCCGACGCGGCTCGTCCACGTTGACGACGATGCGGCTGCGCTGGCGCTCCTTCGCGCGCCTCCCGCGCTCGGTAGACATTCGCCTAAACCCCCTCCACCCCTTCGACGCGGCAGCGCAGCGCGCCCTCGCCGAGACGCACGCGCACGCGCCGCCCTTCCCGCGTCTCGCGCGCCGCGCGCAGGGCGCTGCCCGCCTCGTCCTCCGCGATGGCGTAGCCGCGCCTGAGCACCGCGAGCGGCGAGAGCGCGTCGAGCGAGGCGGCGGCGACGCCGAGGCGCGCTCTCGCTTCTTCGAGCCGCGAGGCGGCGGTGCGCTCGAGCGTCGCGCGCACGAGTGCGAGCCGCGTGCGCGCCCTCGCCGCACGCGCGGCGGGCTTCGCGGGCGAGAGGCGGCACGAGGCGTCTCCCAGACGTTTCCGCGCGCTCTCTCTGACGCGGGCGATCAACTTTTCGAGTCGGTGCGACAGCTCCGCGGTCACGCGCGACGCATCATTCAGGCGCGCGCGCGCGTCGTCGAAGCCGCGCGACATCGCCGCCTCCTGCAGGCGCGCTCTCTCGTTCATCAGCCGGTAGCTCAGAGTGCGCAGCAGCTCCCGCGTGAGCGCGTCGACCGCAGCCGCCACCTCGTCCTCGCGCGCGGCGACCAGCTCGGCGGCTGCCGAAGGGGTCGCGGCGCGCACGTCCGCCGCGAAGTCGGCGATACAAAAATCCGTCTCGTGCCCGACCGCCGAGATGACGGGGATCGTGGAGGCGCGGATGGCGCGTGCGACCTCCTCCTCGTTGAACGCCCACAGGTCTTCCGCCGATCCGCCGCCGCGCCCGACGATGATCGCGTCCACGCCGTCGCCCGCGCGCCCCGAGAGGATCGCCGCGCGGTGGTGCGCGTTCAGCATCGCGACGGCGCGCGCGATCTCCGCGCCCGCGCCCTCGCCCTGCACGCGCACGGGCACGAGGAGGATGTTGACGGTGCGCGTGCGCCGGCTGAGGACGCGCAGGATGTCGTGGACGGCAGCGCCCGTGGGCGAAGTGACGACGCCGACCCGGCGCGGCAAAAGCGGCAGCGGTCTTTTCAGCTCTTCGGCGAACAGCCCTTCGGCGGCGAGCCGGTCGCGCATCTGCTCGAACGCCACGCGCAGCGCGCCCGCGCCGACGGGGTCGAGTCCTTCGACGACGAGCTCGTAGTCGCCGCGCGGCTCGTAGACCGTGAGCCGACCGCGCGCGCGCACCTGCAGACCGTCCGTCGGGCGGAAGCGGATGCGCGAGTTCGCGCCGCGGAAGCACGAGGCTCTCAGCTGCGCCGCCTCGTCCTTGATCGTGAAGTACCAGTGGCCCGACGCGGGCGCGCGGAAGTTGGAAATCTCGCCCTCGACCCACACCGACGCGAAGCGGTTCTCCAGCGCGCCGCGCACCTGCGAGGTCAGCTCCGAGACCGAGAGCGGGCGTCGCTCCGTCTCGTCGAACAAGGACATGAGCAGCGGGCTTTTCACGGCGAGTATTGAATCACGAAGGGCGGAGGATGAAAAGCCGATGGCAGGCGGGCGAGTCGTTCAGCATCGCGCGCTACGGTGTGGCGTTGACGGCGGGGCTCAGGCGGACGGTCGCGCCCTCGCGGTTGACGCGGACGCGGACGCGCTGCTGCGCCGCGGGCGTCGCGGCTGACGAGGTGTAGCTGACGGTGTAGGAGGTGCGGAGTTGCGCCGCCACGTCGTCGTAGGCGCGTTGCAGCTCGTCGAGGCGCGTGATGGGGTAGTAGACGCCGCCCGACACTTCGGCGAGCTTGCGCCCCTCGGCGTCGGCGCGCGAGGTGAGCGTCAGGTAGCGCGTGCGCACGGGGTCTGCCGCGTTGGTCGCGTCGGTCGCCCCCGAGGCGGGGATGAGACCCGAAGGGATGTAGAGCGGGTAGATGAGCGCGCCGGACTCGACCGTGGCTTCGAGGACGTTGTTGAAGGGGACGAAGGAGCGGTTGTCGTCGCCGTCGGAGAGGACGACGATGGCCGTGCGCGCGCCGCGCAGAGGGCGCAGGGTCTGGACGAGCGTGTAGGCGAGCGCGTCGTAGAGCGCGGTCGCGCCGCCCGCGTCGATCTCCTTGACGCGCTCCTCGAGCAGGCTCCGGTCGGTCGTGAAGTCGGAGATGAGCTGCACGTCGTCGCGGAAGCTGGTGATGGCGACGCGGTCGTCCGAGCCGACGGTGTTCACGAACGAGAGCGCGGCTTTGCGTATGAAGTCGAGCCTCTCCTCGACGCTGCCGGAAACGTCTAAGAGGAGGACGAGGTTGAAGGGCGTGCGCGCGGGCTCGACCGCCGTCACCTCGCGCGGCTGGCCGTCTTCGGTGACGGAGAAGTCGGAAGGCTTGAGCCCCGCGACGGCGCGTCCGTACCGGTCGGTCACGCTCGCGTTCAGGCGCATGACTTGCGGCGCGACCATCGTCGCCACGTCGCGCGCCTTCGCCTCCTTCGTGATGACGGGCGCGCGCGCGGGTAGCGGGAGCGTCGCGGCGTAGTCGCCGACGTAGCGCGGGACGACGCGGCGGATCGCCTCGATCAGGTCCTGGTTGCCGCTGCGGATGATGCCCCGCGCGGCTTCGGTCAGCTGTCGCTCGCGCAGATCGCTCGGCACCGACGCGGCTTCCACGCCGAAGACGACGACGCCGCGCTCGGTCGTCAGATCGAGTTTGACGCGGCTGTCCTTCTTCGCCTTCTTGTCGCCTAAGCGCCCGCTCAGCTCGAAGCGCCCGCCGCGCTTCTCTTTTGTCTTGCCCAGCTCGACCTCGCTGTAGAAGCGCGGTCGGCTCGTCGTCCAACTGAAGTTGTAAAGAAGCGCGTCGGTCGGGACGTCGGCGCGGATCGTGCCCGTCGTCGTCGAAGCCTCGACTTCGGAGAGCGCGCCCGAAACGTCGACCGCGCCGCTCGTGGTCTCGACCCTCAGGCGCGTGTGCGCCGGCACGCGCAGGGTGAGGTCGATGCGATCACGCTCCCCGCGCCCGCCCGCGACCTCGATCTCGACGCGCCCGCCCGCAGACTTCGAGCGCACGTCCTTCTCGGCGAGTGCCTTGCCCGGGGTCTCGGCTTTGAGCGAGACGGTCTTCAGCTCTTCCTCGGCGGGCGCGGCGACGACCGTCACGCGCCCGCTCGGGTTCTTCACGACGACGTCGGGGCGAGCGCCCGGCGCGCTCAGCTCGCGCTGCAACCCCTGCGCGCGCGCACCCGACGCGGCGGCGCAGACGAAGAGGCTCGCGCAAACGATCTTGAGCGTGGTGGGGAGAGTTTTCGGGACGCGCCCGAGCGGGCTGCGGTGGGCGAAAGCGCGGTGCTGCATCGCGGCGTCATCTTGCCCGCGCCGCGCCGCCGAGGTCAAGCCGCGCGGGGCATGAGCGCGACGGAGACAGGACTCACCGCCGCAGGCGCAGAGAAACGCGGGAGGGGGCGCGGAGAGAGAGCGTATAATAGTATCGCTGGGGTAAGGGATCGGGGCGTCAACTCGAAGTGGCCGGCGGGCGGTTTCCCGCGCGGCGCGTTCAACCGGGCGGGCTCGCATCCGCATCTAACTTCAAACGAACCGGACGGACGCCCCTCCCCTTAGCAGTCGCCGTAAAATATGCTGCGTCGAAGAAGAGAGTCTCTCGCCGTCATCGCACTCATCGCCGCGCTGCTCGTCGCCGCGGCGGTCGCAGCCTCGCGCGGTTACGTCCGCTATAACCCGATCCAGTCTGACGACGCGCCGGTCGCGCGCGTCCTGCCGGTCGCGCTCTCGTCTTTCGACACGGACGCGGAGCATGAGTCCGCGCGCAGCGCCTCCTCGTCCGCTTCCAACTCCGCGTTCGCCGCCGCCGCGACGCGCAACGCGGCGCTCGGCGCGAGCCTCGACTGGACGTTCGGCGGCAAGCGGCAGCGCGGCTGGTCGCTCTACCTGCCGCTCATCGAGCGCACGATAGACGTCGACGCCGGCTCGGACTCGGCGGACTTCGCGCAAGCCGTCTCGCGCTGGCAGAAGTCGGCGCGGCTCCCCGCGACGGGCGTGCTCGATCGCGCCGACTGGATGCAGATGATCGCGGGCTGGCAGTCGCGCCGGCTGAAGGGCGCGCCGTACCCGGACGCTTCCCAGTTGGTGAGCATCCCCGATTCAGAACTCTACGACCCGAATCGTCCCGCCGAGATGAGAATGGTCGAGCGCACGACTTACGCGGCTTACAAGCGTCTGCTCGCGGCTGCGATCTCGAACCCGTCGCTCGGACTGAAAACGAAGTCGGAAGTGGAGCTGGCAGACTCGGAGAAATTTTTCAAAGTAGTCTCGGCGTACCGCTCCAAAGCGCACCAGGATCGACTGCGGCGCGAGCAGCCCGAGGCGGGTCGCGCCGCGCTCGCCACCAGGAGCCCGCACTTCACCGGGCGCGCGCTCGACCTCTACGTCGGCGGCTACGACCCCGTCTCGTCGAAGGATGACAACCGCGCCCTGCAGACCCAGACCAAAGCCTACAAGTGGCTCGTCCGCAACGCCGAGCGCTTCGGCTTCCGCCCGTACTTCTACGAACCGTGGCACTGGGAGTACGTGGGCAACTGAAGTTTCGATGGGGATCAAAAAAGCGGACGCGCTCAATCGGCGCGTCCGCTTTTTTGTCGTCAGGTGTTGTCGGCTTCGCGCATTATGCAACGCGCGTCGTTTTCTTCGCCGCAGCCTTCTTCCTCGCGGGCGCGGGCGTCGGGAGGACGGGAGAGAGGCGACCGTCTTCGAGCGCGCGACCTTGCTTGACGCTGTCGAGGCTCACGACGTAATAGCGTTGGCGGGTCGGGAGCGCGAGCATCTTCTTGAGCGTCGCGTCGTCGGCGGCGGCGGGATCGACGCCGTACTCTTCGAGTTCCGCGCGGAGCTGTTCGACCGTGTTCGTCCCGCGCCCGTAAACGTCGGCGTAGAGGTGAAGCACCCCGCCCTCGACGACGTGCGTGTCGTAGTTGATGTCGACGAGGAGCGGATCGTCGAGGCGCGCGACGACGGTGTTTTTCGTCCGCTTCGCGTTGGCGATTCTCTTCGCCGAGACGGGGAGCGAGCGGGCGGCGACGATCTTCTCGGAGAGGTCGTAGAGGTCTGCGCGCAGCATGCGCACGCAGCCGTGCGAGACGAGGTTGCCGAGATCGCCGACGCCGTGCGCCTCGTGGATGAGGTAGCCGCCGCCCAGAGGCATCTTCATCTTGCCGAGCGGGTTTCGCGGATCACTCGCCTTGATCACCTCGCCCGCCGAGACGCCCGCGCGCTCGCCCACCCACTCGCTGTCGGGCGGAATCCAGTCGGGGTTCCAGATGATCTGCTCGACCCGGCGCTCGCCGATCGCCAGCGGGTACTTCTTCATCCCGACGCCGACGCGGTAGGTCTTCACCTCTTTGCCGTTCTGCCAGAGCGTGAGGCGGAACGCGGGCACGTCCACGGTGACCTTGATGTCGGGCTCGCCCGCCGCGAACTCGGCGCGCTCTACAGTCCCGCCCGTCGTGCGATCCTCGCGCGCGGACTCGTCGCGCCGGTAGCGGCTCTTCGGCGCGGGCGGCGCGGGCGTCGCCGATGCGGTCGGCGGCGCCGGACGCGCGGCTCGCTGCTGACCCGTCGGCTCGATCTGCGAGAGCGCGGGCGCGGACGACGACAGTAACATGACAGTCGCGATCAATAATTTCATTTTCGTGATCATCAACCCTTCTCGGAACCCTTCTCGGAACCCTTCTCGGAACCCTTCTCGGAACCCTCCTCGAAACGAAGCCACGCGCCGCTTCTAATGTCGCGCGGGGCGTGGCGTGGCGTCCGGTCTCACAAATCAGCTTACACGAATCCGTCGCAATTTGGTTGTCGGCGGCGGCGGCCCGGTTGCCCTTAAAACCACGCGCCGAGGCGCGCGAGCGCGCCCGTGTACTTGAGCGCGAAGTAGGCGGCTTGCGAGAGACCGAGGAAGAAGCCTATGACCGCGCCGAACATCTCGATCTTACGCAGGTGCTGCTGCGCGACCGAGAGCACGAGGTCTTCGAGCTTCTTGACCGGGTAGTTCGACACCTTCTCGCGCACGATCCGGCCGATGTCGAACTCCTTGATCGCCTGCGGCAGCCGCTCCCTCGCGACGCCGACGACGCGCTCGACCAGAGCCAGGCTCGCGCGCTCGACCGTCCGCTCCGGCACGTGATCGCCGATGCGGCCGATGGGCGCGATGAGGAGGCGCTCGATCTGCGCCGTCAGGATGTTGTTGATCGTGCGCGCCGTGTCCTCGCGCGCGAGGACGCCCAGGAGCGCCTTCGAGAGGAAACTCTTCAGGCGCTGCGCCGAGTCGGGGCTGGCGTGTTCGAGCATCGCGCGCAGGGTGTGCGGGCGCAGGCGCGCGAGCGCGTCCGCCGAGTAGGCGGAGACGGTCTTGGAGAGTTCCGCGCCGCGCGCGATCGAGAGGATGCGACCCGCGATCTGATCCTTGACGAGCTCCAGCTTCTCCGGCGCGACGCTCCCGACCAGCTCGTTCAGCGGGCGCGCCAGCAGGTTGTCGATGGACGAGTTCAAAAACTCCTCCGCCTCGCGCGCGAACGCCTCGCCGCGCAAAAATTCCTCGACGCGGCGCGGCAGAGTCTTGTTGACCATCTCGTCCACCTCGTAGTGGATGCGCTCGCGCGAGACGAAGATTTTCTTGAAGAAGTTGAGTTGCGCGTAGTAGTCGTCCACCTCGCGCTTGATGAGCGCGCCGATCTGCGTGCGCGTCTTCTTGTTCGTCGCCAGCTCGGAGAGGTGCGCGACGACGGGCGCGAGCTGCGCGTCGATGCGCTCCTTGACGAGCGCGACCGTTTCGGGCGTGAAGACTTCGGCGAGCTGCGCGCCGCTGCGGGCGAGCTCGTCGACGCGCGCCGAGACGAAGTCTCTGACCTTCGCCTCGAAGCCGCGCTCGGTGACGATGTTGCGGAAGCGCTCCTCGACGAAGCCGAGCAGTTGCTCGTAAGTCTCCCCGGTCACGATCTCTGAGAGGCGGCGCGAGAGCAGCTCGTCCACACGGCGGTCGATGAAGGAGTTGACCGCGTGGGCGGTCTCTTCGCTCCGCAGGATGTCGGCGATGTACTCGGCGACGCGCATCTGCAAGGCGCTGATGGCGTCGAGCACGGGCGCGCGCACGCCCGCTGGCAGAGCCTCGACGAAGGAGGAGCGCGGCTTGTCGAGCAGTTCGTGCGTGTAAGTCCCGACGAGGTCTAAGACCTTGCGCTGGAAGAAGTCGGTCTCGAAGAGCGCGTCGGTGACGGTGTCGTGCGAGACCAGCTCGTTGCCGACGGCGTTGCCGATTGTTCCGGCGAGGCGCGCGCGGTGGCGCGGGATCATCCCTTGCGGCCAGACCGTCAAGCCGAAGAGTTTGACGGGGTTGTGCGGGCGGAAGAGCATCCGCACGGCGAGCCACGCCGCGCCGTAGCCGTGGACGGTGGCGAAGATGATGAGAAACAGCAGCTCGAAGATTTGCTGGCGAGTGATGAGACGCCCTCCCGCTCTGTCAGTGCGCTTCAGCGCATGGCTCGTCTGTCGCGTGAGGAAAATGCTAGTCGCGCGCACGGCGGCGCGTCAAACTGTCCGGGTCTCGCCCGCGCCCAATCGACGACGTGACGGTCGCGCCGCGCGCCTGTTGCCAAGATAATGGTTTCCCGCAATACTATGCGCTCTAAATAGGACAGCGGCAATTTCATCCCACGCCACGAATACTGCAACGCCCGGAGGGTGACTTGAGCACACAGGCTCTGACGCAGATCGACCCGCTCCCGACGCGTTGGGCGAAGGTCATCGACCAGACGCGTTGCATCGGCTGCCACGCCTGCACGACCGCGTGCAAGTCGGAGAACGAGGTGCCGCTGGGCGTGACGAGAACTTACGTCAAGCACGTCGACGTCGGCATCTTCCCGCAGGCGCGCCGCGCGCATCAGGTGACTCGGTGTAACCAGTGCGCCGACGCGCCGTGCGTGACTGCGTGTCCGACGACCGCGATGTTCAAGCGCGCGGACGGCATCGTCGATTTCGATAAATCCATCTGCATCGGCTGCAAGGCGTGCATGGCGGCGTGCCCGTATGACGCGATCTTCATCAACCCGGAAGACCACTCCGCCGAGAAGTGCAACTTCTGCGCGCACCGCATCGACATGGGGCTCGAACCGGCCTGCGTCGTCGTCTGCCCGGTCGAGGCGATCTTAGTCGGTGACATGAACGACGCCGACTCGAAGGTCGCGCGCATCTTGGGCCGCGACGTGGTGAACGTGCGCCGCCCAGAGAAGGAGACGCACCCGAAACTCTTCTACAAGGGCGCGCACCAGGCGACGCTCGACCCGCTCGCCGCGCGCCGCCCCGACGGCAACCTCTTCATGTGGAGCGAGCAGCCTCAAGGGGCTGGCATCGTCAACTCCGGTCATCCCGAATACAACAACTCTTCAGCCGCCGCGCTCCTCTCCTACGACGTGGGGCACTCGATCCCCTGGGACTGGCGCGTGAGCGCGTACACGTGGACGAAATCCATCGCGGCGGGCGCTTACCTCGTCGCGGCGCTGCTCGTCATACTCGATATTTTCTTGATACGAAGTAGAGGCGGCGGGATGGCGTCATTCACCGGTCCAATCAGTCCCCTCTGGCTTTGGGTAACTCCCGTCGTCTCCGGCATCTTCCTCGCCGCTACGGGCGCACTGCTCATCTGGGACTTAAAACACCCGGCACGTTTTTACATGATCTTTACGCGCCCACAATGGCGCAGTTGGCTCGTCCGCGGCGCGTTCATCATCGCTGGTTACACGCTCGTCCTTGCGCTGCACTTCCTCGGCGCTCTGACTGGCAATTCCGCTGTTACGTTTCTACTTATCATCCTCGGGCTCCCGCTCGCCGCGCTGACGGCGATCTACACGGCCTACCTCTTCGCGCAGGCGAAGGCGCGCGACCTGTGGCAGAACCCGCTGCTGCCGCCGCACCTGCTCGTGCAGGCGCTCGTCGCGGGCTCCGCCGCCCTGCTCCCCTTCGCCGCCTGGCGCGAAGAGGCGGCGGTCGCGCCGCTCGCGTGGGTGCTCGCGGTGTCGAGCGTCCTGCATCTGCTCATGGTCTGGGGCGAGACGACGCTCACGCACCCGACCGCGCACGCACACCTCGCGGTGCGAGAGATGACGCATCGTCGCTACGCCGCCTACTTCTGGGCGGGTCTCGCGCTCACCTTCTTAGGCGCGCTCGCGCCCTTCATCGATATCGCCGCCGTCCCCCTCGCCCTCACCGGACTCCTCCTCTACGAGCACGCCTACGTGCAGGCGGGACAGTCCGTGCCGCTGGCTTGAGGTTGAACATGAAAGTTAAGATTAAGAAGAATGGCGACGAGCTTGTGTTAATTATCCCTATATCTTCGGCAGCCGACTTAAACATCAAGCAAGGTTCTATCGTTGAAGTATCCTTCGAGCAGCGAAGGCTTGTAGTTGAATCGGTAGCCGAGACTGATTACACGCTGGAAGAACTCTTAGCGGGAGTGACGAAGCGTAATCTACACGCGGAGATCGACACGGTTAAGCCTGAATTGGAATGAGGTTGTAAGGACAATGAGCAATCCGATAGAAAGTTCGACGCTCTGGACGCCGGAAGTGGCATCTTCTTTCGACCCCGCCGCTGAGGTTGTAATCGCTCAGGGAGATTGCCTGGAGATTCTTCAGGGCTTACCGGGTGACTTCGTTAAGTTAATCATCACTTCCCCGCCTTACAACGTCGGCAAAGCTTACGAAAAAGCGACCGGTCTAAACCAATATCTCGACTCCCTCGAACCTGTTCTCGAACAGATTGTCAGAGTTTTATCGCCTGAAGGCTCTTTGTGCTGGCAAGTGGGCAACTACGTCGCGGACGGCGAGGTCTTCCCGCTCGATATCTATTTTTATCAACGACTCAAAGCGAAGGGTCTGAAGTTACGCAATCGCATCGTTTGGTATTTCGAGCATGGGCTTCACGCATCAAAGAGGTTCTCCGGTCGTTATGAAACCTTACTATGGTTCACCAAAGGCGACACTTATACTTTTAATCTCGACCCCGTGCGCGTTCCTTCGAAGTATCCGGGCAAGACTCACTTCAAAGGCGCGAAGCGCGGGCAGCCGTCCGGCAATCCTTTGGGGAAGAATCCTTCGGACATCTGGCGCATCGTCGTGCAGGATTGGGAGACCGCGCTCTGGAACATTCCGAACGTCAAGGCTAATCACCCTGAGAAGACGATCCACCCCTGCCAATTCCCGATTGAGTTGGTGGAGCGTTGCGTGTTGGCTCTGACGAACGAAGGCGATTGGGTTCTCGATCCGTTCTCCGGCGTTGGCTCGGCGCTCCTCGCCGCGCTAAAGAATAAGCGTCGTGCTTTCGGCTGTGAAAAAGAAGAAGAGTACATCGAAATAGCCAAGCGGCGGATCGCGGATTTGCATTCCGGCGCGCTCCGCTATCGCCAACTCGGGAAGCCTGTTCATCAACCGACGGGACGCGAAAAGGTCGCGCAGATTCCGATGGAGTGGAGAAACACGGAGGCGAAGGCTTGAGACTCGCGGCACAATACTCATTCAACAACGGGCTGAACGAAATCACACAACGTTTCCCGCACCTGCTCGCAGAAATTAAAGACGCCATCAGAGCGGTAGATGCTGCACAATCAAGAACCAAAATCAGCAAGGAGAAAACGAAAGTCGGACGGATGCTTTACAGCCCGGTAGCCCTTAACAAGGCGTTCAAGAAAGACCTATACCCGAAAGGGTGGAAGAATCTGTCAGTCGATTGCGAATACCCGACAACGCATTACCTGGAAGATTATGAGATTCGTTCGAGTCTCAAGGGGGCGTTCCGCGACATGGATTTTGTTAAAGATCGCTTGGGCGTTGAAGTTCAGTTCGGCAAGTATTCTTTCATGGTCTACAACGTCTGCGCCAAGATGACTATTTTTCGGAACCTCAACTTTATCGATTGCGGAATTGAGATCGTGCCCGTGAAGGCTCTCGCCCTCGAAATGTCTTCCGGCGTTTCGTACTTCGAGCAGTTCGTCTGGGATTTAGAGAGCCGCGGAGTCGCAGACATAGACATACCGGTTCTAATTTTGGGCATTGATGTTTAACGGGTTATGAAGACTAAAGACTTAAACGACAGGGTCAGCGCGTCGCGAGAAGAGACGGAGGCGCGGGGGGAGACGTTCTATCAGGGGCCGAGCCGGATCAATCTGGCGGCGTTCCCGCCGCGGGAGCGTTGGGGCGACTGGGTGGAGCTCGACTCGCGCGAGCACCCGCGCATCAAGGAGCGGCGCTACACGCTCGTCCCCACCACCTGCTTCAACTGCGAGTCGGCGTGCGTCTTAGCCGCGTGGGGCGTGGACGGTCACAACTCGCACACGAACGTCTGCTCATCGTCCGCGCGCGCGGGCTACCAGTACTGGATGGGACTTGACCGACCGAGCCCCGACCACGCCAACGCGCGCGTCATCTTCCTCATCAGCTCGCACCTCGAAACCGGCCACTACTTCAACCCGCACGCGCAGCGCATCATCGAGGCGAAGGCTGAGGGCGCGAAGATCATCGTCTTCGACACGCGCCTCTCCAACACCGCGACGCACGCCGACTACTGGGTCGCGCCGCACCCCGGATCGGAGGCGGCGATCGTCCTCTCGATCGCGAGCTACCTGATTCAGAACGATCTCTACAACCGCGAGTTCGTCCGACGCTGGTGGAACTGGGAGGAGTTCCTCGCCGTCGAGCGCCCCGAGCGCGAAACCAGCTTCGAGACGTTCGAGGGAACGCTGAAAGAGATTTACGCGCAGTACACTTTCGACTTCGCGGCGAAAGAGTCGGGCGTCGACGCGAAGGTCATCGAAGAGATCGCGCGGGTCGTCGCGACCGCCGGTACGCGGTTTTCGAGTCACAACTGGAGATCGGCGGCCGCCGGCAACGCGGGCGGCTGGCAGGTGGCGCGCACGCTCTTCTTCCTGAACGCGCTCCTGGGCGCGGTCGCCTGCGAGGGCGGCGTCTACCCGAACGCCTGGAACAAGTTCGTGCCGAAGCCGATCCACGTCCCCGGCCACCCGCACACGTGGAACGAGATGACGTGGGCGCGCGAGTACCCGCTCGCGATGAACGAGCTGTCGTTCCTGCTACCGCAATTTCTCAAAGACGGGCGGGGCAAGGTCGATACGTATTTCACGCGCGTCTACAACCCCGTGTGGACGAACCCAGACGGCTTCTCGTGGATCGAAGTCCTGAAGGACGAGGATTTGATCGGCTGCTACGTCGCGCTCACCCCGACGTGGAACGAGACCGCCTACTTCGCCGACTACGTGCTGCCGATGGGTCACGGCTCCGAGCGCCACGACATACACTCTTACGAGACGCACGACGCCCAGTGGCTGGGCTTCCGCCAGCCAGTCTTGCGCGAGGCGCGCGAGCGCGGCGGCGCGAAAGTCGCGGACACGCGCGACGTCAACCCCGGCGAGGTGTGGGAGGAGAACGAGTTCTGGCTGGAGCTGACGTGGCGCATCGACCCGGACGGAAGTCTCGGCATCCGACCCTTCGCCGAATCGAAGCGGCGACCGGGCGAGCGCCTCGGCGTGGACGAATACTACGGCTACATCTTCGAGAACTCCGTGCCGGGTCTGCCCGAGCGCGCGGCTGAAGAGAACCTGACGCCGCTCCAGTTCATGCGCCGCTACGGCTCGTTCGAGGTGCGTAAAAAAATCGGCGCGCTCCACGAAGAGCCCGTGCCGCAAGATGAGTTGGAGGACGTGAGGATCGATCGCTTCGGTCGCGTCTACACGCGCACGCAGAAGCCCGCGTCCCTGAACGTCGTCCCCATCAACACGCCCGACCCGGACGCCGAAGGGCGCCGCCTCGTCGGCGTGCAGGTCGACGGGGAGATCCGACGCGGCTTCCCCACGCCCTCCGGCCGCCTCGAATTCTATTCGCGCACCCTCGCCGACTGGGGCTGGCACGAGTGGGCGCTGCCCACCTACATCAAGAGCCACGTCCACCCGGAAAACCTCTCGGACGATCAGACGATCCTGATCTCGACCTTCCGCCTCCCCGTGCAGATTCACACCCGAAGCGCCAACGCCAAGTGGCTCGACGAGATCGCGCACACCAACCCGCTCTGGATGCACACGTCGCACGCCGCGCGCCTCGGGGTGAAGACGGGCGAGCTCGTGCGCGTCGAGACCGAGACCGGCTACTTCTGCGTGCGCGCGTGGGTGACCGAAGGGATCAAGCCGGGCATCGTCGCGTGCAGCCACCACATGGGGCGCTGGAAGCTGAACGAGACGGGGCAGCGGCAGATGATGTCGACCGTCTCGCTCCAGCGCGAGGGCACACGCTGGACTCTCAGGCGCGAGAGCAACGTCGCGCCCTACGAGTCGAATGATGCCGACACGCAGCGCATCTGGTGGACGGACGTGGGCGTGCACCAGAACCTGACGTTCCCCGTCCACCCCGACCCGGTCTCCGGTCAGCACTGCTGGCACCAGGCTGTGCGCGTGACCCGCGCCGAGCCCGGCGACTCGCACGGCGACGTCTCGGTCGATACCGCGAAGTCGCGCGAAGTCTACCGGCGCTGGCTCAGCCTTACGCGCCCCGCCGACGAGTTCTCGCCCGACGGCACGCGCCGCCCCTACTGGCTGCTGCGCCCCCTCAAGCCCTCGCGCGAAGTTTATAAACTGCCCGCCGAGCCCGAGCCCGAGCCCGTCGGCGCGGACTGACGACGACAACCGGCTGATTTTTGAATCGATCGTTAACGCGGGCTCGCGCCGCGCTTCCGTCGCGCTCTGTTTCGTGCGATGCTAATGGGCGAAGTCGTCGCCCTGTCGTGGCGGAGGCGAAAATTTTTTACGGACGGAGCGAAGTCAATGCGTTTATTCATCTCACCGGCGTTGTCGGGCGCGCTCGCGCTCGCGCTGCTCGCCGCCTGCTCGCCGAGGGACGGGAGCGCGCCCGTGGCGGGCGTGGCGGCGCAGAACCCGCAGGCGGCGGACGCATCGGGCGCGTCGCAGTCTCAGACCCCCGCGCCGCACGAAGACGGCGTGCGCCGCGTCACGAAGGAGGAGTTGCGCGCGTTGATGGAGAAGGGCGACGCCGCGGCGGTCGCCGTCTTCGACGTGCGCGACAAGGGGTCTTACGCGGCGGGGCACATCAAGGGCGCGAAGCTCGTCCCGTGGGAGCAGGTCGGGCAGCGGCTCGGCGAGTTCCCGAAGGACAGGCTCGTCGTCACCTACTGTGCTTGACCGAGCGAACACACCAGCGCCCGTGCGGCGCAGACGCTCAAGGACAAAGGCTACACGAACGTCGCGGCTCTCTTAGGCGGCTGGAACGCTTGGAAGGACGCGAAGCTGCCGACCGAAGAGGGCGACAAGTAACGATTGCGGAATTCGGATTGCGGATTGCGGATTTGTAAGAATCCGAGATCGAAGTCTCACACGAAGAACCCCGCGCTTGATGGTCTCAAGCGCGGGCTTCTTCAATCCGCAATCCGAATTCCGCAATCCGCAATTCACATTTGCGGCACGGTCGCGGCGACGCGCACCGGGTCGGGCGTGACGACGCGACCCGCCGGCACGCAGAGCACCGGGCACGGGGCGTTCCTCACGACGCGCTCGATCTCGGCTCCGAGCACGGGAGAGCCGCCGAAGAAGGCTTCGTGCGTGCTCGTGCCGATCACGATCAGGTCTACGTCCTCATTCGTCGCGAGCCTCACGATCTCCTCGTAGGGTCGCCCCTCCGCCACGTGCGTCACGCACTTGCCGCCGCCGACGGTCTCGAACGCCTCCATCCTGCGGCGCACGTACTCTCTCAAGTCCGAGAGGGCGCGCGTGCCGCTCTCGGGGAAGAGATCCGCGAGCTGCCCCATGTAGTCGCCGACGACGTAGATGCTGTGGAACTCGGCGCCCGCCGCGTGCGCCACCTCCGCCGCGAGGCGCGAGGCGGGCTCCGACGACGGGCGGAAGTTCGTCGCCAGGAGCACCCGGTTCAATCGAATCTCCGTCTGCCCCACGCGGTGCGAGACGAACTCGCGCTGCGGCGGCCTGACAGCCAGCACCGGGCAGGACGACTCGGCGATGATCTCCTCGGCGGTCGAGCCGAAGAGCGCGTGACGTAAGCCCCTCCGCCCGTGCGTGGAGACGGTGACGAGATCGATGCCGAGCGAGCGTGCGGCGTCGGCGATCTCTCTGCCCGGCTCGTCGCCCTCCGTGATGCGCGTCTCGACTTCGAGCCCGGCGAGCAGCGGATCCGCCAGCACGGCTTCGACGTCGCGCCGCAGGTTCCCCAGCCACTCGCTCTGCGGCTCTTCGAAGGCGCGGGGGGGAAGCGTCAGAAGGTTCGCGGGCACGCTCCCCTCCTGCACGCTGAAGAGGACGACGCGCCCCGCGCCCCCGCGCGCGAACGCCGCCGCGTACTTGAGAGCCGCGTGCGCGTGCTCCGAGAAGTCAGTCGGGAAGAGTACGTTTCGGAATGGGAACATGATCAAACCTCGTGACGGGTGACAGGGAAGAAGTGATGAGTGATGAGTGATGAGTGATGAGTTAAAGAAATGTTCTTACTCATCACCCATCACTCATCACTCATCACTTTCTTATTGCGGGCGCGGCGGCGGCTCGTCAAGTTCGACACGCGCCAGGCGAGGTTAATAAGATTGCCCATCCAGCGCGGCGTCGGCGCGACCGCGAGCGGCTGATCCGAGCCGAGCCGTTCGGCTGACACGTCCGCGAAGATGAAATTCTCCGACTCGACGGGCGAGCCAGCCAGCCTTCGCAGCATCGCGATCTGACCCGCGTGCGTCATCGCGTCGGCGAAGGGTCCCTGCAACAGCTGCTCCGGCGTCAGCCCAGAGAGCGGCGAGCCCGCGGCGAGACGCCCGGCGAGGTCGGCGACGACCGCGTGGAAGCGCTCGATCTCTTCGTCGAAGGTCGCGAGCGGCTCGGCGCGGAAGACGCCCCCGACGAAGAACGTGCGCGCGTAGCCCAGCACGCTCGTCATGTGGCGCACCAGCTCGCGCGGGGTGCGCGCGCCCGCGCCCGCCTCGAAGTCCGCGAAGCCAACGGGTGCGCCACGCACAGCCTTCTGCGTGCGGTACGCGAGCGCCGCCAGGAAGTGGCGCAGCAGCGCGCGCTTTTCGTCATCAACCATCATCTACCGGATGAGCGTGACAGGTGACAAGAAAGTGATGAGTGATGAGTACTGAGTACTGAGTTAAGAGCATCTGTCTTTCACTCATGACTCATCACCCATCACTCATCACTCCTGTCCTATCACCTGTCACGGTCTCCTCACGTCCACCTGATGCCCGCGATGCGTTCGAGCTGCGGCGTGAAGTTGAAGCGCGCGAGGGCGCGGGGTCTTCGCTCGCCGAGCGCGGCGAGCTCGCGCGCGACCTCGCGGCGGACGGGGCGCGCGCCGCCGTCCTCAATGGCCGCGCGCTCGACCACGCGGCGCAGCGCCTCGCAGACCCCCGCGACGAACGAGACTACGTCTGCCCCGCGCGCGAGCCGAGACTCGCCGCCCTCGTACTCGACGCACGACGAGAGCGACGAGAGGAACGGGTACTGCTCTCTCAACCCGCCGCGCGCCGCGCGGAAGCGCGCCGCGAACTCGCCGCCGCCCGAGGCGACGAGCGCGCGCTCGACCGACGCGATCAGCTCGCCGCTCAACTGAAGCACGTTGCGCCGGTCGATCTCGTCCTGCGTGCGCGCGGCAGTTTCAGTATTCGCGATCGTCGAGTTCGCCAGGATCGCCGCCGCCGCCGCGCGGTGCTCGCCCGCTTCGGCCGCCTCGAAGTCGCCCTCGAAGACGCTGACGCGCCCGCCCGGCTCGCTCGCGCGCACGAAGACGCGCTGGAGCGCCGCCTCGCCCTCAGCCTCCCGCCCCGTCACGTGGTCGCGCTCCCTGACGCGCGGCCGCTCCCTCGCCCCGAGGAAGATGTCTGCGTCGTACTCGTCGAGCTCGACGTGGACGCGCCCCTCGAAGTCGCGCTGCTGCAAGTGGCGCACGAGCGCGGCGAGGCTGACGTAAGCCGTGTCGAGGTTCTGGTGGACGACGCGCGGACGCACGCCGCTTCTATCGGGCATCGGGATTTTTCCGCCGTTCGGTTTCGGGCGCGGCGGAGTTTATCAAAAAAACGATGAAGTAGGAACGATGAACGATGAACGCAAAGCCAAATGCTTTTACTTCATCGTTCATCGTTCCTACTTCATCGTTTTACTTGTTGCTTTGCGGCGCGGTCGTGTGACAAACTCCGCGCGATTTATCCGCAGCCACAAACCGTTCGGGCCTGAACGACGCGGTAGCTCTAACCGATTCTCGGAAAACTTCTGGAGACCACTGACGTGCTTCGAGGACTCTTTCGCACGAAGAACTTGGACGACATCCTGGCGGCGGCGGGCGGCCCGCAGTTCTCGCTCAGGCGCACGCTCGGCGCGTTCAACATCACGCTCCTCGGGATCGGAGCGATCATCGGCGCGGGGATTTTCGCCACCGTCGGGACCGCCGCCGCGGGCGACGCCGCCCGCCCCGGCGCGGGACCCTCGCTGATGCTCTCCTTCGTCATCACGGCGATAGTCTGCGGCTTCACCGCGCTCTGCTACGCCGAGTTCGCGTCGATGGTCCCGATCTCCGGCTCCGCCTACACCTACTCCTACTCGACTCTGGGCGAGCTGGTCGCGTGGATCATCGGCTGGGACTTGATCATCGAGTACGCGGTCGGGAACATCGCCGTCGCGATCAGTTGGGCGAACTACTTCCGCACTTTGATGGGGAACCTCGGCGTTGACATCCCGGCGTGGCTCTCGACCGACTACCGCACCGCCGCGAAGCTCGCCGCCAACAACCCCACGCTCTACGCGCAGGACTTCGGCGGCGCGCCGCAACTGTTCGGTCACCCCGTCATCTTCAACCTGCTCGCGTTCCTCATCGTCGCGCTGATCACCATCGTGCTCGTGTGGGGCATCCGCGAGTCCGCGGGGTTCAACGCGGGGATGGTCTTGATCAAGATCGTCGTGCTCCTGTTCTTCATCGGCATCGCGCTCTACTACGTCTCGCCCGCGAAGATGGCGCAGAACTGGGTGCCCTTCCAGCCGAACGGCTGGAAAGGCACGTTCACCGGAGCCGCCCTCGTCTTCTTCGCCTACATCGGCTTCGACGCCGTCTCGACGGTCGCCGAGGAGTGTAAGAACCCTTCGCGCGACCTGCCCATCGGCATCATCGCCTCGCTCGTCGTCTGCACGATCCTCTACGTCGTGGTCGGCGCAGTCTTCACCGGCATCATCCCGTATAACGAGCTCGTCCAGAAGCTGTCGAACGAGCAGGCGGAGCCGCTGACGATGGCGCTCGATCACGTCGCGCCCGCGGGCGTGCAGTGGCCCTCCACGCTCGTCGCCTTCGGCTCGGTCATCGCGCACACGGCGGTGCTGCTGGTCTTCCAGCTCGGTCAGCCGCGCATCTTCTTCTCGATGGCGCGCGACGGGCTGCTCCCTTCGGTCTTCGCGAGCGTGCATCCGAGATTTAAGACGCCGCACGTGACGACGATTTTGACGGGCGTCTTCGTCGGCGGCATCGCGGCGTTCGCGAGCATCGACGAGATGGTCGACCTGACGAACATCGGGACGCTCTTCGCGTTCATCCTCGTCTGCGTCGGCATCCCCATCCTGCGCATGAAAGACCCGGGGCGCGCGCGACCCTTCCGCGTGCCGTTGGGAGCGTTCTTCCTCCCGCTGCTCGGCGCCGCCTCGTGCCTCTTCCTGATGTTCTACCTGCCGCCCGCCTCGTGGTGGCGCTTCTTCGGCTGGCTCGTGCTGGGTTTTGCGATCTACCTCTCCTACGGCTACACGCGCAGCTCGGTCGGGCGCAAAGAAGGGAGACCGGAGCGCACGCCCGCGCCGCTGAAGCTCGCGGCGGTCGGCTTCCTCGTCGTCGCCGTCGGGCTCTTCACGATCCCGCACGACCTCGGTCCCCTCGCCATGATGGAGACGACGCGCGACGCGACAGCCGACCGCCACGACCGGGCGATCTACGGTCTCATCATGATCGCGCTCGGACTCGTGACCGGTGTCGTCGGCACACTCCTCGGCGGCGCGGCGGCGCGTCCCGGCGCGGGCGAGCCAGAACGATCTTAGGGGCGGGGCTCGGAACCTCGCCCCCACAAATTTTTCACGGTGATGGCATGAAAATCCTCGTCCTCGGCGCGGGGCGCATGGGGCTCGGCGCGGCTTACGATCTCGCCCACAACTCTCCCGAAGTCTCCTCCGTCACGGTCGCCGACGTTGACGGCGCGCGCGCCCGCGCCGTCGTCGACGCGGTCGCGAGCGCCAAGCTCACGTCGGCGCAGGTCGACGTGGAAGACTCGGCGCGCGTGGTCGAACTCATGCGCGGGCACGACGCCGCCGTCAGTTGCGTCACCTACTTCCACAACCTCGCGCTCGCGCGCGCGGCGATCGAGGCGCGCACGCACTTCTGCGACCTCGGCGGCAACAACGCGGTCGTCGACGCCGAGCTCGCGCTCGACGAGGAGGCGCGCGCCGCGGGCGTCAACGTCATCCCCGACTGCGGGCTCGCGCCCGGCATGGTGGCGGTGCTCGCCGCGCACGGCGCGGAGCGGTTCGACGCGCTCGAAGCCGTCCACATCCGCGTCGGCGGTCTGCCCCTGATTCCTAAGCCGCCGCTCGACTACCAGATCGTCTTCTCGGTCGAGGGGCTGATTAACGAGTACGTCGAGCGCGCCAGAGTCGTGCGGGAGGGGCGCATCGTCGAGGTCGAGTCGATGACCGAGCTGGAGGAGCTGGAGTTCCCCGCGCCGTTCGGTCGGATGGAGGCGTTCCAGACTTCGGGCGGCACATCGACTCTGCCCGACACGTTCCTCGGCCGGATCAAGGAACTCGACTACAAGACGATCCGCTACCCCGGTCACTGCGCGCAGTTCAAGCTGCTCATCGATCTCGGACTCGCCTCGAGCGACGAGATCGAACTCGACGGCGCGCGCGTCCGTCCCCGCAGACTGCTCGGCGAGCTGATGCAGCGCACGACCGCCTTCCCCGCCTCCATCGTCGCGCAGACGATGGCGCGCGGGGGGACGACCAAGATAGGCGCGCTCCCGCAGGAGCGTTGCATCCCCCCGGCGCCCTTCGTCGCCGCGCTCGCCGCGCGCGACATACGCATCGACGAGAGCTTCATCGACTGAGCCCGATCCTTTTGTGGTTGAGTCAG
Source organism: Acidobacteriota bacterium (assembly GCA_020200235.1). Lineage (GTDB taxonomy): Bacteria > Acidobacteriota > Blastocatellia > Pyrinomonadales > Pyrinomonadaceae > JAIVGV01. The sequence goes on along the minus strand of JAIVJC010000013.1, from coordinate 8,470 downwards.
CCGCGAATTAAGACTCACCACAGAGGCACAGAGATCAGACAGAGAGTCGATCTCCTCTGTTCAACCTCCGTCACCTCTGTGGCTCTGTGGTGAATCTCCCCCGCCCCGCACTCGCCGACGAAAGGTACGCGGTTGTAGTTTCGGGCGCGCGCGCGCGTTATAATGCGCGCGCCCAACGAAGCCAGGTTCGCGCTGGTCACCCCGCCCGGAGTGAAAAGAATTTTATGAACGCACTGCCAGTCATCGTCGGCGCGCTCTGCGTGATGGCGATCTCGTACCGCTACTACTCGGCTTTCATCGCCGCGCGGGTCCTCGCCCTCGACGACTCGCGCCCCGTGCCGTCGCAGACCATGTACGACGGTCACAACTACTACCCGACGAACAAGTGGGTGCTCTTCGGTCACCACTTCGCCGCCATATCGGGCGCGGGACCGCTCGTCGGACCTGTGCTCGCCGCGCAGTTCGGCTTCCTGCCCGGACTGCTCTGGCTCGTCATCGGCGTCTGCATCGGCGGGGCGGTTCACGACTTCATGATCCTCGCCGCGAGCGTGCGCCGCCGCGGCAAGTCGCTCGCAGAGATCGCGCGCACGGAGATCAGCCCGCTCTCCGGCGTGGTCGCCGGCGTCGCCATCCTCTTCATCGTCGTGATCGCGCTCGCGGGGCTGGGCCTCGTCGTCGTCAACGCGCTGGCGGAATCGCCGTGGGGCACGTTCACGGTCGGCTTCACGATCCCGCTCGCGCTCCTGATGGGGCTCTACATGTACCGCTTCCGTAAAGGGAGGATCGGCGAGGGGACTGTCATCGGCATCGTCGGCCTCTTCGTCGCCGTCGTCGTCGGCGGGCGCGTCGCGGAATCGTCGTGGGCTGAGTCGTTCACCTTCTCGAAGCACACCATCACGCTCCTGATGGCGGCTTACGGCTTCATCGCGTCGGTGCTCCCCGTGTGGATGCTCCTCTGCCCGCGCGACTACCTGTCGTCTTACTTGAAGATCGGCACCATCGCGTTCCTGATCTTCGGCGTGATCCTCGTCCACCCGCAGCTGAACATGCCCGCGCTGACGCCTTTTGTGGCGGGGGGCGGCCCCGTCATCCCCGGAAAACTCTACCCCTTCGTCTTCATCACCATCGCCTGCGGCGCGATCAGCGGCTTCCACGCGCTCATCTCTTCGGGCACGACGCCGAAGATGCTCTCGAAAGAGTCGGACGCGCGCGTGATCGGCTACGGCGCGATGCTGATGGAGGGCGTCGTCGGCGTCGTCGCCCTCATCGCCGCCTCGTCGCTCTTCCCCGGCGACTACTTCGCCATCAACACGAAGGTCGACACGCCCGAGCAGAAGGCTGCTTACGTCCGCATGGTCGAGTCGCACGCGGGCGGCGACTTCGACCTCCAGCCGAGGGAGATCGATCAGCTGCAAGCCGAGTCGGGCGAGAAGAATCTCCGCGGGCGCACCGGGGGCGCCCCGACGCTCGCCCTCGGCATCGCCAAAATCTTCAACGCCATTCCGGGCATGACGGGCCTCATGAAGTACTGGTACCACTTCGCGATCATGTTCGAGGCGCTCTTCATCCTGACGACCATCGACACGGGAACTAGAGTCGGTCGCTTCCTCGTCGGCGAGTTCGCCGGCCGCTTCTACAAGAAGTTCGAGGAGCCGACGTGGCTGCCCGGCTCCCTCATCACGACGGCTCTGGTCGTCGCGGGCTGGGCGGCGTTCATCTGGTCGGGCTCGATCTCTACGATCTGGCCCATGTTCGGCGTCGCCAACCAGCTGCTCGCGGCGGTCGCCCTGTGCGTCGCCACCACCGTCATCATCAACTCGGGCAAGGCTCGCTACGCGTGGACGACGCTTCTGCCGCTCGCCTTCGTCGGCACGACGACGCTCGTCGCCGGCTGGATGTCGATCAAAGACATCTTCCTCCCCCTGACGCGCAACCCGAAGACCGCGACGCAAGGCTACGTCGACACGACGCTGACCGCGATCCTCATGGCGGCGGCGGTCGTCATCCTCTTCGACTCTGTCCGCCGCTGGACGGGCGCGCGCCGCAAGCCGGAGTTAACGGGGCAACCGGTCGCGACGGAGCAGCCGCTCCCGCAGAGCGCGGGGTGAAATCCAAGGATGAAGGATGAAGGATGAAGGATGAACTGAAAGGCGGCCGGCTCTCAGTTCATCCTTCATCCTTCATCCTTCCTCCGTGTTGGACAGTTCAGCACGAAATCGGCAATAATTACCGCTTTCCAAGCGCGACCGACTGACGGGCTGTAGGCGACAGTGACGCGCACGGGAGCGCGCGCCGCCGCACCTGCTTAGCGGGCGCACGTGTGTTGTCAGAGTTCGGGCTCGCTCGTCCCATTTCACCAATCGACCAAGAATCAGAAAGGAATTACTCAGACGTGGATTTTCACATGACGCCGATGTCTCACGCGGGCTCGCGCACACGCGGCCGCGCCCTGCCGCTCATTCAGACTCTTTTGAGTCGCGCGCGCGCCGCCGCGCTCGCGCTGCTGGCGGTGACGGCTTTCGGCAGACGCACACGGAGCCGGCTTCCCCTGCGCGACCGGCGGCGACGACGACGCGCCGCGCGGGCGGCGAGGCGAACCTCGTGCTCCCCGATCTCTCGTCGCAGGAGTTCCTCGGCGTCGACGGCCACACGCTGCTGCTCCTGGGCATCGTCGTCTGCGCCCTCGGGCTCGGCTTCGGGCTCTGGATTTACACGCAGCTCAAAAACCTGCCCGTCCACGGCTCGATGCGCGAAATCTCCGAGCTGATCTACGAGACCTGTAAGACCTACCTCGTCACGCAGGGCAAGTTCATCATGATCCTGTGGCTCTTCATCGGAGCCATCGCCGCCGCCTACTTCGGGTTCCTCGCCGAGACCGTCGACGCCACGACCGGCGCCGTCACGCACGGCTTCCCCGCCGTCAAGGTCGTTGTCATCCTGCTCTTCAGCCTCGTCGGCATCGCGGGGAGTTACGGCGTCGCGTGGTTCGGCATCCGCGTCAACACGTTCGCCAACTCGCGCACCGCCTTCGCCTCCTTAGGCGGCAAGCCCTACCCGATCTACGCGATCCCGCTCAAGGCCGGCATGAGCATCGGCATGATGCTCATCTCGGTCGAGCTGCTGATCATGCTCTGCATCCTGCTCTTCGTCCCGCGCGACTACGCCGGGCCCTGCTTCATCGGCTTCGCCATCGGCGAGTCGCTCGGCGCGGCGGCGCTCCGCATCGCGGGCGGCATCTTCACCAAGATCGCCGACATCGGCTCCGACCTGATGAAGATCGTCTTCAAGATCAAGGAAGACGACGCGCGCAACCCCGGCGTCATCGCCGACTGCACGGGCGACAACGCGGGCGACTCGGTCGGGCCCTCGGCGGACGGCTTCGAGACCTACGGCGTGACGGGCGTCGCGCTCATCACCTTCATCCTCCTCGCCGTGCCCACGGCGGCGGTGCAGGTGCAGCTGCTGGTCTGGATCTTCGCCATGCGCGTGATGATGATCGTCGCCTCCGCCCTCTCCTACTTCGTCAACGAGGGCATCGCGAAGTCGCGCTACCAGAACGCCGACGCGATGAACTTCGAGAAGCCGCTGACCTCGCTCGTCTGGATCACCTCGGTCGTCTCGGTCGTGCTCACCTACGTCGTCTCCTACCTGATGATCCGCAACCTGGGCGGCGACGACACGCTCTGGTGGAAGCTCTCTTCGATCATCACCTGCGGCACGCTCGCCGGCGCGGTCATCCCCGAACTCGTCAAGGTCTTCACCTCGACCGAGTCCTCCCACGTCAAGGAGGTCGTCACCTCCTCGCGCGAGGGCGGGGCGTCACTGAACATCCTGTCGGGGCTCGTCGCGGGCAACTTCTCGGCTTACTGGATCGGCCTCGCCATCACGGGCCTGATGGGCATCGCCTTCGTGGTGAGCACCTACGGGCTCGGCGCGCTGATGGTCGCCCCGGCCGTCTTCGCCTTCGGCCTCGTCGCCTTCGGCTTCCTCGGCATGGGGCCCGTGACCATCGCCGTCGACTCCTACGGGCCCGTCACCGACAACGCGCAGTCGGTCTACGAGCTGTCGCTCATCGAGCAGGTGCCGAACGTCGAGGCGGAGGTCAAGCGCGACTACAACGTGACGGTCAACTTCGACCGCGCCAAGCACCTCCTGGAGGAGAACGACGGCGCGGGCAACACCTTCAAGGCGACGGCGAAGCCCGTCTTGATCGGCACGGCCGTGGTCGGCGCGACGACGATGATCTTCTCGATCATCCAAATCCTGCGCGGGCAGGCCACATCCGAGGCCGCCTTCTTCGAGAGTCTGTCGCTTTTGAACCCGCTCTTCCTGCTCGGGCTCGTCGCCGGCGGCGCCATCATCTACTGGTTCACCGGCGCCTCGACGCAGGCCGTGACGACGGGCGCGTACCGCGCCGTCGAGTTCATCAAAGCCAACATCCGGCTCGACGAGTCGGTCACGAAGGCGAGCGTCGAAGACAGCAAGAAGGTCGTCGCCATCTGCACGCAGTACGCGCAGAAGGGGATGTTCAACATCTTCCTGACGGTCTTCTTCTCCTCTCTCGCCTTCGCCTTCGTCGATCCTTTCTTCTTCATCGGCTACCTGATCTCCATCGCCCTCTTCGGCCTCTACCAGGCGATCTTCATGGCGAACGCGGGCGGCGCGTGGGACAACGCGAAGAAGATCGTCGAGGTCGAGCTGAAGCAGAAGGGGACGCCGCTGCACGACGCCTGCGTGGTCGGAGACACCGTGGGCGATCCGTTCAAGGACACGTCGTCGGTCGCGATGAACCCGGTCATCAAGTTCACGACGCTCTTCGGGCTGCTCGCCGTGGAGCTGGCGCTCAGCGTCTCGCGCAGCCGCGGGGATCAGACGCTCAACTACGCGCTGGCTGCGATCTTCTTCCTCGTCTCGACCTTCTTCGTCTGGCGCTCCTTCTACGGGATGCGCATCGGCGGCATCGAGGTGCCGGACGTGCGCGTGAAGGAGATGGGCGCCGACCGCGAGGGGATCACGGCGGGTCAGGGCACACAGGCGGCGCGCGCGGCGGCTGAGTCGACCGACGCGCGCGTCCCGCGCTAACGCCACCCGAGCCGCACACAGCCAACGGAGGTGAACCAAGTGAACACTTACGCCAAAGCCGAAACTTTCGCGGGCGCGCTGCTCGCGCCGCTCGACTGGGTGAAGCAGGTCGCGCTCGTCGTCGGCTTCAGCCTGCTGACCGCGCTCGCGGCGCAGGTCGTGATCCCTTTGCAGCCGGTGCCGATCACGGGTCAGACGTTCGCCGTGCTGCTGGCGGGGGCGCTTTTGGGCTCGCGGCTCGGCGCGCTGGCGATGTTCGCCTACCTCGCAGAGGGCGCGTCGGGCTTGCCCTTCTTCCGCGGCGGCGGCGCCGGCGTCGGCTACATGCTGGGCGCGACGGGCGGCTACCTCTTCGCGTACCCGGCGGCGGCTTACGTCGTCGGCGCGCTCGCCGAGCGCGGGTGGGACAGGCGTTTCCTCACCGCCGCGGCGGCGATGCTCCTGGGCTCGCTCGTCATCCTCGCGGGCGGCTGGCTGTGGCTCTCGCGCTTCGTCGGCGCGGAGCAGGCTTTCCAGCTCGGCGTCGCGCGCTTCGTCGTCGGAGACCTCGTCAAGATCGCGCTCGCCGCCGCCGCGCTGCCCGCGGGCTGGGCTCTCGTCGGGCGGCGCAAGTCGCCGCGCTGAAGCCTGCTCTCTTCCGAACCGTCGGACTGCGATCGAGGCACACGGAGCCGCCCGCGCGTGGGCACGCGCGGGCGGCTCTTATTTTTCGCGCGCGCCCTTACGCCGCGCCAGCCGATCAGCCGCCCGCGCCCCGCAATTTTCAGACGACCGTTCAAGCTAGTCGGCGCGCACGTTTGACGGGCGCGCGACGCGCGTTATAATCCGCACACGGTCTTTTCCCGGAACAACTGTTTTCGAAGTCGCCTCAGGCGCGCGCGTTTTTTCGGACGTGCGCGCCCGAGATGAATTCCCCGACCGCGCGATCCGATGAGCAGACGTAACACCAAGCAGGCGGACGGCGCGCCCCCCGACTCCGCCCCGGCGGCGGTCGGCGCGCGGCGCGCGGCGAAGGGCGCGGGTGGAGCGAAGAGCGCGCCCGTGCCTTCGGACGAGGCGCAGCGGCTCGACGCGCTGCGCCGCTGCGAGGTGCTCGACACCGCGCCCGAAGCCGCCTTCGACGACATCGCCCACCTCGCCGCGCACATCTGCGGGACGCCCGTCGCGCTCGTCTCGCTCGTCGACGAGAACCGCCAGTGGTTCAAGGCGCGCGTCGGGCTGGACGTCTCCGAGCTGCCGCGCGACTGGGCGTTCTGCGCGCACGCCATCCTCCAACACACCGGACTCTTCGTCGTCAGCGACGCGCTCGAAGACGAATGCTTCGCGCGCAACCCGCTCGTGCGCGGCGAGCCGGGCATCAGGTTTTACGCGGGCGTCCCGCTCGTCACCTCTGACGGTCACGCGCTCGGCACGCTCTGCGTCATCGATTTCATCCCGCGCACGCTCGACGCCGGGCAGGAGAAGGCGCTCTCCGTGCTCGCGCACCACGCCGCCTCGCAGCTGGAGCTGCGACTCAAGTCGCGCGCGCTCGCCGAGGTCAACGAGTCGCTGCGCCGCGAGGCTGCGGAGCGGGCGCGCGCCGAGCAGGCTCACGAGATAACGCGCGCGCGTGAGCGCCGCACCCGCGCCGCCGCCGAAGCGACCGAGCGCCACTACCGCTTCCTCGCCGAGACGATCCCGCAGCAGGTCTGGACGGCGCAGCCCGACGGCGCGCTCGACTACGTCAACCGCCGCGCGCTCGACTACTTCTCACTCGACGACGCGAGTGTGCTCGGCGCGGGCTGGCAGCAGGTCGTCCACCCGGAAGACATCGAGGACTCGCTCTCTCGCTGGCGGCGCTCGCTCTCGACGGGCGAGACCTACGAGGTCGAGTTCCGACTGCGCGGCGCGTCGGGCGAGTACCGCTGGCACCTCGCGCGCGCCCTGCCGATGCGCGACGCCGGAGGGGGGATCGTCAAGTGGTTCGGCACGAACACCGACATCGACGAGCAGAAGCAGCTCTACCGCCTCGCGCAGGAGGCGAACCAGATGAAGGATCAGTTCCTCGCCGTCGTCTCGCACGAGCTGCGCACGCCGCTGACGTCGATCACGGGCTGGGCTGAACTGTTGAGGCTCGGCATCCTCGACGAGAAGGGCGAGAAGCACGCCGTCGAGGTGATCGAGAACAGCGCGCGCGCGCAGGCGCAACTCATCGGCGACCTGCTCGACATCTCGCGCATCATCACGGGGAAGATCCGACTCAACGTGCAGCCGCTGGAGCTGCCGCCGGTCGTCGAGGCGGCGCTCGACGTGGTGCGCCCCGCCGCCAACGCGCGCTCGATCAAGCTCTCCGCGCGCTACGATCCGCGCGCCGCGAAGGTGTCGGGCGATCCCGACCGCATCCAGCAGATCGTCTGGAACCTGCTCTCGAACGCGGTGAAGTTCACGCCCGAAGGCGGGCGCGTCGAGGTGCGGCTCGCGCGCGTGGGCGCGCACGCCGAGCTGACCGTCTCGGACACGGGCGTCGGCATCGCGCCGGAGTTCATCCCTTACGTCTTCGACCGCTTCCGCCAAGCCGATCCGTCGCCCACGCGCGCGCACGGCGGACTCGGCATCGGCTTGGCGATCGTGCGCCACCTCGCGGAGCTGCACGGCGGCGAGGTCTCGGCGGAGAGCGCGGGCGAGGGGCACGGCGCGACCTTCCGCCTCCGCCTCCCGCTCCTGAGCGCCAACGCCAAGCCCGACCGGCGCGGGCCGCGGACGAAGCGCGCCGCCGCCGCCGCTAAAACCTCCAGGTAACCGACTGCCGCAACCCGGCTCAGACATGGCTGGCTCTCTCACGATCAAGGTGCGCTCGCGCGAGCGCGAACAGATGGTCGAGTTCACCGGGGAGGTGCGCCGCCGCCTGGAGGAGTCCGGCGCGCGCGAAGGCGTCTGCACCCTCTTCGTCCGCCACACGACCGCCGGTCTCACCGTCAACGAGAACGCCGACCCCGACGTAGTGCGCGACATGCTCCACTGCCTTCGCACGCTCGTCCCGCAGCACGGCATGGGCTTCCGCCACGGGGAAGAGAACTCCGACGCGCACATCAAAGCCACGCTCGTCGGCTCGAGCGTCACCGTTCCCTTCTCAGGCGGCGAACTACTGCTCGGTCGCTGGCAGGGGATCTTCCTGTGCGAATTCGACGGCGGGCGTGAGCGGGAAGTGATCATGCAAGTGATGAGTGATGAGTCATGAGTCATGAGTGAGGAATTTCTTAACTCATCACTCATGACTCATCACTCATCACTTCTTTACCAAGCCCGCGACCACTTCGGTCCCTCGTGCTCGCCGTCGCGCAAACGCGCGTCCACGCCCGCGCGGAGTTCCAGCAGTCTCCCGAAGAGCCAGAGCAGATCGGAGAGGCGG
>JAIVJC010000130.1 GCA_020200235.1 Acidobacteriota bacterium | reverse complement strand
TCTATATGTTACTCATACCCGCCCGCTACCGCAGGCGGTTCAGACCTGTCGCCGCTTTTACAACAGGTCTATTTTCGGGTGACCGATTGATGGGAAACTTTATGATGAGATCGATACGCGCGCTGCTCTGCGTCGCCGCGCTCGCGCTCCAACCTTTCGCGCCCGCCGCGGCGGGCGCGCAGTCGCCGCGCGAGCGCAGGGTCAACCCGCAGCCGCAGCCCGCACAGACGCCGCGCCCGCCGTCGCCCGCGCAGACGACGCCCCCTCCGGCGACGCCGACCGCGACGCCCACGCCGCAGCCGACGCCCGCCACGCCTGCGCCGCGCACGCTCGAAGTTTTGCGCGCGCGCATCGCCGACGTGCTGGCTCGACCGGAACTCGCGCCCGCGCGCTTCGCGATCAAGGTCGCCTCGCTCGACACCGGGGCGGTCCTCTTCGAGGAGGACGCCGGGAAGATGATGATGCCCGCGTCGAACATGAAGCTCTACACGGTCGCGGCGGCGCTCGATCGCCTCGGTCCGGATTTTCGTTTCGTCACCTCGGTCTACGCCGACGCCAAGCCCGACGCGAAGGGACGCGTCAAGGGCGACCTCGTCGTCTACGGTCGCGGCGATCCTTCGTTCGCGACGCGCTTCGCCGGCAGCGGCGACTACTTCAAAGGCATCGACGAGCTCGCCGAGCGCGTCGTCGCCGCCGGGGTGAAGAGGATCGACGGAAGCCTGATCGGCGACGAGAGCTACCTGACGGGTGCCGCGCTCGGCTACGGCTGGGAGTGGGACGACCTGCAGTGGTACTACGGCGCGCCCGTGAGCGCCCTGACGATCAACGACAACTGCGTGGACATCTTCGTCAAGCCCGGCGAGCGCGAGGGCGCGGCTGGCGTGGTGACGGCGGGTCCCGCGTTCCTCGGCTTCCCCGTGATCTACGGCGGGGCGGTCGATGAGCAGGTGGCGCGAAGTTCCGACTCGCCGCTCGCCGTCGTCAACCGCACCGTGACCGCGGCGCGCGGGACGAGGCGCGCGATCACGATCGAGCGACCGTTAGGACAGAACTACGTCGAGGTCGGCGGCACGATCCCGCTGGGCGACGCGGGCTGGACGGACAGCATCTCGACGGCGCGACCCGCCCTGATGTTCGCCTCGATGCTGCGCGCCGCGCTCGAACGCCGGGGCGTCCAGACGAAAGGGCGCACGCAAACCATCGACGCGCGCCAGCGCGAACTGAGGAAGCTGCCCTTCGACGCGTCGAGGCTCGTCGAGATCGCGCGGCGCGAGTCGCCGCCCTTCGCGGAGATCGCGGCGCAGACTCTGAAGCCGAGCCAGAATCTGTACACCGAGTTGATCCTGCGCACGCTCGGGAGGCAGGCGCCCCCGCCGCCGTCGCCTCCGGCGCCGACCGACGCGGCGCAAGCGACGGCGGCGGCGCCGCAGCCCGCGCCCGACCGGCGCACGAG
>JAIVJC010000012.1:56389-71083 GCA_020200235.1 Acidobacteriota bacterium | reverse complement strand
CCCCCATCCCCCATCCCCCGACACCTGTTAATTATGGTGACCCAACGCAAACCTAAACCTTCGAAGTACCTGACCATCCCGACGCGCCCCGTGCAGGTTGATCGCGACCGCTCGGTCGCGGGACTCCTCGAAAAGATGGAGGGCACGGGCTTCGGCGCGCGCCAGCTCGCCGAGGCGCACCGCATCTGGCTCGACATGCTCGGCGACAACACGACGATCTTCGTCGCCGCCTCCGGCGCGCTCATCCCCGCGGGGATGCGTCGGCTGCTCGCCTACGTCATCAAGAACCGCTTCGTGGACGTCCTGATCTGCTCCGGCTCGATGCTCTTCCACGACTTGCACGAGACCCTGGGCCGCAACCATTACCAGTCGCACCCCTACATGACGGACGCCGAGCTGGAGGCGTCGCAGATCGCGCGGATGCTGGACGTTTTGGCGAGCGAGGAGGAGTACCGCGAGGCGGAGGAGTGGGTCGGCGGCTTCACCAACCAGCTCGATCAGACGCGCACCTACTCGACCAGGGAGTTCCTGCACCTCCTGGGGCGCGAGCTGGCGGAGATCGCCACCGACGACGGCCTGCTGACCAGCGCCTACAAGGCGCGCGTCCCCGTCTTCTGCCCGACCATCGCCGACAGCTCGATCACCTTGGGGATCGCCAACGCGCGCTTCGAGAAGAAAAACAACTTCCACTTCGATCTCGTGCAGGACGTGCTCGATCTCACGCAGGTCGCCGCGCGGGCGCGCGTCTCCGGCGTCATCAACCTCGGCGGCGGAACCAGCCGCAGCTTCCTCCACCAGACGGAGGTCTCCACCGGCATCGTCAAGACGCCCGCGCGCGGCCACAAGTACGCCATCCAGATTTCGACCGACGCGCCGCACCCCGGCGGCCGCTCCTCGGGGACGGTCACGGACGAGACCCTGATCTACGGCAAGCTCGCGCGCGGCGCGACCTCGGCTTACGTCAACTGCGACGCCACCATCGCGCTCCCCATCCTCGTCACCTCGCTCTCGCAGACCGCCGCCAAGTACATGAAGGGGCGCAAGCGACCCAGCTTCACCTTCGGGCGCGAGCTGCTGGTCGAAGTCCCATAGAAGTGATGAGTGGTGAGCGATGAGTGCTGAGTGAAATACAGTGTTTTTAACTCATCACTCATCGCTCACCACTCATCACTCAGTGCCCTCGTCACTTGTCAGTCATTCCCGCCTGTGTTAGTTTTCCCGTGCTCGCACGGGTGCCGGCTCGCGGCGTCCGTTATCGCAGAACCGTCCAGAGAAGTTCCGCCAGGACCCTTCGGACATAATCCCGCACAACAGTAGTTTCGGAGTTGTATTAATGCCATCCTTGCGTCCCGCCTCGGCTCTCGCCTTCGCGTCCGCGCTCATCGTCGTCGCCGCCTGCGCCGCGGGCGCGCGCGCGCAGAGCAGCTACCAGATCTCGCAGTCGCTCGGCGTGGGCTTGACGCCGGGCACCTCGCAGGTCTCCGGCTTCACCTGCGCCGACGCCTCGCTCCCCAACGAGGACTGCGTCGCCCCCATCGCGCTGCCCTTCCCCTACACCTTCTACGGGCAGACGTTCACCGCCGCCAACGTCTCGACCAACGGCGTGCTCCAGTTCGCGAGCGCGAGCAACGACTACGGGCAGAATCAGGTCTGCTTCCCGCTCCCGCAGTTCAACTACGCGATCCTGCCGCACTGGAACGACCTCCAGATGAACGGCGCGGGCGAGGGCGTCTTCACCTCGGTGACGGGCTTGCCCGGCAGCCGCGTCTTCAACATCGAGTGGCGCGCCTCCTACGAATTTTTGCCCGCGGGGACGCTCAACTTCGAGGTGCGGCTCTACGAGAACCAGCAGCGCTTCGACATCGTCTACGGCAACATCGGCGGCAGCGGGGCTAGCGCCCCCGGCGGCGGCATCACGGTGCCGGCTGTCGGCGCGCAGCAGGCGACGGACGGGCAGTACACGGCGCTCAGCTCGGCTTGCGGCTTGGCGGCGGGCGGCTTGCGCAGCGGGCTCGCGCTCACCTTCACGGGGACGGGCAACCCGTCGCGCTTCATCGCCGGTCGCGTCACGGACCCGGACGGCAACCCCCTGAGCGGCATCACCGTCACGCTCTCCGGCGACGCGAGCGCGCAATTCACGACCGGCATGGACGGTCGCTATAAGTTCCCCGACCTGACCGGCTCCAACTACTCGGTCGCGGCGTCGCAGGCGGGGCGCTACTTCTACCCCGGCAGCCGCTCCTTCGGCGCTTACCCGCTGGCGCAGTTCGCCGGCAGCCAGACGATCAACTTCGTCCGCACGCCCCCGCCCGCCGCGGGCGACGTGCTCATCACGGAGTTCCGCTTCCACGGCACGGGCGTCCCCGCCGCCAAGGGGCAACCCGCGTACAGCGTCTTCACCGACGAGTTCGTCGAGCTCTACAACAACACGAACTCGACGATCGTCGTCAACACCCCGGACGGCTCTTCGGGCTGGCTGCTCGAGGCGGCGAACCACCAGAGCTACATCATCCCGCGCGGCACGGTCATCCCGCCGCGCGCGCACTTCCTCGTCGCGGGCACGGGCTACAACACGCTCTTTCTCTACGCCCCCGGCGAGGACTTCTTCTCCGGCGACATCGCCGACGACTCCGGCATCGCCCTCTTCAGCAGCATCGGGAGCCCCAACCTCTCGACGCGCATCGACGCCGTCGGCTTCGACAACGCGACGACTCCCGTCGACCCGCTCTACCGCGAGGGCGCCCCGCTCGCCCCGCTCGCCGCGACCGAAGCGCAGTACACCGCGAACACCAGCGAGTTCAGTTGGGTGCGCAAGCTCGCGGCGGGTCTGCCGCAGGACACGAACGATAACGCCGCCGACTTCCAACTCGTCTCGACGAGCGGCGCGCCCCTCGGCGCGGTGCAGCCCGTCATCGGCGCGCCCGCCCCGGAGAACCTCTACAGCCCCCCGACGCGCAACTCGCAGATCAAAGCCTCCTACGTCGATCCGGGCTGCGTCACCACGAGTACCGATCCCGCGAGCGCCTGCGCGCGCGTGCGCGACACGACGCCGGTCACCGGCGGCTCGCTCGGCACGCTCTCGATCCGCCGCAAGTGGACGAACCAGGCGGGCGCCCCCGTCGTGCGCCTGCGCTTCCGCATCGTCAACCTGAGCACGCTCGGCAACCGCGACGTGGCGGAGGCAGACCTGCGCGTGCTCTCGTCTTCCGACGTGACGGTGACGGGCACGAACGGCGCGGTCAACCTCAAGGCGCTGACGCTCGAACAGATGCCGCGCGTGACGGTGACGAGCGGCGGGCTGAATACGGGTGTGCGCGCCGGGTCGATCACGCTCGCGTCGCCGCTCGCCCCGGGCGCGAGCATCAACGTCGAGTTCAGGCTCGGCGTCGAGGCCGAGGGCAACTACCGCTTCGCCGTCAACGTCGAGGCGCAGACCTCGACGCCGCCCGCGCCCGCCTTCGAGTCGCGACCGCCCTTCAGTTTCCGCGAGGCGGTTTCCCTTAGCCGAGCCACGCCAGCGCGTCGGCGTCCGGCGCGTGCGCCCCGCCGCCGACGACGCGGATGAAGTAGTCTTCGAGCGAGAGCGGCGCGGACTCCCGCTCGCCGTCGCCACCGACCGCGATGCCGCGCCGCAACTCCCCGAGCGCGCCCGACGTGACGAGCCGCCCCTCGGCGATGATCGCGATGTGCGTGCAGAGGCGCTCGACGATCTCCAGGACGTGCGACGTGAGGAAGACCGTCAAGCCGCGCCCCGTCAGGCGCAGCAGCAAATCTTTGAGCGTGCGCGAGGCGACCGCGTCCACGCCCTCGAACGGCTCGTCGAGGAACAGGACTTCGGGCTTGTGAATGAGCGCGCACGCCAGCGACAGCTTCTTCTTCATCCCGTGCGAGTATTCGACGACGAGCTTCTTCGGGTCTTCGCCCAGCTCCATCAGATCGAGCAGCTCCGCCGCGCGCTCCGCCGTCTCCTCGCGCCGCAGCCCGTACATCCGCCCCGTGAAGTTGAGCATCTCCGCGCCCGTCAGCCGCTCGAACAGGTTCAAGTCTTCCGGCACGACGCCGATCCGCTTTTTAACTTCCAGGGTCTCTCGCGCGATGTCGAAGCCGAGCACGCGCGCCTCGCCCGACGTGGGCGCGAGCAAGCCCGTCAGCACCTTGATCGTCGTCGACTTCCCCGCCCCGTTCGGGCCCAGGAACCCGAAGAACTGCCCGCGCTCGACCCTGAGATCGACGCGATCGACCGCCGCGTAGTCGCCGAAGCGGCGGACCAGGTTCAAGGTCTCGACGGCCGGCGCATTCAGAGGGTTGGGTGAAATCATTCCTTAATCGCCAAGGATAAATCCTAAAACTCTGAGCTTACCCTTTTCTTCAACGAGCCTGAAGCAGAATAGATCACGACATACCCCATAAACTTCCACATTCTCTCCGACGCCAAAGAAATTATCACCCCTGTTAATTTCGAACTGATGACCTCTTTCTTTCTCAAGTACTTTGACATTCTTCTTATACGCCCGCGATGTAAGAACATTTCGGGGCAGACGTTTCCTGTATAACGCTGACATCCGCTTTAAATCCGCCATATACTTTTGCAGCTCGCTCAAGTTAGCGGCATTCGGAAAATCCTCAACGCTGTTCGAGAAAATATGCTTGAGTTGCTTTGAACCGTTAATGACCCCGATCATGTCTTTTGGCAAAGACGGAGTATCTGGCTCGCCGCCCCCATCTTAATGCTCGCCGCGTAAATATTCATTAAGTAAATGAAGTTCATGCTGACCTTGTAAAATTTAGCAGCGGTCTCGTCATCAACCTGCTCATCCAATCCTTCAGTCAATCCCAGGGCTTCTATTCCATCAGATCGGGTCTTTCCTCGCGCTCTGGTGATTCAATTTTATTATGCCGTATCTTTCGCTCGCGCCCGCAAGTAAGTCACAAGCGCGAATCATTGGGGAAGAGTGTTTGGTAGTACGGCTTTCACCTTCCTTCTCCGTGATGAGCTTGAATGTTTCCGGCAGGCGACTCAGCACCACGCGCCGCAGTCGGGGAAAATCACTGACTGCGGCGCGTGGTGTCGAGACTTGATCTATCTGCTACGGCTGCGACTGCGGCGTGAAGGTAACGGTCAGGAGTCGTCCGCTGGCGGAAGAACCAAAAGCAGGCCTCCTACTAACAGGATTCGCACCCCCAGTATACATCATAAAATCCACGGTGCCGGGGCCGGAGATGTTATGAGTCGTAGTGGGGCCCGTCACACTTCCGTGTAAGGGGTGCTCACCGGGAATGGGGTTATTTGGAAATGGATAAAACATCACCAATCCGCTCACGTTGGGAGACGACAACACCGATGACGGCCGCCACACTCTCACCAAAAGGAGGTGATAATTTGCTCCGTTATCGCCGATGTCAGTCAACCAGTCGGGGTTGGCCTCCAGCTTCAGTGTGCCGGCCCGATTGAACGTCAGCGTAACCATCGTGAAGTCTGTGATATAAGTATCTGGCGCGGTCGAGTATGAAACATCCCACGCGAGAACGTTCCGGCTCGGCTCAGTAAGCCTATTCTCCACATAGCTGTTACAGCGCTGGTTACGTAGGAAGACCGGGGGCGGCGCATTCTGCGGAAGCTTGTCGCCGAAATTATTATAGCATTCCAAAGTACGCTGTTCGGAATGCGTTGTGGCGTAGTGTAGGACAGCCGCTTCAGTGGCATAGTTCCCCCAGACCAACGTCCTCATCTCTGAGCCGCCGCAGTTGTCAATCGCATCCTGGATGGCTCGTGATAACGTCGGGTCAACGGTGGGGTCGAGCGAGACGGCGGCGTGCCACGTCTGCGCCCGCAGAAACTCTCTCCGCGCAGCCGCCTCGTTTGTGGCGCACTGCGCCGACGCCCGCGAAATCATCACACGCACGCCCGCCGCCACCTTGACCAGAGCCTGACGCTCGCGGTCGGAGAAGCCTAGCTGTTGCGCCCTCGCCTTGAGGTCTAACAGGCGACGCAGGTTCGCGTCCGAAGGGTCTGCCGCGGCGGTCGCCCCGTCGCGGTCTATCAGCGCGCGGAATACGTCCTCGGTCTTCTGCCGGGCCAGCGTGACCAGATCGGGGAAGCTCGATTGCTCGGCTCTGCCCCACAAATCTATTACGCGCTGCAAGGTGGTATCCGAAGGGTTCGCGACCCCGGCGAGCGCGGCCTTTTCAATCAGCCCGCGTAAGACTTGTTCCATGCAGGTGCGAATCTCTGGGACGGAGACTCCGACCTGTTGAGACAGAGCCTCCAACTGGCCCAGCCGGTTGAACGCGGCGTCGGTAGGGTTGGTCGTGGCGTCCGGGCATTCGGCTGTGACAATCGCTTTAATGGATTCACCGACTCGCTGCGCCATCAGTCCAGTGTCAATGCAGTTCTGCTGGCAGCCTTGTTGCAATAACGTATTCGCCGCCGCGATCACCGATTGAATCTCTGCGAGCGTCAGGTTCTGCCCCGAAGAAAGAATATCATTAACCCATGCAGCGAGATCGGAGAGCGCGGGGTCGCCCGCTCCCGGCTGCAACGCGCTGAAGTGATGCACCAGCGCCGTCAGCGTCTTAGTCGCGGGATTCGCCCTGCCGTAGAGCGGCACCATCGTCATCGGCGAAGTCATCAGGTAGATAAAATCTTTGTTCGTGATCTGCCGGGCAGTCGCGCTGAAATCGAGCGTCAGCGTCGCCGGTCTGGCGAACTGCAATCCTTCCGGCTCGAACTTCACGCCCGGATGCAGCGCGCCCGACGGCGCGACCAGAGGAGAACTCTCAAGCGGAGTGACCGTAATGAGCGTCGCTTCCGAGAGCGCGCCGGGCGGGATGCTCAAGCTGATGACGACGCCTGAGGCATCCGTCGTCTGGACTGTCCCGCCGGCGTTGCCGATCATCGCCTGAGATTGAAAGGCATAGTTGAGCGAGGGCTGCATTTGCAGCAGCATCTCTCCCGTACTGAGGTTGATTCCGCCCCAGTCATTGCCGATCCGCAGGTAGAATCTTTGATTCTCAGGCATGGACGCACGGCTGCTGATCTCGAACTGCCACGATTGATCGCTATGTCGTTGCAGGATGACTTTGCGGACGCGCGGATGGCTCGGATTCTGGTACGTCCAGACGCGGTTACTCTGTCCCGACGGGCGTAGCGCGCCCGGCTCCAAGACCGTAAGGCTTGAACCCAGCGCGATGACCAGACGATCACGCGCGGGGTTGAGGCTGTCGCTTTGCTCACCAAGAAGAATCTGCCCGTTCAGATTAAGATTGGCTGCGCCCGGATTGTTCGAGAGCGAAATGAACGCAAAAGCGTGCGGCGTGGCGGCCTGCTCGATCCGGTTGACTTCGGCGGGCGTGGCTGACTGCGGCGCGGGCGGCGGCGGATAAATAGCTGCGGTTTTAATCGGAACCGTAACCCCCAAAAGGAGGGTCAGACACAAGATAAATGTAACCATCTGACGGAGGGGCAATGTCCGTTGGTTTCTCCGACGAAGGGGCTGCCGCTGAGAGTTGGGGGTATTCATTTGAAGTGTTCTCCTTTTGGGCTTATTTCAGTAAAGAGTTGAGGCACACGAGCGCAATGCCTTTGGGCGTCTCAGTGAAGTGAATCGTGCCGGTTTCGATTCGCCGATAGATCGCGCGCGTATCAACGTTTGACAGCACGGCGGCGATTTCGGTCGTAATCATGTTGGTCTGCTCTCCGCACGCGGGACACCATATAACGATCAGCCCTTCTGGCTTCTTGATGACCACCACCTGATTGAACTCGATGGTGATCTCGGCACTTCTCGTCTGTTTCGGTACGATTTGGGACGACGCCACAGCTTGAGCGGCAAAATCGCTTCGGCGGCGACCGCCGATTCAACAGATCAGCGACCGGTAACAAACAAGCAGCGCGCCCTCGGACATGCGGACGGCGTGGATTTTTCCGTCGGCGGCCCAGCGGTGGATAGTGCGCGGGCTGACGGCGCACAGGGCAGCGGCTTGGCGCACCGTCAGCACTCGCTCCTGCCGCCCGCACCGCGCGCACCAAGCGAATATCAACAGCAGAACTTCATTGTCCTGTCCGCCCGCGACCGCCGCCTCGTTTAGTACCATGTCGCCTCCGCGCGCTTCGCCTGCAAACTGAGGCGGCGAAGATAGCGCGGACGCGAAGCCGCGTCATCCAACTTTGGTTGGTCTGGAGACCTAACTTTCGATAGGGGATTTAAGGCCGCCGGGCAAAACTACAGCGAATTCGGTTTGACTGGAGGGGACTCTTCGCGCCCAGCGGCGCTCAAGCAGGCGAGGCCGCGCACGGCGCTGCCCGCACACCCAGATCGAAGCTGCTCTGAACACGCAGCTGCGTAGAAGAGACGAGCCTCTTCGGGACTGCGGCGTCTACGTGTTTCGCCCTTTTTCGGTTTTGAGAATCTTACAAATGGACGAGGCCGCGTCGGATGGCGGTGGTCGTAGCTTCAGTGCGGTCGCGGACGTGGAGCTTCTGGAAGATGATATTCACGTAGCCCTTGACCGCGCCTTCAGTGATGTTGAAAGCGAAGGCGATCTCTTTGTTGCTTTTGCCTGCGACGAGTAACTCCAAGACCCCCAACTCGCGCGACGTTAACTCGGTCGTCGCCGCGCGTTCGGCCAGGCGGGTCGCGGCCTGCGTCGCGAGGCGACGCGCGCCGCCTCGCACGGCGCGGATGGCCTCGACGAGTTCTTCGCCGCGCATGTCTTTCAAGAGGTAGGCGCGTGCCCCGGCTTCGAGCGCGCGGTATATGTCTTCGTCGCCGTCGTAGGTAGTCAGAAGGATGATTCGCGCCGTCGGGTCGGCGCGGCAGATGGCAGCCGTCGCTTCGACGCCGTTCATCACGGGCATACGCAAATCCATCAAGACCACGTGCGGGTGGTGGTGGCGGTAAAGCTCGACGGCCTGCTGACCCGTGCCGGCTTCAGCAACGACTGTCATATCGGGCTGGCGGCTGATGATCGCGGCAATACCTTCGCGCACGATGACGTGATCGTCGGCGATGAGAATTTCAATCGTCATAAGAATCTTGAGACATGGAAACACGTAGAAGAACGGGCGCGCGCCTCCGTCGTTTCCTCTCCGCGTCCCCGCGTTTAGTTTCCCCTTTTCACTTCCACTACAATGCGCGTCCCGCCGCCCGCGGCCTGTCTTTCGACTCTTAGCGCGCCGCCGATGCCCTCCGCTCTCTCTCTCATCCCTACCAACCCGAACCCGTTTCGTCCGTTCTCCTTCAGATCGAATCCACGCCCGTCATCCTCCACCGATAGGCGCGCTAATTCTAGTTCGTATTCCAGCCGAACTACGATCTCGCGTGCGCCGGCGTGCTTGAGCGCGTTTGTCACTGCCTCCTGCGCGATGTGGAAGAGGTTGTCTTCGACCTCCGTGCCGAGCGGGCGAGGCTCGCCGATGGTCTCGGAGCGAACTGCGATTGGCCCTCTCATCTGCGCCGCGAGTGCCGTGAGGGCGTCGGCGAGCGATCTCCCTTCGAGCGTTAGCGAGCGGAGGGCACCCACGGCGCGGCGCGCTTCGGCGAGGCTCGCGAGCGCCATCTCGCGCGCTCGCTCAAGATGCCGCGCGGCGTCCGTCGGGGCGTTTGTAAGCGTGGCGCGCGCAGATTCCAACTGGATGGAGATGCCCGTCAGACCTTGCGCTAGCGTGTCATGAAGCTCACGCCCCATGCGTGCGCGCTCGCTCAGGACGAGAGTGAACTCACGCCGTAGCTGCCGCAAGCGAAAACGATAAAGCGTGAAGGCGAGGGCGGTGAGCGCCAATGCTGCCAGCGCGATGAACCACGTTTGCAGGTAAAAAGGTGGTGAGATGCGGAAGGCGAAGGTGGCTGGGCGGTCGCTCGTCGCACCGTCGGGCGTCACGGCGCGCACCGCGAGGCGATATACTCCCGGTGCGAGGCGCAGAAAGTTGAACGTGCGCCCGGAAAGTGGCGCGCTCCACTCGTCGCCCGCGCTTTGCTCCCCGCCAGTGCCTTCGAGCCGGTATTGATAACGCACCCCACCTCTGTAACTCAGCCCGACAAATTCGACGCTCAGATGATCTTGCGACGCAGACAGGTGCATCTCTGGCGCTTCGTTCGCGCCCGTCTCCGGCAGAGCCACATCCTCGCCCGCAATCTGTATGTGGGTGAAGTAGATGGGCGGCGCGTAACCGGAAGTCTCCCGCGCGCGGGCGTCAAGACGCGAGACGCCAGTCGTCGTCGCCACCCAGATGCGCCCCCGGCTGTCGGTCATGCAGTAGCGCAGGCGGTCGTTCGCTAAACCGCTGGCGGTCGTGAAGTGGCGGAAACGCCCAGTAGCGGGCTCTAACTCACCAAGTCCCCTAGGAGTGGCAAAATACATGCGCCCCTCATGGTCTTCGGTGATTGATGAGACGGTGTTGCTCACAAGCCCGTTGCGCGTCGAGTAGTTGGTAAAGCGCGGCTCGGGAGCAGCCGGGTCATGCGTCACGGAGACCCCGCCGTAGCGCAGGCCGATCCAGAGCCAGCCGCGACTATCAAGGTAGAGAGAGCGCCCCAATGTTTCGGGTAAGCCCTCGGTCTCGCGGAACAGAGTGAAGCTGCCGCCCGTCATTCTTCCCAAACCACCGTGACTTGAAAGCCACAGCCCGCCAGCGCGGTCTTCGGCCATCTGCATCACGCCGTGAAGCTCACGCGCGGAGATCAAGATACGTGGGGCGGGCGCATTTTCATTGTGCGGGTCGAAGCGCACGAGGCTCTCGCCCTGACTGCTCCACAGGCGGCTTTGCGAATCTTCAAAGAGGAGTGGAGCGTTCTCGCGGTATTGACGCTCCCTAGATTGGAGGCGAGGGAAGGACTGGGCTGGCGGGAAGCGTAACGCGGGGCCGCCAAAGCGGAGCACCGCGTCGTTCGTCATCGCCCGGAAATCACCCCTGCGGTCGCGCAGGATTCGCTGGCCGATTCTATCGAACGGAGGAAGGCGGGAACCTTCGACCACCACGGCGCGGTCACCGACGATCTCAGCGATTCCGTTTTCGCTCGTGACGGCGTAGATGCGCCCGTCCGCGCCCTCGATGATTCTGCTCACGTCCGCCTGCGGCAACCCTTCGGCGACGGTGTAGCTGACGATACCCGCCCCCGTCAACTTGAAGGCCCCGTTGGAAGCTGTGCCGACCCACAGGATGTTTTCACGGTCGACGAACAAAGTTTCGATAGGGCTGGACAGCCCGTCTATGCGGTGCGTCGCACGCTCGCCGTCGTGAAAACTTAGGAGTTCGCGCGTCGTGCCAATCCATAGCCGGTCGTCGTGGTCAAGCGTGATGGCGTGAATCTCCGCTCCCGCCGTCAACTCGAACGGGAGACGACGCCCCTGCCTGCGCTCGCCTTCAGCTTCAGCCGGAGCGAATTCGTAAACCGCTTGGCTATTGGCGACGAAGACGCGCCCCGTGGCGGACGCCGCGATGCCGTGCACCTGCGCGCGCGCGACGCCTTCGCCCAGGCCGTATCTATTGGTGCGCCCATCAGGCGCGATCTCCACCAGATCGTGCGCCATGCCGAACCACAAACGATCGCTTTGATCGAGCACCGAGTAATCGCTTCCCAGTCGCGCCGGGTCGCTGCTAGGGGCCACAAGCTCAAACTGAAACGAGTTCCCTTCCGGCTCGATGGTCGTCGCGCGATTAACGCCCGCGGCGGTCACACACCATAGGCGCCCTTCACGGTCAAAGCGCGCTGCATTCGCCCCTCTCGCGTTTCGCATCTCGAAGACATCGAACCTGCGCCCCTCGCCCGTTGCGGGATCGCTGAGGCGCGCCACACGTCCATCATAAGTGTTGACCCAGACGCCGCCCCGACCGTCGCCGAAGACGCGCAGCACGAGTTGGTGCGAAAGCCCTGCGGCCACGCTGTAATCCGTGAACCCGTAGCCATCGTAACGGCTCACGCCCTCGTACGTGCCGAACCACAAATAACCCTTCTCGTCTTGGTAAATGGAGGTGACTGTCGCATGCCCTAAGCCGTCCGCGACGTTGTACGCGCGCGCGGCGAGACGTTGGGCGAGGGCGGTATCACCAATGTGCAGCGAGCGCGGGCTGAGAGCGAGCGTGGCGAGAAGAGAGACGGCGCCGACGTATCTTGCCATGCGAAACAGAACGCGGCGGGCAGGATGACGAAGCATTCGGCGAAGCGCGGACTTTCCATTGTTCGATGCAGATGATCTAACGGGCGAACCCGTGGGCGCGGTGAGCGCCAATTATAGACACAAAACGCGCCGGTTCAACCTCAATTTTGCGGCGCGCCGCACGTTACGGCTGACCGAGCCGCAGACTACGCTTCGTTGTGTGAAAGAACTATTGGAGAAAGGCCACGCCTCGCCGATGGATATGGCAATCGTCTATGCGGGACTCGGCGAGAAAGACGAAGCCCTCGCATGGCTGCAAAAGGGTTGTGAGGAACGTTCCGGCCCGTGGGTTTTCCTCAAGGTTGAACCACTCTATGAGACTCTCCGCTCAGACCCTAGATTCCGAGAGTTACTGCAACGCGTTGGCCTCGCCTCATGAATTGAAAGAAGATTCTCCGGTTTTTAAGAACTCTTTGAGAATTAATTGAGCGATTCTTGAGGACTCGCCTGTCATTCTTCGACTACAATTCGCGGTGAAGTCAGACAATTCTAAGCATCAGAAAAGGAGCCACTAATGAAAATCGGCATCAAGACCGACGGCGTGCACCACATTGCGCTTCGTTCCACAGACCTCGAACGCTCGAAGCGCTTCTACGCGGAGACGCTCGGCTTCCCCGTAATCTTAGAGGGGGCGAATATTTTCCTCTTCCTCGCAGGTAGCACCCCCTTCGGCGTGCGCGGCCCTGAAGCCGAAACGTCACAGGGCGACCGGTTCGACCCCTTCAGAGTCGGGCTGGATCATATCGCGCTGGCCTGTGCGGACGAGGCCGAACTGGAGCGGGTCGCCGCCGCGCTGTCAGAGGCCGGCGTCGAGAATACGGGTGTCAAACTCGACGAGACGCTCGGCAAACGCTACGTGGCATTCAAAGACCCGGACAGGATCGCATGGGAGTTTTACATGGTATGACGAATTACGATGCCGGCGTTAAGAAGAGATGGCGGCCCCGAAGCTTACACGCTGAGGAGTCGGCTGGCATGGTCTTATCTCTTCATTAAAGAGACCATAAACAAGCCTGCCAACATTTTTACGAGTTCGGCCCTTTCCACTTAGACATCACAGATGGAGTCCAGGAGCGCCGTGTTAAGGAAGTCGGAGATCAGAGCTATCTCCGAGCAGGGAGTCGAGGTGGTCGCGGCGACGATCCATCACCTCTACGAGATACAATCATCATGCCCGCCCTCCGATGCCAGAGCCTGTCACGGCTTTTGGCCTGCTAAAACGAAATGAGCATCTGTAGGAAGAAGTAAGGGAAGCTAATCTAGAGGTCTGCCACCTGAACAGTTACAGCGAACTTGTCAAACGTAACGCCGAAATCCAACGTCTCGTGGAATCTCTCGATGAACAGATCGGCGGCCGCCTCCGCACGACGCCGCTTAACCTGCTCCGAAGTTGGCGCAGATTGCGCCAAGACTACCGGGAGCAAAAGTTGAGAGGCTAATACCGTTATGCCCAGACGCAATATCGGTCTTCGCATATGGGAGGAGAGCACCAAGCTCAACCGCGCAGGAACGGCTGCGCCTCGTCCGCGCGGACGTAAGGGGGGAAGGCGCGGTGCGTGCTCATCAGGAAGGCGTGGGAGCTTGAGCGCAGGGCGTTGCCGTGCGTGGCGAGCAGCCGCATCATCCGGCTGAAGACCGACGCGCCGTAGTAGTAGCCGTCGTGGCAGGAGACGAGCACGTCCGCCGTGTGGCGCACGCGCGGGCTGTGGAGCGAGTTGTAGAGGTTGGCGAGCGCGTCCGGGTAGGTGTGCCCGGCGGTGCGCTCGAACCAGGCGGAGTCGGAGGCGAGACCCCGCGCGTCCAGTTCGCCCTCACCGCCGAGCACGCTTTTGATGGAGGAGAGTTCGAGCGGATCGCCGCTCAACTGTTCGTAGGCGAAGCGCACTCCAGCGCCGTTCTCCTCGCGCAGGATGCGCGCCGCGCCCTTCGAGCCCTTGACGACGACCGCGTCCGCACCGTCGCGGTAGACGCTGAAGTCAACGCCTTCGAGTGTGGCGAGCGCGGCGGAGACCAGCGCGGGGTCTGTCTCGTCGGAGCAGTAGACCGCCGCGTAGCCGCAGAGACCGAAGCCGGGCGCGGCGACCGTCTGGCGCCCGCGCGCGCGGAAATTATCTTTGATCTCGAAGCCTTCCCGGCGCAGGTGCGTCTGAAGATGAATGCGGCGGTTCTCCTGAAGGTTCATGCCGTGATCGGAGAAGAGCACGATCTCGGTCTCGTCGCCGCACCAGTCCTGAATCTCGCGCAGAATTTTGTCGAGCGACGCGAGCGCGATCTTGAGCCTTTCGGGTCCGCGGCAGTGGAGCAGCCCGTCGGTGGCTTTGAGGAAGGCGAAGAAGTCGCGCGTCGCGGGCGCGGCGCGGAATCGCTCGCGGAAGCGCTGCATG
This sequence comes from Acidobacteriota bacterium, assembly GCA_020200235.1. Classification (GTDB taxonomy): domain Bacteria; phylum Acidobacteriota; class Blastocatellia; order Pyrinomonadales; family Pyrinomonadaceae; genus JAIVGV01. Next base: position 56,543 of record JAIVJC010000012.1, on the reverse strand, counting down.
TCGGCGCGCCACACGGTGTCGGGCGCGGCGTAGATCAAAAACTCGAACGGCAGCGGCTCCTGGTAATCCAACTCGTCCATGTAGGACGAGGGGATTTTGTCGGGCGTGCGCCGACCGATGTATTTTTTGACGCCGCCGCGCATCTCCTTCGCGT
>JAIVJC010000012.1:0-56334 GCA_020200235.1 Acidobacteriota bacterium | reverse complement strand
CCGCCCCGCCGCTTTCGTCTTTCGCCGCCGACTCGCGCTTGCGGTACGGCTCCTTCAAGCCCTGCTGCGCCGCCTCGTGCGCCTTGTAAACGTCGGGGCGCGCGAGCACGGCTTTGTACTGCGCGACGGCGTCGGCGCGCTTGCCCGCGAGGTCTAACGACTGCGCCGCCCGCAGGTGCGCCATCGTCGCGAGCGCCGTCTCGGCGTTCGGCGTCGAAGCAGCCGCGACGAACTCCTTCGCCGCGCGCTCCAACTGCCCCGCCGTGTAGAGCGCCTCGGCGTACTGGAAGTGAATCTGGTCGATCTGACGCGCGACCGCCCCGCGCGAAGCCTTCTCGTTAAGAAGCGACTCGAACGTGGCGAAAGCCTCCTGCTCGATCTTCGCCGCCTCCGCCGGGTTCTTCGTGCGTAAAGTCGCCGCCTGCGAGACGAGCGCGTCCGCCGCTTCGAGTTTGAAGATGTAGTTGCGCGGGTACTTCGCCGCCAGCTCGCGAGTGACGACGGCGGCGTCTGCGAACCGGCGCTCGCGCTTGTAGAGCGGGATGAGCATCACGCGCGCGTCGTCCTTCGCCCAGTTCCCTTCGCGCGTGACGCGCTCGAGGGTGGCGATGCCCTTCTTCTTCGAGCCGCTGAAGCCGCCGACCTTCGCCATCTGCCGCACCAGCCACGGCAGATCGCCGAGGATGTACTGGTACATCCCGATGGTCAGCTCCGCGTCGCGGTAGCTCGGATCGAGCTTGAGCACCTTCTGGTGGAGATCGACCGAGTCGTTGCCGTCCCTCAGCGCGCCCATGAAGCGGCGCTCGACCGCGCCCTCGTAAGCAGCCTTCAGCCCCTGCGTCGCGCCGAGGAAGTACAGGGCTTCAACGTCGTCCGGGTTCTTCTTCAGACGCGCCTCCGCCAGCAGCTTCGCCTTGCGCGTCAGCTCGCGAAACTCGCCGACGTTTTTGGGATCGTCCTTGTCCTCCTCGCCCTCGTAGAACGAGTCGGAGTTGTAGAGACCCGACTGCAACCGGCGCGAGTTGTTCAGCGTCTTCAGCCACAGCGCGGCGGCGAGGTACTGCGTCCCGCCCGGATGATCCGGGAACGCGGTCGCCATCTCACGAAAGCGCGCCGTCGCCGTCTCGTAGTCGAGGTCCATCAACGCCTCCGACCCCTCGGCGCGCAGGCGCTCGAACCGCGCGCGGTCGAACGCCGGGCTCGACGCATCATTCTTCGCCGTCTCGACCTTCGCGCTCTCCGACTTCGCCGCGCCCTGCCCCGCGGGCGACTGCGCGACCTGCCCGTGGGCGACGACGTAAGCCGCGAGCATTAGCACCAGCAGCACGACTGATGCCTGTAAAACCAGCAACATCGTAGGCATTCGACGCTTCATCAAACTTTCTCCCAATCTAAAAACCTCTTCTTGTTTTCATCCCGCCAGCACAGCCAGTCGATCGCTTTGCCGGCTAGCGCGACTGACTGAGTCCAGATCATCCACTGGGCGAAGAATAAAAATTCAGCAGTGGCAGTGACGACAAGAGACCGCCTAAGTGCATCTGCCCGCGTGGTCGAAAGATGTCAGCGATGCGCATCAGCGGGAATCCGAAAAAGTAGTAGATGGATTCCCCCATCTCAAAAGCCTCACCTTGCGCTGGCAAATCCCCACTTCCCAGTAGACAAAAGAATGAAGCTAAGGCGGCGAGTGGTAAAGATATTACCAACGCCACGCGGGTGGCTTCCCAGCTTGGCCTCCAATTCGGTCTTTCGATCACGAATAACTCTCCAGGTACTTCACGCCCGCGCCCGTGTTGAAGATCACGACGCGCTCGTCCCTTTTAACTTCGCCCGCGTCGAGCAGCTTTCGCAGCGCGGGCAGGCACGCCGCGCCCTCGGGCGCGACGAACAAGCCTTCCGCCGCGCCGATCTCTCGCGTCGCCGCGATCAGCTCTTCGTCCGTGACGGCGACCGCCGTACCCTTGGAAGCGCGCAGCGCGTCGAGGATCAGAAAATCCCCGATGGCGCGCGGCACGCGCAGACCCGACGCGGTCGTCGCGGCGTTCGGGAACTCGTCGGCGAACCGCTTACCCTCCTCAAACGCGCGGACGATGGGCGCGCAACCCGAAGCCTGCACCGTGACCATGCGCGGGCGCTTCCCGTCGATCCATCCCATCTCTTCCATCTCGTCGAAAGCCTTCCACATCCCGATGAGCCCCGTGCCGCCGCCCGTCGGGTAGAGGATCACGTCGGGCAGAGTCCAGTCGAACTGCTCCGCCAGCTCGTAGCCCATCGTCTTCTTGCCCTCGACGCGGTACGGCTCTTTGAGAGTCGAAACGTCGAACCACCCTTCCGCCTCTTTGCGCCTTCCGACCTCTGCGCCGCAGTCCGTAATCAACCCGTCCATCAGCGTGACGTGCGCGCCCGTCTGCTCGCACTCGACGACGTTCGCCCGCGGCGTGTCTTTCGGCATGAAGATGTGCGCCTCCAACCCGGCGCGCGCGGCGTATGCGGCGAGCGCGCCCGCGGCGTTACCCGCCGAGGGCACGGCGAGCTTACGTGCGCCCAGCTCTTTCGCCATCGAGACTGCCGCCGTCATGCCGCGCGCCTTGAAGCTCTGCGTGGGGTTCAAGGACTCGTCCTTGATGAAAAGATCGCCCATCCCCAGTTGCCCGCCGAGCCGCGCGGCACGAAGCAGCGGCGTCCAGCCTTCGCCGAGCGAGACGACATTTTCTTCGCGCTCGACCGGTAAGACTTCCCGGTACCGCCACAGGCTCGAAACCCTCTCGCATAAACTTTCCTTCTTCAGCGTCTCGGCGGCGCGCTTCAGATCGTAGCGAACCAGCAGCGGCTTGCCGCACTCTCCACAAAGGTTTTGCAACCGCCGTGCCTCGTGCCTCAGACCGCACGCGGCGCATTCCAAGTGTGTGACGTTCATCGAAAGCGGCGTCCTTTCCGGGTTTGATGAAAAACTTTTCGTCTCGGGTTTACGCCCGACATGATACGCCCGCCGCGAAACCGCTGTCAGGTGGAGCAAACATCCGGCAGGGGCGAAAGCCGTGACAGGTAAAGCCGTGACAGGTGGCAGATGACAGGTAGAGCCGTAATGGGTGGATCGTGTCGGTGATAGGAGAGGGCGTGGCGGGTGGCGGGCGAGAGTTTTTTGTTTTAACTTGTCACCTGTCACCCGTCACCGCTTTTATGATTCGACTGATCGCACTCGACCTCGACGGGACGCTGCTCGACTCGCGCGGGCACGTCTCGGAGCGCAACCGCCGCGCGATTCTCGACGCGCGCGGGCGCGGCGTCGAGGTCGCGCTCGTCACGGGGCGGCGCTTCCGCGACGCGCGCCCCGTCGCGCTCGAACTCGGCTTGGACGTGCCCCTCGTCGCGCACAACGGCGCGCTCACCAAGCACGCGCGCACGCTCGAAACCGTCGCCGCCGTCCTGCTGCCCTTAGACGCCGCGCGCGAGACACTGCGCGTCGCCCGCGCGCACGACGCGGACGCGCTCGTCTCGGACGATCCCGAAGGGGCGGGCGTCCTCGTCTACGATCACATCGACGCGGACGACCGCCCGCTCGCCGAGTACATCGAGTGGTCGCGGCGCATCCACGGCGAGGAAGCCGCGCGCTCCGTCCGACAGGTCGCGTCGCTCGAAGATTATCTTGATCACGCGCCCGTCCACATCACCTTCTCCGGCACGCAGAGCAAGACCGAGCGTCTAGCCGAAGTCTTCGCGCGCGAGCTGGGCGCGAGCGTGAAGCTGATGACGACCGTCTACCCGCGCATCGACTTCGGGCTCATCGACGTGATCCACCCCGAAGTGTCGAAGGGCACGGGGCTCGCCGCGGTCGCCGACGAGTTGAACCTCCCGCGCGAAGACGTGATGGCTGTCGGCGACAACCACAACGACCGCGAGATGTTAGAGTACGCGGGCACGCGCGTCGTCGTCAGCAACGCGGAGCCCGCGCTCCACGAGTTGGAGGGCGTGCGCGTCGTCGCGTCGCCCGCCGTCAGCCGTCCGTTGCCCGTGCCGGGCGCATGATCGATTTGCTGAGCCGAGACGAAAAGATTCGTCGGGTTCGAGGAGTCGTCGGATGCAAGGATTTCTCGCTCTCGCCTTGAAGCGCGCGCTTCCGGCGGCGCTCGGTTTGTGCCTCCTCGCGCCGCACGTCTTCGCGCAGGGCAAGCCGCGCGCGCGCGACCTCGGCGTCCCGTTCGATGGCGTGCCGGGCGCCCTCAACGCCATCACGGACGTGAAGGGCGTCGAAGTGGGTTATGCCACGCTCGTCGCGGGCGAAGGCAAGCTCGTGGTCGGGCGCGGACCCGTCAGGACGGGCGTGACGGCCATACTCCCGCAGGGCAAAAATTTTCGCGGGCGCGTCTTCGCCGCGTGGCACACCTTGAACGGTAACGGCGAGATGACCGGCACGACCTGGCTCGAAGAGTCCGGGAGTCTGGGGACGCCGATCATGATCACGAACACGCACAGCGTCGGCGTCGTGCGCGACGCCGTGATCGAGTGGAACGCGCGGCGCGGGGCGGGCGAGGGCTATTCGGGCGACTTCAGCCTCCCCGTAGTCGCCGAAACATGGGACGGCTTTCTGAACGACATCAACGGCTTCCACGTCCGCAAGGAGCACGTCTTCCAGGCGCTCGACGGCGCGAGGTCGGGGCCTGTCGCCGAGGGGAACGCCGGCGGCGGGACGGGCATGCTCGCGCACGGCTTCAAGGGCGGCACGGGCACGTCCTCGCGCGTGCTCGCGCGAGAGGACGGCGGCTACACGGTCGGCGTGCTCGTGCAGGCGAACTACGGCAGGCGCGATCTGCTGCGCGTCGCAGGGGTCCCCATCGGCAAGGAGATCACAGACCTCCTGCCGGAGCGCGGCAAGCCCGACGACGGGCAGGGCTCGATCATCGTCGTCGTCGCGACGGACGCCCCGCTGCTCCCGCACCAGTTGAAGCGCCTCGCGAAGCGCGTGTCGCTCGCCGTCGGGGTGATGGGCGGGCGCGGCGAGAACACCTCCGGCGACATTTTCATCGCCTTCTCCACCGCCAACCCGGAGGCGTCGAAGACTTCGGAAGTCGCACAGTTGGCGATGCTGCCCAACGAGAGGATCAACCCGCTCTTCCGCGCGACCGCCGAGGCGACCGAGGAGGCGATCGTCAACGCGATGGTCGCGGCGGAGACGATGACGGGCATCGGCGGCAACAAGGTTCACGCGCTCCCGCACGACCGGCTGCGGGATGTTCTGAGGAAATACAACCGCCTGACGAGGTGAGGCGGAGACATAATCGACGAAACGAGGAATCGAAATGGCAAACCGCATCGCGAACATCAAGACGAACAAGGGCACCGTCCGCTTCGAGCTTCTTGAACAAGACGCGCCTAAAACGACGGAGAACTTCATCAAGCTCGCCGAGCGCGGCTACTACGACGGCGTCATCTTCCACCGCGTCATCAAGGGCTTCATGATCCAGGGCGGCGATCCGACGGGCACGGGTAGAGGCGGCGAGTCAGCCTCGGGCGGTCGCTTCGCGGACGAGATCAACCGCTCCTCGCCGCTCTACGCGGGCGCGTACAAGAAGGGCACGGTCGCGATGGCGAACGCGGGTCCGAACACGAACGGCTCGCAGTTCTTCATCATGCACGCCGACTACCCGCTGCCGCCGAACTACTCGAAGTTCGGGCAGGTCATCGAGGGTCAGGAGGTCGTCGACGCCATCGCCACGACCGCGACCGCGCCGGGCGATAAGCCGCTCCAGGATGTCGTGATGGAGAAAGTGACTATCGAAGAGCAGGGGTGAGGTCGGGGGCGGAAGGGCGAAGGCGCGACCGGGTTAGCCGGCTTCGCGCGGCGTCCGGGGCGGGGCGGCGGTCGTGCCGCCGCCCTTCACGTCCGGGGGCGCGTCTTACTCGCCGCGCCGCGCGTCGCTGATCAACTCACGCAGCTCGTAATACTCCACGCCGGTCATCTGCTCGAAGGTCGGATCGTCGATGAGGTCTTCCGTGCGCCCGGCTTCGATGACGGCGAGGGCGGTCGCCCCCGCGGGCACCTGTCGGCGGCTGCGCGCGGCGGCAAACTCTAAGAAGCGGGGCTGTCCGGTGGCGTAAACGAGCGTCATGGCTTCGCGTCTCCTCTGAGTCGTATTCGGGCGAGGTCAGCCGATTCGTGCGGCGGGTTTTTAGGTTCGAGGAATCGCCGCTCCCGAATCTCTCCTGCCCGCTAACGCGGGAAAAGTCGGGCGCGCGGATCACCCGGGACAGATTTTTTCGCGGGGCGCGACGCCGCCCGGCGGGCGTAATCCGGTGGCAGCCCCCGCCCGGAAACAGTTGCCAAATCCTGCCGACATCGGTTAAATTAAAGGTGGCTGTTGGTTTACCAGCCCCGCTTCTCCTCAAATCCTCGTAAGCCGAGTCGGTTCTACTACTCAGTTCATAGTCGCAGTCAGCGCCAGCCGGCGTCGCTCCGGAAGGGTCTTCCCCGCGCGAAAGACTGCCCGCCGCCGCGACGCGATGATTGCGCGCCCGTGGAACCGACCGCTTTCGCCCACGCTCACGCGCCGCAGAAGGAAGAACCCTCGAATGAGACTCGACCAGGAACAGCTCGCGGGATCGAGCGCCCCCCAGCACTCCCGCCCGTCCTGCGCGGCCGACGCCGAAAGCCTCTCCGCCACCCGCAGCGCGCTCGAGGCGCTGCGCCACGCCGAGGCTCAGTACCGCAGCATCTTCGACAACTCGCTGCACGGCATCTACCAGTCGACCCCCGAAGGCCGCTTCCTCAACGTCAACACCGCCTTCGCGCGGATGCTCGGCTACGACTCGCCCGAAGAGATGATCGAGAGCTTCCACAGCATCGATCAGGACTACTACGTCGATCCGTCGGTGCGCGCGCGCCTCAAGGAGACGTTCGAGTCGGGCGGCGCGGTACAGGGCTTCGAGTGCCAGGCGCGCCGCCGCGACGGCTCCGTCATCTGGACCAGGGAGAGCTTCTACGCCGTGCGCGACTCGACGGGCGCGCTCCTCTACTACGAGGGCGCGGTCGAGGACATCACCGAGCACAAGCTCGCCGAGATCGCCTTGCAGGAGTCGGAGGAGCGCTACCGCCGCCTCTTCGCCGACGCCAACGACATCATTTACACGACCGACCTCGAAGGCAACTACACGTCGATGAACAGCGCCGGCGAGGCGCTGACCGGCTACTCGTGCGACGAGATCAGGCGGATGAACTTCCGCCAGATCACGGCGCCGGAGTTCGTCGAGCGCGTGCGCGGGATGCTGGAGAAGGAGCTGCGCGGCGAGGAGACGACCACCTGCTACGAGACCGAGATCGTCTCGCGCGCGGGCGCGCGCCTCAACCTCGAAGTCAGCACGCAGCTCATCCGCGCGGGCGACGGCAAGCCCTGCGGCATTCAGGGTATCGCGCGCGACGTGACCGCGCGCAAGCGGCTGGAGGCGGAGCGGCAGGTGCTCTCCGAGATCATCCAGGGCGTCAACGCCACCTCGAACCTCGAAGAGCTGCTCGCCCTGGTCCACCGCTCGCTCGGGAAAATCCTCTACGCCGAGAACTGCTTCGTCGCGCTCATCGACCGCGAGTCGGGGATGCTCAACATGCAGTTCTTCGTCGACGAATTCGACACCTGTCCGCCCCCCCAGCAGATCGGCAGGGGGCGCACGGCTTACGTCTTCCGCACGAGCCGCCCCGCGCTGATGACCGAGGACGTCTTCCGCGCGCTCGCCGAGCGGGGCGAGGTCGAGATGGTCGGCACGCCGCCGGCGGTCTGGCTCGGCGTGCCCCTGAAGACCCCGAGCGCGACCATCGGCGTGCTCGTCGTGCAGCACTACCGCGACCCGCAAGCCTACTCCGCGCACGACACAGAGTTCCTCGCCTCGGTCGGCAGCCAGATCGCCATCGCCATCGAGCGCAAGCGCGCCGAGGAGGCGCTGCGCGGCAGCGAGGAGCGGTACCGCGAGCTGTTCGAGAACGCCAACGACGTGGTCTACACGCACGATCTCTCCGGCAACTTCACGAGCCTCAACAAGACGGGCGAGCGCGTCACCGGCTACACGCGCGAGGAGGCGTGCCGCATCAACCTCGCGCAGGTCGTCGTCCCCGAGTACGTCTCGCTCGCGCGCAAGATGCTCGGGCACAAGCAGGTGGGCGAGGAGTCGACCTGTTACGAGCTGGAGATTTTCGCCAAGGACGGGCGGCGCGTGCCCCTGGAGATCAGCACGCGCCTCATCTACCGCGACGGCGCGCCCGTCGGCGTGCAGGGCATCGCGCGCGACATCACCGAGCGCCGGCAGTCGCAGCGCTCTCTCGAAGCCTCCGAGGCTGAGCTGCGCGCGCTCTTCGCCGCGATGACCGACGTCATCCTCGTGCTCGACCGCGAGGGTCGCTACCTGAAGATCGCGCCGACCAACCCCGCGCTCCTCTACCAGCCGCCCGCCGAGATGCTCGGCAGGACGCTACACGAGGTGCTGCCGCGCGAGCAGGCCGACGAGTTCCTCGACTACGTCCACCGCGCCCTCGAAGCGCGCGACACCATCAACTTCGAGTACCGCCTCGACGTGGGCGGCTCCGAGCACTGGTTCGCCGGCACGGTCTCGCCGATGATCGACGACGCCGTCATCTGGGTGGCGCGCGACATCACGGAGCGGAAGCGCGCCGAGGCGAAGCTGATCCACATCGCCTTCCACGACTCGCTGACGGGGCTGCCGAACCGCGCCCTCTTCACCGATCACCTCAAGCTCGCCATCGCCTCGTCGAAGCGCACGCCCGCCGCGCTCTTCGCCGTCCTCTTCCTCGACCTCGACCGCTTCAAGGTCATCAACGACAGCCTCGGCCACCCGGTCGGCGACGAGCTGCTGGTCTCCATCGCGCGCCGCCTCGAGCACGGCTTGCGGGCGGGCGACACGGTCGCGCGCCTCGGCGGCGACGAGTTCGCCATCCTCCTCAACAACCTCGACTCGCCTGAGGACGCGCTGCGCGTCGCCGAGCGCGTGCAGGAGCAGCTCGCCGAGCCCCTGCAGATCGGCGGGTACGAGGTCTTCACCACCGCCTCCATCGGCATCGCGCTCTCGACCACCGGCTACACGAACGAGGAGGACGTGCTCCGCGACGCCGACACCGTGATGTACCGCGCGAAGGCGGAGGGCGCGGCGCGCTACGAGGTCTTCGATCAGGTGATGCACGCGCGCGTCTGCGCGCTGCTCAAGCTGGAGAACGACCTGCGCCGCGCCATCGAGCGCAAGGAGTTCTGCCTCTACTACCAGCCCATCGTCGCGCTCTCGACGGGGCGCATCACCGGCTTCGAGGCGCTGGTGCGTTGGACGCACCCCGAGCGCGGGCTCGTGCCGCCCTCGGAGTTCATCCCGCTCGCCGAGGAGACGGGCTTGATCGTGCCGCTGGGGATGTGGGTCCTGGAAGCCGCGTGCCGCCAGATGCGGGAGTGGCACGCGCTCTCGCCGCACCACCGCGACCTCAAGCTGAGCGTCAACCTGTCGGGCCGCCAGTTCGCGCAAGCCGATCTGCTCGACCGCATCACGCGCGTCCTGCGCGAGACGGAGTTCGACCCGCGCTGCCTCCAGCTGGAGCTCACCGAGTCGGTCGTGATGGACAACGCGAAGGCGATCGTCTCGCTGATGGGCGATCTGCGCGCGCTCGGCCTGGAGCTAGCCATCGACGACTTCGGCACGGGCTACTCCTCGCTCTCCTACCTGCAGCGCTTCCCCATCCACACTTTGAAGATCGACCGCTCGTTCATCAGCCCGCACGGCGACGAGGATCGCGAGAACTCCGAGATCGTCCGCACGATCATCCTGCTCGCGCGCAACATGGGCAAGGACGTGGTCGCCGAGGGCGTCGAGACGGAAGAGCAGCTGGCGCGACTGCGCGATCTGGACTGCGAGTACGGTCAGGGCTACATCTTCTCTCGCCCGCAGGACGCGGAGGCGACCGAGTCGCTGCTGCGCGAGGCTCTCCACACCGGGCTCTTCCTCGACCCCGCGCGCGTCATGCAGGTCGCGTGATCCGCGAGCCGCGCCGGCGCGCTCGCGCTCGCGCCTGCCGCCGCGATCAGGTGGCGTAACCGAGAGCGCGCCGCTTCGACTTCAACCCGCCACCCCGATCAGCATCACTCTCATCCGCCGCCGGCTCACGCGCCGTCGATCTTCACGCCGCCCGGCGTGAACTCTACGCGGATGTCGTGGCTGACGGGACCGTACCCGTGACCGAGGCGCGGCGCTTTCGCGATCGACGCCGTCACGTACCGCTTCGCCGCCGAGACCGACTCCGCGAGGCTCACGCCGCGCGCGAGGCACGCGACAATCGCGGCAGCCAAAGTGCAGCCCGTCCCGTGCGTCGAGGTTGATGCGATGCGCGGCGCGCGGAAAACTTCGACGCGACCCTCGTCGTCTAACACGTCGAGCGCGTCGCCCGCGAGGTGCCCGCCCTTGACGAGCACGGCGCGCGCTCCCATCCCGCGCATCGCGATTGCGGCGCGCCGCATCCCCTCTTCGTCTTCGATCTTCAACCCGGTGATCCGCTCCGCCTCGGGCACGTTCGGCGTCGCGACCAGAGAGAGCGGCAGCAGCTCGCGCTTGAGCGCGGCGAGCGCGTCGTCGTCGATGAGATCGTAGCCGGAGGTCGAGCGCACGACCGGATCGAGCACGAACGGCGCGGCGCGCAGAGGGGTCTCGCGCACGAGCCGCGCCACCTCCATGATGACCTCGCGCGTGGGGAGCATCCCCGTCTTCAGCGCGGCGACGCGGAAGTCTTCGACGACCGGCATGACCTGCGCGCGCAGGACTTCAGCCGACTGGTGCGACGCGCCGTAGACGCCCGCCGTGTTCTGGAAAGTGAGCGACGTGATCGCGGCGCACGCGAAGCAGCCGAACGCCGTGAACGTCTTCACGTCCGCGACGACGCCCGCCCCGCCCGACGGATCGAGTCCGGCGATGGTCAGCACGACGGGCGGCGTGTTTCGCTGATCGTTCGTCATCATTGATTCACGAGCGCCTTCCGAGAGAAGGATTCACCGCAGGGAGGAACGATGAAGTATGAACGATGAACGATGAAGTAAAAACAATTTGGTCTTACTTCATCGTTCATCGTTCATACTTCATCGTTTAATTCGTCCTCTGCGCCTGCGGCGGTGAGTTTAAGCATTGATCTCACTCAAGCGCGGTGAACGGCACGCTCCCGATCTCTTCTACCGCCTCACGCAAACTATCCGCATCACTGAAGAGCCGGATCGCCGCGACGCCGCGCGCGCCCGCGCGTATAACTTGCGGCGCGTTCCCGCGCGTGACGCCGCCGATGGCGAAGACGGGGAACGGCGAAAGTTTGTGTGCGACTTCGCGCAGTGCTTCGACGCCGAGGGGGGAGCCGAGCGCGCGCTTCGACGGCGTGTCGAAGACGGGACCGAAGACGGCGAAGTCCGCGCCGCCGGCGCGCGCCGCCCGCGCCTCTGCGAGCGCGTGCGCCGAGACGCCGATCAGAAAGTCCGGGCCGAAGGCGCGGCGCACGACCGACGCGTCGAGCGAGCGCGCCGCGAGGTGGACGCCGTCGGCGCCGGCGGCGCGCGCGATGTCGGCGCGGTCGTTGACGAGGAGGCGCGTCCCCGTGCCGCGCGTCACTTCCGCGCAGCGCGCCGCGAGTTCGTAGAGCACGCGCGGTCGTAAAAGTTTTTCACGGAGTTGGACGAGATCGATTCGCGCGTCCGTGGCGGCGCCGACGAGCGCGAGCAGTCGATGAAACTCGCCGCTCTCGCGCGTCGTCTCCGGCGTCGTCGCGCCGGGGCTAACGAGGTAGCTCGCCGCCGCCGCTGCTGGCAGGTCGAGTGGCATCTCGCGCGGTCGCCGGGTCTACTGCGTGCGCGGCTCGCCCGCCGAGCATTTGGACGGTCTGTCGGAAGTGAAACAGCTCCCAGAAAGCCATGCAGAGGTTGAGCAGCCCCAAGCCCGTCACCGCGCCGCGCACCCACCCGGAGGCGACGGCGTGCTGGAGCGCGTGCGAGCCGGTCTTCTGCGCCGCGTAGACGAGGAAGAAGTTGTCGCCCCAGTCGCTCAAGCCGAAAGGGTTCGTCCACGGCAGAAACGTGAGGACGATGCCCGCTTCGAGGCACAGCACGATGTAGAAGATGACGGTGAGCTTGGCGGACATTATCGTGAACCGTAAACGGTGACGGGTGACAAGTCAGAACCTAAAACTACGGGTGACGAGCCGGAGTCTAAAACTTTAGAGCCGCGCGTCGCAAGCGTGCGAGGCGCGGCTCCGAGTATTTACCTGTCACTTGTCACCTGTCACCCGTCACGGCTTTTTCACCTGCCGCTCGTCACGGGCTTTCGCTCCTGCAGCTCGCGCAGCCGCCCGGCGACGCCGCGGTAGGAGACGTCCACGCCGTAAACTTCGGAGAAGGTGTCGATGGCGCGGTCGATGTCGCCCGCCTGTTCGTAAGCCGCGCCGAGGTCGTAGCGCAGCGCCTGACTCTCGTCCTCGGAGAGGCGCGGCAGCGCGAGCGCCTTCTTGAACCAGAGGGCGGCGGCGCGCGGGATGCCCTTCTCCAGCAGCGAGTGACCGAGCATGTTGCAGCATTCGAGGTAGCGCGTCGTGCCGTCGGAAGGGGCGCAGAGATCGACCCCCTTCTGGAACTGCTCGACCGCCTCGTCCCACAGGCCCATCTCCTTGTAGGCGACGCCGAGGTTGTAGTGCGTCTCGAAGTCTTCGTCGCGCGAGGCGGGCGCGTCTTCGGTCGCGTCGAGGAACTCGCCGAAGATGGACGCCATGCTCGCGCCCTCGGCTCGCGCGCCGCTCTGCGCGGACTCGACAGGCGCCGCCTCAGCCGCGGCGGACGCGTGCGCTTCGTGCGCCGGCTCGTCGACGACGAACGCCTGCTCGTCGATGCTGAACTCGACCGACTCGCCGCCCGCGTCCGCTGGATGACTCTCGGCGGGCAGCTCGAACGCGCTGATGTCGTCGAAGCTCTGCGCCGCCCCGTCGGCGGCGACTTGCGGCTGCTCCGCGGCGGCGCCCGCGGCTTGCGCGGCGGTCTCGGCGGCGTTCTGCAGTCGCTCGCGGCGCGCGTCCGTGTCGGGCGTCTTGCCGTACTGTCGTTCGAGGATGTCGAGCGTGTCGCGCGCGATGTCCGTGTAGCCCTGTTCGAGGTAGAAATCGACGCTCTCGAGCTCGCGCGACAGCAGCGCCTGGACGCGGTCGTCCGTCCCGCCCGCGCCTTCCCGGTCGGCGGCGACGTCTTGCGCGAAAGGATCGGCGGCGGCGGTAGTCCCTTGCGGCACGTCGAAGCCGTTGCGCTCGAAGGCGAAGTCGAACGTGCGCGGCGAGTCGTCCGCGCCCTCTCGCCGCGTCTCGGCGTTCAGGTCAGCGAACGAAGTGCCCGCGTCGGGCGTCGCGCCGCGCTCGCGCGACGAATCCTCGACCGGCGCGACCGTGTTCCATTCGAACTCGGCGACGCTTGAAGCGAGCTCGTCCGTCACGCTGCGCGAAGAAGAGTGGGCGGAGTCGGAAAAGTTTGCGCCGGGGGAATCGTGCGCGGCGTTGACCTCCGCCAGGTTGTCGAAAGTCACGCTCCCGAAAGACGACTCGGCGGCTTGGCGCGCGTCGTCCGCCTGGTGGTCGCGCGTCGCGGCTTCGGCGGGCGCCGGGAATTCTGCCTGCGGCTCCGCGCTCGCAGCCTCCGGCGAGCCGCCGAGCTGCGACAGGCGCTCGTGGTAGCTTTGATCGAAGGGGACGAGGCGGACGAGCTGTTCGAGCGCGCGCCGCTCTTCGCCCGGCTGATCAGCCCTGTGCGCGGCGTCGGCGAGCCGCTCGGCGGCGACGCGCAACTGCTCGTCGTCGCGCCGCCAGGTGTGGATGCGCGTCAGCAGTTTGAGCGCCTCGATCTGATCGGGATCGCACGCGAGCGCGCCGTCCAATATTTCGAGCACCGAGGCTTCGAGCTTGGCGACGAGCGCGGGCTCGACGGCGCGGGAGAGGACGCGGACGGCGTCCGCCGCCGCAGACTGCCTGAGGTAGAGCCGCGCCACGTCGAACCAGACGGTGAAGTTGGTCGCCTCGGCGGCGACGAGGGAGTCGGTCGCGCGCTCGGCGGCGGGCGCGTCCTCAGCCTCGACGTAGGTGCGCGCCAGCATCGCGCGCAGTTCGAGATCGCCCGGCGCGTTCGCGATCGAATCTTCGAGCACGAGTGCCGCCTCCGCAGCCGCGCCGACGGCGAAGCTCGCGGCGACGAGCCCTTGCAAGACGGCGTGGCTCTCGGGGCGGAGGCTGTGCGCGTGCTTGTAAGCGTTGAGCGCGTCCTGCGATCTGCCCGCGGCGAGCATCAGCTCGCCCGCCTCGACGTAGGCTTCCGCCGCGTCGTGCCCCAGCCCCTCGCGCGTGTAGCCCTCGGCGAGGCGCAGGCGGATGTCCACGTTCTTGGGATCGATGTCGGCGACGCGGCGCAGGGCTTCGAGCCCGTCCACGGCGTTACCGGCGCGACCGGCGGAGTCGGCGAGTTGGAGATACTGCGCGCGCGCCTCGACGTAGAGACCCTGCTGCTCGTAGAGTCGGGCGAGGTTGAGCGCGACGCCCGGCTCTTCGGGGCTGAACCGGGAAATCTTTTTGTACATCGCGATGGCTTTGAGTGCGAAGCCCTGTTCGCGATAATGGTCGGCGACGCGGACGAAGTAGCTGAGCGCCTGCCCCGGCTGATTGGTGCGCACGTAGAGATCGCCGAGCGTGTTGAGCGCGGTGAAGTCGAGTGGGTCGCGCTCGACGATCTTGCGATACTCCTGGATGGCGGCGGGAATCTTCCCCTGCGAGAGAAACTTCTCCGCGGCGCTGAGGGCTTTAGCTTTGTCGAATCCCATCAGGAAATTGGCGTTCCCCGCCTGCTCGGGCGCGGGGCTTGGACGGCGTCGGAACTTTTGGGTTGGAGGGTTTGCCCGTGAGCGCGTGTGGCTCGGCTGGCGTTGTTGGAACTGACTTCTCGCCCCTGCACGACCGCACTCAACAGGGCGGGCAATTTCCACACTAACACCCGGCGCGGACGGGTGTCAACTACTTCATTTTGAAGCTGTAAGCAGCCTTCCGCGGGAGGCTTCGAGCCTCTTTCGCAGAACCCCGCCCCGGCGCGCGCGAGACCATTTTTGACCCGACAAAACTCCACCGACGAGACGCGATCGACCCCGCCTGACCGGGCGCGGGAGCCGAGCGATTCCGACTCGCGCGCCGCGCGACTCGCGCACGCCTTCGCGCTCGAGATCGACGAGGCGATCCGCCGCGCGCCCGCAGGGTCGCGCCCCGCCTTCAGCATCATCGCGCGCGGCGAGCACGTCGAGCGCGCGGGCGCAATCGTCACCGAAGAGTGGAAGTCGCGCGCCTCGCCTTCGGGCTTGCGCGGCACGCGCGCATCGCATCGCTTCCGCGCCTCGGGCTGGACGCGCCACTACGAGACCTTCGCCGAGACCGTGCAGCTCGCCGCGCTGCTCGCGCTCGGCTTCGCGCTCGCGCACTTCGTCCGGCGCGCGCCGCGCCGCCGCACGCTCCTGTTCGCCTGCGCCTTCGTGCTGCTCGCCTGCGGCGTCGCGCTCACGGCGATGCGCACGACCACGCTCGCGCTCGCCGGCGGCGCGCTCGTCACGGCGTGGCGCGCCACGGGGGCGAGCCGGCGGGCGCGACTCCTGATCGCGGTCGTGCTCGTCGCCGCGCTCTCGCTCGGCGCGCTCGTCGTCTGGCGCACGCGCGACGCGGGCGCGCTGGAGCTGCAAGACCCTTCGGCGCGACTGCGCCGCGAGGTCGCCAGCGTCGCGCTCGCGCGCGTGCCCCTCCACCCCGTCTTCGGTCACGGCATGGACGCCGTACACCTGCACTGGAACGAGTGGGGCTTCCCCGGCTCCGACATGCTCCACGCGCACTCGACGCCGCTCCAGCTCGCCTTCGACCGCGGCGTCCCCGCGCTTCTGCTCTGGCTCTGGCTCATCATCGCCTTCTGGCTCACGCTCTCGCGCGCCGAAAAATTTTTCCGCGAGACGACCGACGCGCCGACGCACGGGCTGCTGCTCGGCGCAACGGGAGCGCTCGCGGGCTTCCTCGCCAGCTCGCTCGTCAACTACAACTTCGGCGACGCGGAGGTCGCGCTCCTCCTCTGGTGGCTGATGGGCACGGTGGTGAAGATCAGTCCGGACGCGGGGGCGGGATGAAGCCGCTCGGCGCGGCCCCGTTTTGCATTCGGCTCCGCGTTCGACTATATTGCGGGTTCTCATTCAGCTTGAGGAAGGGCGGGTGATGTTTAGATGGGGCGTTTCAGTCTGCTCCCGCGCGAGGATCAGTACTTCTCCTACTTCTCGCAGATGACGTCGTACATCCACGACGCGGCGAACCTGCTCGTCGAGATGTTGGGCAAGGACGACAACGATCTCGGCTCCTACGTCCAGCAGATCAAGTCCATCGAGCACGCCTGCGACAACCTGACGCACACCGTCTCGACCTCGCTCAACAAGACCTTCATCACGCCCTTCGACCGCGAGGACATCTACCTGCTCTCCGGCGCCCTGGACGACGTGGTCGATCTCATCGACGAGGCGGCGCGCGCCGTCGTCATGTACGACGTGCGGGGCATGACGCAGCACGCGCGCAACTTCGCCAAAGTCATCCAGGGGATGAGCGTCCAGCTCCACGAGATCGTCAAGACGCTCTCGAAGCCCGTCAACATCACTGCGCGCTTAGTCGAGCTGCACCGCCTGGAGAACGAGGGCGACGACATCTACCACACCGCTATCGGCGAGCTGTTCCGCAGCGGCAGCGACCCGCTCACCGTCTTCAAGTGGAAAGAGATTTACGAGAAGCTCGAAGCCACCATCGACCGCGGCGAGAACGTCGCCAACATCATCGAGAGCGTGATCATCAAGCACACGTGAGAGCGGTTAGCTGTTAGCTGTTAGCCAAACTGTGTCCGTGCTGCTTGAACCGTTCAGCCACCGTCTGCAAAAAAAGCTAATAGCTAATAGCTAACAGCTAACGGCTCATCATGACTGCCAGCTTCATCTTCGTCCTCTGCCTCATCGCGCTCGCGCTCGTCTTCGACTACATCAACGGCTTCCACGACGCGGCGAACTCCATCGCCACGGTCGTCTCGACGCGCGTGCTCTCGCCCGGCGTCGCCGTCGTGTGGGCGGCGTTCTTCAACTTCATCGCCTTCGCCGTCTACGGCACGCGAGTCGCCAAAGCCATCGGGGACAGCGTGCACATGGAGAAGATCGAGCCGGAGCTGCGCCTGTACGTCCTGCTCGCGGCGCTCGTCGGCGCGATCATCTGGAACCTGATCACGTGGTACCTGGCGCTGCCGACCTCCAGCTCGCACGCGCTCATCGGCGGCTACGTCGGCGCCGGTCTAGTCGCCTACGGGGGCGCGGGCGGGGTGCTGAACACGGCGTACCTGTTCCGCACGATCACGTTCATCGTCCTCTCGCCGCTCATCGGCGCGCTGCTCGGGCTGGGGCTGATGGTGGCGGTGAGCTGGGTCTTCCGCCGCTGGACGCCGCACCACGTCGACCGCCTGTTCCGCAAAGGTCAACTCCTCTCAGCCGCCGGCTTCTCTCTTGGTCACGGCGGCAACGACGCGCAGAAGACGATGGGCATCATGACGGCGGTGCTCGCCGCCGGGGGCTACATCTCTTACGGGGAGAACGGTGCGCTGCCGCCGATCCCGCTCTGGGTCGTGCTCGCCGCCCACGCCGCCATCGCGCTCGGCACGCTCTCAGGCGGCTGGCGCATCGTCCACACGATGGGGACGAAGATCACGAAGCTGAAGCCCGTCGGCGGCTTCTGCGCCGAGACGGGCGCGGCTCTCACGCTCGCCTACGTGACGCTGACCGGCACGCCCGTCTCGACGACGCACACGATCACGGGAGCCATCGTCGGCGTGGGCGCGACGAAGCGACTCTCCGCCGTCAAGTGGGGCGTCGCGGGCCGCATCCTCTGGGCGTGGGTGCTGACGATCCCCATCGCCGCCACCATCGCCGGTCTCTCGTTCCTCATCCTCCGCCTCGCCCTCCGGCTCGGCTGACCAGGCAACACGATTACAGTTTGCAGGATCGGCGTCCCGTGGCTGATGATTACCGCGGGCGCAACTTCCCGACAAAAATTTAACGCGAGGCAGGAGTCTATATAGATGGCGCGACGCACCATCGTCGTCGGCGACATTCACGGCTGCTACGACGAGCTGAGGGACTTGCTCGACAAGGTCGCGCTCGGCTCGGACGACCGCGTCGTCGCGGTCGGCGATCTCGTCGTGAAGGGCGAGAAGAACCGCGAGGTGTTAGACCTCTTCTCGTCCGACCCGCGCTTCTCCGCCGTTATCGGCAACCACGACCGGGCTCTCTTGCGCTACTGGCTCGGCGAGACCGACGATCTCAAGAAGACGCAGAAGCGCGTGCGCAAGGAGCTGAAAACGGATCGCGAGCGCTACAAGGCTTACCTCGCGTCGCTCCCGCCGATGATCGAGCTCGGCTCGCACCTCGTCGTGCACGCCGGCTTGCGCCCCGGCGTCGCGCTGAGCGAGCAGTCGATAGAAGACTTGACGGAGCTGCGCACGCTCGGGCGCAAGCGCGAGAGCCGCAAGGGCACGCCCTGGTACGAGGTCTACGACGGCAGGCACACAGTCCTCTTCGGTCACTGGCCCTCCCAAGTCCCGCGCCGCGGCAGGCGCGCCCTCGGTCTCGACACCGGCTGCGTCTACGGCTACGAGCTCACCGCCTACATCATCGAGGCGGACAGCCTCGTCAGCGTCAAAGCCCGCCGCGCCTACGATCCCCCGCAAAAATCCGACAAGGACGAGGGCGACGGCTGACGCGAAGCCGTCCGGGTCGGCGCGCGCGGAATGATTAAGAGCGCGCTTCGAAGCGTTCAGCCTTTCGCGCCCCGCTTTGACGAAGAACGCAAAAGCTTTGCGACAAATAATAAGGTTGTAGTGACGTCGGCCAGGCGTTAACCTGTCGGCGATGAAGAGTACACAGCTCACGGCGGCGCGCGGGTCGCGCCCGCGCGAAGACGGCTTCGCGCTCATCGAGAAGGTGCGCGCTCTCTCGCCGGCGCAGGGCGGCGACACCCCGGCAGCCGCGCTGACCGCATACGTCGGCGAAGACGTTCGCTCCCGCGCGGTCGCCGCCGGCTACCAGGCACACATACCCAAGCCCGTCGATCCTGCTGCCCTCGCGGCGCTGGTGTCGGGTCTGACGAAACAGGGATAGACACCCGGCGCGCGCTCGGTCTTCGCCGTCGAGCTGCCGCGACAAGAAAATGATGAATGATGAACGATGAATGATGAACGAAAGGCAAATGCTTTTAATTCATCATTCCGCATTCCGTATTCACCACCCCGCCTTTCCATTCCGTCTTTCCCTTGACGCTTCGCGAGACCCCTTGTTACACTTTCGTGACGAATCAGGATAGTCCCCGACGCTGCCTGCGTCCTCAAGCGAACCCAGGGTTCAACCTGCACAAGACCGTGCGCGCCCCGCGCCTAAGCTAGTTTGTTAGTTCCCCCCCTTAGGAGGTGTCTGGTGGGTTTCAAGGTCGGACAGAAAGTCGTTTACCCCAACCACGGGATCGGCATCATCGAACAGATCGAGCAGAAGCAGATCGGGGCGTCGAGCCTTCCCTTCTACACGCTCCGTCTCGCCGCCACCAACTCGATCGTGCTGGTGCCCGTCTCCAACGCCGGCGAAGTCGGCTTACGCCCCCCCATCTCATCGGGCGAGTGTGAGATGCTCTTGAAGGCGCTCTCGGACGACTTCGCGACCGCGCCGGGCGACTGGAAGGATCGCTTCAAAGAGTTCTCCGACCGGATGCGTACCGGCGACATCTTCGCCGTCGCCGAAGTCCTCAAGCACCTGACCTTCCTCAACCACCAGAAGCCCCTGAGTTTCCGCGAGCAGCGGATGCTGGAGAGGTCGCGCTACCTCGTCGTCTCCGAGCTCGCCGCCGTCTGCCGCCTGTGACCAGCTCGGCTGGCTCGACCGGCTTGGGCACGTGGAGATGGAAGCCCGCGACGAGAGCGCGCATGCGATCTTCTGCGCGCGCGTAAGCCGTGAGAGCCGCGGCGGGCGTGTCGCCGCCGCGCTCGGCGGGCAGCGCGCGTAAGCGGCGGATGAAGGTGTAGCCGTCCTCGCCGGGCATCTCGATGTCGGAGATGACGACATCGGGTCGCCAGCCTTCGAGCGCGCGCATCGCCTCCTCCGAGCCTGCCGCCGCGACCACTTCGGCGCGGCAGTGTTCGAGCACCATGATCAGAAGCTCGCGCGAGTCGGGGTCGTCCTCGACTAAGAGCACGCGCACGCCTTCCAGCTCCGGCGGGCACTCCAGCCCCGCGAAGTAGGAGCTGACGCGCTCGCGCGCAGCCCCGGCAGTCTCGCCCGGCGGCGCCGTCTCCGCCCGCGTGGTCGCGAGCAGCGGCAGCGAGACGCGGAACGTCGAGCCCTGCCCCGCGCCAGCGCTCTCGGCCCTCACGCTCCCGCCGTGCGGCTCGATCAGGTGGCGCACGATCGCCAGGCCGAGGCCGAGACCGCCGTGCGCCCGCGTCGGCGTCGGGTCCGCCTGGCGGAAGCGGTCGAAGACGTAGGGCAGGAACTCTTCGGGGATGCCCTGCCCCGTGTCGCTGATCGTGACTTCGAGGTGCGAGTTGACGCGCGCGAGCACGACCTGCACGCGGCCCTCCTTCGGCGTGAACTTGATCGCGTTCGAGAGCAGGTTCCAGACGATCTGCTGCAAGCGATCCGGATCGCCCGAGATGAGACCCGCCTGCTGGTCGAGGATGACCTGGAGGCGGATGCCCTTCGCCTCAGCCGCGGGTCTCACCGAATCGACCGCCGCTTCGATGACGGGGACGAGATCGGTCGAGCGCACGTTCAGGCGGAGCTTGCCGCGGATGACGCGCGAGACGTCGAGGATGTCGTCGATGAGCTGCACCTGCGACAGCGCGTTGCGCTCGATGGTCTCGAGGGCGCGCTTGGCGGTCGCCTCGTCGAGCTGCCCCGTGCCGAGCAGCCGCGTCCAGCCGAGGACGGCGGTCAGCGGCGTGCGCAGCTCGTGCGAGAGCGTGGCGAGGAACTCGTCCTTGAGGCGGTTCACCTCCCGCGCCTCGCGGTAGAGGCGCGCGTTCTCGACGGCGAGCGCGGCGCGGCGCGCGAGGTCTTGCGCGAAGGCGAGATCGCTCTCGGCGTAGTGGCGGCCCGACTCGGCGGAGACGAACGTGATCGCGCCGCGCGCGCGACCGCGGACGTTGAGCGGCACGATCATCGCGGAGCGCAAGCCCAGCTCGCGCAGGATTTTCAGGTGCTCGGCGTCGCGCGCGATGAGCGCCATCAGCTCGTCGGGGATGTTCGGGTACATCTCCGGCTTGCCCGTGCGGACGACCTTCGCGACGCCCTCGCGGTCGGCGAGCGTCTGCGGGTAGCGCCGCTCGACCTCCAACGCCAGCTCGATCTTCGAAGGGTCTTCGTGCGCGACCGCGAGGCGGCGGAGCGTGCGCTCGTCCGTCACCATGTCCACGGCGCACCAGTCGGCGAGGCGTGGCACGACCAGCTCGGCGATCCGCTTGAGCGTCGCCTCGTAGTCGAGCGAGCTCACCAAAACTTCGCTCGCCTCGGCGAGGAAGCGCTGCGCGTCTTCGGCGCGGCGGCGGTCGTCGATGTCCGTGCTCGTGCCGAACCACTTGACGACGCGCCCCTCCGCGTCGCGCAGGGGGAGCGAGCGCGCGAGGTGCCAGCGGTAGCTGCCGTCGGAGCCGCGCCTGAGTCGCAACTCGACCTCGAAGGGCTCGCCCGCTTCTCGGGCGCGAACCCACGCCTCGCGCGTCGCCGCCTCGTCGTCCGGGTGCACGACCTCGCGCGAGCCCAACCCGGCGGCGTGCTCATCGCCGCGCGGCAGGCCCGTGTAGTCGTACCAGCGCTGGTTGTAGTAGTCGGCCTTGCCCGCGGCGTCCGCCGTCCAGACGATCTGCGGGATCGACTCGGCGAGGAAGCGGTACTGCTCCTCGCTCGCCTTCGCGTTGGCGCGCTCGCGGCTGACCGCCTCGAAGAGCCGCGCGTTGTCCATCGCGACCGCCGCCTGCGAGGCGAGCCCCTCGACGATGCGCGCCTTGCGGTCGTCGAAGACGCCCGGCTCCGGGTGCCCGAAGAAGAGGCCGCCCAACACCTCGCCGGAGCGCGAGACGACGGGGACGGCGAGGTAGCTCACGACGGGCAGGTGACCTTCGGGCATCCCGTAGTAGGGCGAGTTCTTGCCGTAGCGCGGGTCTCGCCTCACGTCGTCGATGCAGACCGTGCCCTCGCCGCGGAAGGTGGGACCGAAGAGATCGGTCGCGCGCGGCATCGGGAAGTGTGCGAACGCCTCTCGGGGGACGCCGGAGAGCGTGTAGAGCGTGTAGGACGCGCCGCGCTCGTCGAGCACGTTGTAGAAGAAGGCGCCGAAGTGCGCGTCCGACAACTCGGTCGCCGCGTCCGTCACCGTCTGCACGAGCTTGTGCAGTTCCAACTCGCCCGCGACGACCTGCCCGACGCGGTTGACCGTCTCGATGGTCTCCGCCTGCTCGCGCAAGCCCTCCTCGGCGCGCTTGCGTTCTATCCCGAGGGCGATGCCGTTCGCCACCGACGCCATCGACTGGAGCGAGGCTTCCGTCAGCGGGTGGCGTGCGAACATCGCCATCACGCCGACGAGGCGGTCTTCGACGACGAGCGGGTAGCCGGCGAAGGCGACCATCCCCTCGCGCTCGGCCCACTCGTGGTCGCTGACGCGCGGGTCGTCCCGCACGTCGTTGGTCAGGTGGGGTTTCCGCTCCTCGGCGATGAGCCCGATCTTTAACTCGCCGACGCGGACGCGGCTGTGCGCGCCGTCGAGGTGCGTGTACATCCCCGCGCTCGCCCGAAGCTCCAGCACGTCCGCGCCGTCGTCGAGCGTCCAGATGCGCGTGAAGGCAACGTCGAGGTGTTCGACTAAAGTTTCGGCGCAGCGCTGGAGCATCTGCGGCAGCGCCTCGTTCTGGATGAGCGCCGCGCCCACGTCCGCGCCGAGCGCCGCGAGGCGCGTGCGCTCGAGCAGCGCCTCCTCCGCTCGCCTCCGCTCCGTGATGTCGCGCCCTATCGCCGAGATGCCGAGCATCTCGCCGCCCGCGCCGACGATGGGCGAGAGCGTGAAGGCGACTTCGACAGGGCCGCCGTCCTTCCTGACGCGGACGGTCTCGTACCGGATGGCGCTGCGATCGTCCCCGAACCGGGCGAAGAGCCGCTTCGCCTCGTCGGCCCGATCCGGCGGGGCGAGGAGCGAAACGTCTTGGCCGATGGCCTCGGCACTGGTGTAGCCGAACATCTTCTCCGCGCCCGCGTTCCAGCTCGCGACACGGCCGTCGAGGGTGGAGCTGATGATGGCGTCGTCGGAGGATTCGACGATCGCCGAGAGGAGCGAGCGCAGCTCCTCCTCGCGCTTGCGCTCCGTGATGTCGCGCGTGAAGCAGCGCGTGTGGACGAACTCGCCGTCCTTCCAGTAGACGTTCGAGTTGATGGCGACGTGGCGCACGGACCCGTCCTTCGCCTTGAGCCGCGCCTCGTAGCCGTGCAGCTCCTCGCCCCCGGCGAGCCGGCGCAGGATGTCGCCGATCGTTTCCTGATCGTCGTGGAACTCGGAGATGTGACGCCCGATGTACTCCTCGGGCGCGTAGCCGAGCAGCTCCAGCTCGGCGCGGTTCGCCCAGATGATCTTGCCGTCGGCCCCGACCCAGTGCAGGCCGACCGTCGCGTTCTCGAAGAAGTCCGTCAGCTCCGCCTCGCGCCGCCGCAGCTCGCCCTCCGAGCGCCTGCCGCTCTCCGTCAGCGCCCAGATGAGGAGCGAGACGGAGAGGAAGATGCAGACCTGAACAAGCCCGACCCAGCCTATGCGGAAGGAGAACGCGGGCGGGGAAAAGACATAGGCGGCGACGAGCGCCGAGAGGGCGATTGAGAGCAGACCGGCGCGGCGCCCGCCGTAGAGCGTGCTCACGACGACCGCGGCGTAGAAGATCGAGTAGATGATGCGGGCGTTGAACGGGACGAGCAGCCCGGTGAGCCCGGCGGCGGCAGCCACCAACAATACGGCAAGACCGTAGCCCCAAAGTTGCGAGCGAGACTCTGTATTCATCCTTAGACCCTGCGCGCGGAACCTGGCGGACGCTGACGGCGGGAAGGCGCGGCGCGAGGGCGCGCGTCCCGACTGGCCCCGTTCCACGGGACGCGACGGGGGATCGCGCGAAGGAACGGGGGAGAGGAAAATTACCGAGAACCTTCCCGGCAACGGGGGAGTTTCTGAACAATGGCAGAGAACGTCCCCATCACCGTCGCGCGCGGCGACGGCATCGGGCCCGAGATCATGGAGGCGACGCTCCACATCCTGCGCGCGGCGGGAGCGCGTCTGGACATCGAGGAGATCGAGATCGGCGAGAAGGTTTACCTCGCCGGCAACGCCGCCGGGATCGAGCCCGGCGCGTTCGACTCTCTGCGCCGCACGAAAGTTTTCTTGAAAGCCCCGATCACCACCCCGCAGGGCGGCGGCTACAAGAGCCTGAACGTGACGGTCAGAAAAACCTTCGGTCTCTACGCCAACGTCCGCCCGTGCGTCGCCTACGCGCCGTTCGTCGCGACGAAGCACGCAGGGATGGACGTGGTCATCGTGAGGGAGAACGAGGAGGACGTGTACGGCGGCATCGAGTACCGGCAGACCGACCAGGTGACGCAGTGCCTGAAGCTCATCTCGCGACCGGGCACGGAGAAGATCGTGCGCTACGCCTTCGAGTACGCGCGCCGCAACGACCGGAAGAAGGTCACGTGCTTCACGAAAGACAACATCATGAAGATCACGGACGGTCTCTTCCACAAAGTCTTCGAGGAGATCGCGCGGGAGTACACGGACATCGAGAACGAGCACTGGATCGTTGACATCGGCGCGGCGAAACTCTCGGACACGCCCGGGGCGTTCGACGTGGTGGTGCTGCCCAACCTCTACGGCGACGTGCTCTCGGACGTGGCGGCGCAGATCGCGGGCTCGGTCGGTCTCGCCGGCTCCGCCAACATCGGCGAGTCGATCGCCATGTTCGAGGCGATCCACGGCAGCGCCCCCCGCCGCGCGGGGCAGAACCTCGCGAACCCTTCCGGCCTCTTCCTCGGCGCGGTGATGATGCTCGTCCACGTGGGGCAGACGGACGTCGCCGAGCGCGCGCACAACGCGTGGCTGCGCACGATGGAGGACGGCGTCCACACCTACGACATCTTCAAGGAAGGCGTGAGTAAAGAGAAGGTCGGGACCAGAGAGTTCGCCGAGGCGGTCGCCGCGCGCGTCGGGCAGAAGCCGGAGACGCTGAAAGCCGTGAGCTACAAATCGGGAGGCGCACAGGAAAAGAACACTTCCACGCGCGCTGCGCACGAGACGAAGGCGGAGCGCAAGGAGACGGTCGGCGTCGACGTGTACCTCGACTGGGCTGCGGGTTCGGCGAACCAGCTCGGCGCGGCGATGGAGAAGCTGAACGGCGACGGGCTCAAGCTCTCTTCGATCAGCAACCGCGGCGTGAAGGTCTACCCCGGCGGGCACACCGAGACGTTCTGCTCCGATCACTGGCGCTGCCGCTTCGTCGCCGACGCGGGCGAGGGCTCTGCCGTCACGCACGCGCAAATCGCGCGGCTCCTCGCGCGCGCCGCCGAGTCCGGCTTCGACTTCATCAAGACCGAGAACCTCTGCAACTTCGACGGCGCGCCGGGATACTCCCACGCGCGTGAGTAGCCTTCTTGCAAAGGTGGCGAAGGTCGGAACCGCCCGCTACCGCAGGCGGTTCTGACAAAGGCGGCGACGAGAGACTTTTCTATTATTTCCAAACATAAGGGGGATGAGAATGATGGACGACGACAAAGAGACTCAAGGTGAAGTGGGCGCGACCACGGAGCAGTACCCGAAGGTCGAGCTGAGCCCCGGCGAGAAGCTCGCCGACAACCAGACCCTCGCCTCGCCGGTTCCCGGCGCGCAGAGCGCCGCGAGCGAGGAGATCAAAAAAGAGGTCAACCTCAACACCGAATGACGCAACTCGGGCGGTGAGGCTCGGTCGCCGCGAAATGACGACCGAGCCTCGCTGCTCCTCAGTAAGGAGGACAGCACAGATGTCAGCCGCAGCCCCCGCGCGACCCGGCTCGGACGAGTACGCGCCCAACTACGAAAAGTACGTCTCGCTCGTCCCCGCGGGCGACATCGTCGCAACGCTCGAGCGCCAGCTCGAAGACACGCTCGCGCTCCTTCGCTCCGTGCCCGAAGAGCGCGCGGACTCTTCCTACGAGCCCGGCAAGTGGAGCGTCAAGGAGCTGGTCGGACACGTCATCGACGGCGAGCGCGTCTTCTCGCACCGCGCGCTCCGCTTCGGGCGCGGCGACCGGACGCCGCTGCCCGGCTACGAGCAGGACGACTACGTGCGCGCCGCCAACTTCAACGCGCGCACGCTCCAAAGCATCGCCGAAGAGTTCGAGCGCGTGCGCGCCGCTACCGTCGCGCTCCTCCGCTCGTTCGACGCTGAGGCGTGGTCGCGGCGCGGCACGGCGAACGACAACGAGGTCTCCGTGCGCGGGCTCGCCTACATCCTCGCCGGGCACGAGCTGCACCACGTCAACATCCTGCGCGAGCGATACCTTTAAGACCAAGGATGAAGGATGAAGGATGAAGGATGAAAACCGGCGCGAAGAAGCCTTCTAAAAATGAACCGAAACGGTCGCAAGCCCGTTCCAGTTCATCCTTCATCCTTCATCCTTCATCCTTGCCTTTGGTCGCCGTCGTCATGGGCAGCAAGTCCGACTGGGAGACGATGCGCCACGCCGACGAGGTCTTAACTAAGTTCGACGTTCCGCACGAGTGCCGCGTCGTCTCGGCGCACCGCACGCCCGCCTGGATGGCGGAGTTCGCCGGCGCCGCGGAGTCGCGGGGTCTGAAGGTGATCATCGCGGGGGCGGGGGGCGCGGCGCACCTGCCCGGCATGATCGCGGCGCAGACCACCGTGCCCGTGCTCGGCGTGCCGGTCGAGAGCCGCGCGCTGAAAGGGTTGGACTCGCTGCTCTCCATCGTGCAGATGCCGGCGGGCGTCCCCGTCGGCACGCTCGCCATCGGTCAGGCGGGCGCGACCAACGCCGCGCTCCTCGCCGTCGCCATCCTCGCGAACGAAGACGCGCGACTGCGCGCTCGCCTCCACGACTTCCGC
The DNA here is from genome assembly GCA_020200235.1 of Acidobacteriota bacterium. Taxonomy (GTDB): domain Bacteria; phylum Acidobacteriota; class Blastocatellia; order Pyrinomonadales; family Pyrinomonadaceae; genus JAIVGV01. The sequence goes on along the minus strand of JAIVJC010000012.1, from coordinate 29,104 downwards.
CGCGAGCAGGAACGACAAGTGCGCGCGGCGACGCTCGGCGAGCAAGGCTGAAGCGATCGATCCATTGATTCATTTCTTCGTCGAATCAATCAGCCGATGACCCAATGAATCAATCCCACTCAACACTCGTCACCCGTCATTCATCACTCCCGGTCTTGCCGGGCGCGACGCTCGGCGTGCTCGGCAGCGGTCAGCTCGGTCGGATGTTCGCCGTCGCCGCGCGCCGGATGGGCTACCGCGTCCACACCTTCTCGCCCGAGCGCGACACGCCTACGGGTCAGGTCGCGGACGCGGAGACGACGGCGCCCTACGAAGACCTCGACGCCGTGCGCGAGTTCGCGCGCAGTGTTGACGCCGTCACCTTCGAGTTCGAGAACGTGCCCGCCCCCGCGGTCGAAGCCGTCGGACGTGACGCGCCCGTGCGCCCGTCCGGCGAAGTCCTGCACACGACGCAGCACCGACTCCGCGAAAAAAGTTTTCTCTCGAAGCACAGCTTCCCCGTCACGCCGTTCCGCCGCGTCGCGTCGGTCGAAGACTTGCGCGCCGGGCTCGACGAGTTGAACTACCCCGCCGTCCTGAAGACCGCCGACTTCGGCTACGACGGCAAGGGTCAGCGGACGATCAAATGCGCCGACGAGGCGGACGAAGCGTTCGCCGCGCTCGGAGGGCGCGAGGGCATCCTCGAAGCGTTCGTCGCGTTCGAGCGCGAGCTGTCGGTCGTCGCCGCGCGCGGCTCAGACGGCGCGGTCGCGTCCTACGGCGTCGTCGAGAACTCTCACGCCCGGCACATACTCGATCACACCGTCGCCCCTGCCGGCGTCTCGCCCGCGGTCGCGCGCCGCGCCGAAGAGATCGCGCGCGCTCTGCTCGAACAGCTCGACTACGTCGGCGTCCTCTGCGTCGAGCTGTTTCTGACGGGCGACGACGGGCTCTTCGTCAACGAGCTCGCGCCGCGCCCGCACAACTCGGGTCACTTCACCATCGAGGCTTGCGCCGCGAGCCAGTTCGAGCAGCAGGTGCGCGCGCTCTGCAACCTCCCGCTCGGCTCGACCGAACAGTTCCGCCCCGCCGCGATGGCGAACCTGTTGGGCGATCTCTGGCAGAATGGTGAGCCCGACTGGCGCTCAGCCCTCGCCGTGCCGAACGTCGCGCTGCACCTCTACGGCAAACGCGCCGCACGCACGGGTCGCAAGATGGGACACCTCACCGCGCTCGCCCACACGACCGACGAAGCCCTCCGCACGGTCCTCGCCGCGCGCGCCTCCCTCGACCGCCGCGCCTAGCCGAAGACAGCGCGGGGAAAGTTGTTGACACCGCGGCACGGCGGGCATATCGTAGCCGCGCTCAACCTTTCGCCTCGCATCCCGCTGACGAGAGCACCTCTCATCAGACTCACATTCGCCACCGAACCGGGGTCGCCGCAAAACTGAACGCCCGCCGCGCGCCTCTCAGTTCCTCGCCTGAGATCGGGCGTGGCATCTCACGACTCGCCCCTCACGAAGGAGGCTTACGATGAACAACACCCTCTGGCTGCTGCTGAAGATACTCATCCTCACGGTGATCTTCTTCCTGATCGCCCTGATCGTCTACCTCTTCTACTGCAACTGCTACCCGCGCCGGGGCGCGCTCGGCGAGCCCGGTCGAGACCTCCAGCACGCGAGCGCCGAGCCGCACACCGTCACCGGCGGCAAGTACCCGACCTTCACGCCGAAGGACGATCCGGCTGATCGCAACAACGACCGCGCGCGCAAGGTTCCCACGGGACCCTTGCGCGGCAACCTCTCGCCGTCGCAGGGCTCCTCGCAGCTGCTCCAGATCAAGAACAACAACTCGGGAGGCGCCGCGGGCGATCCCGTCGTCTTCTCCGACTTCGATCCGCTGGGCACGCAGTCAGGACCGACGCTCACGCCGCCCGACATGAGCGCCGCGCGCGCCGGCGAAGTGCTCATGCTCTCCTTCAACACCAACGTCCTGCTCTCCACCAACGGGACGACCAACTACTCGCTGATGAACCCGACCAACATCTTCCCCAGCGGGCCGACCAACGACGCCGCCGGGAACCCGCTCGACCGCGGCCTCTGCTGCGATCAGGTCATCCAGTACGTGCCGAAGATCGACCGCTTCGTCTGGCTGATGCAGTTCTGCGGCACGGGAGCCGGCTGCCTCAACGGCATCAACAGAGTCCGCATCGCCTCAGCCAGCCCCCAGCAGATCATCAGCAGCGGCGGCACCTCCTGGACCTACTGGGACTTGCTCTCCGGCACCTTCAACCTCGGCACGACCACGATGGACTACCCCGACCTCGCCGTCGGCGACGACTTCCTCTACTTCAGCGCCGACGCGGTCGGCACGGGGCTGCTCGTCGTGCGCATCCCGCTCTCGGAGATTCAGAACAGCCAGACGATCAACATGGGCTACACCAACCCCTCGGACGGCGGCGTGGCTTACGGCGGGCACGTCTCGCAGAACACGGGCAACGAGGTCTTCTGGGCGGGGCACAACAGCAACAGCCAGCTGCGCGTCTTCTCCATGAGGGAGGACTCCAACCAGTATTTCCAGCACGACGTCAACGTCAACAGCTGGCCCAACGGCACCATCTCCTCCATCGCGAAGGACGGGACGACCGACTGGCTCAACTTCCTCGGGACGTCTTTCCCCGGCAACGCCGTGCTCGGGCTGGCGCGGCGCGGCGACGAGGTCTGGCTCGCCTGGACTGCCTCGCAGGGCGGCGGGTTCACGCGCGCGCACGTCCAGATCGCGCAGATCAATACGACCAACTACACCGTCGCCTCCCAGTGGCAGATCTGGAACAACGATTACGCCTTCGCCTTCCCCAGCCTGGCGACGAACAGTAACAACGAGGCCGGCATCTCGCTGGCGTGGGGCGGCAACCAGGACTGGGGCAATCACGCCGTCGGGATGTTGGGCGACTTCATCGTCTGGTACCCGGAGCTGAGCGACACCGCCATCACCCGCTGGGGCGACTACGTCAGCGTCCGCCGCAACGCGCCCAACCCGCTCATGTACGACGCCAGCGGCTACGCCGTCTTCAAACAGACGCCGCCCGCCACCGGAATCCGCTTCGACCCCTACTACATACAGTTCGGCAGAAACTCCGTGGTCAACCCGACCGCGCCCATCAAATAGCCGCAAGCCCGCGTACCATCACGGGTCAATCTCGCCGCCGCAAGCACCCCGGCGACGGGACGAGCCCGCCGCGCCCCGGCACGGCTCCTCCCCGCCACCCGACCCGGCGCGCCCCTTTTCCCGCCTAAAATGCCCCTAAAAAGTTGAAACTCTGATTGTACTAGTGTCGTAGTACAATACCGAGCATGGCTCAGTCGTTCAACATCGACGCCCGCGACCCGACGCCCATCTACGCGCAACTGGAGCGCGCCATTCGCTTCTCCATCGCGACGGGGCGGCTCTCCGTGGGCGATCAGCTCCCCACCGTGCGGCAGCTCGCCGTGGACCTGCGCATCAACGCGAACACGGTCGCGAAGGTCTACACGGAGCTAGAGCGCACGGGGATCGTCGAGACGCGGCGCGGCGTGGGCACGTTCGTGCGGGCGCAGGGCGCGCCGCTCGGCGCGAGCGTGGTCGGGCGTAGAGCCGGCGACGAGAGGGAGAACCGGCTGCAGTCACTGGCGCAAAGATTTCTCGCCGACGCGCACGCGCTCGGCTTCACGCCCGAAGAGGCGATGGAACGCCTCGAGGGTTTGGTCAACGAAGGAGTGTGAGAGAGATGGCTAACGGTTTGGAGTTGATTCAGGGGAAGAAGGGCCTGCCCGCGCCCGTGGCGCCGCGCGCGAACGTGGTCTCGGCGCTGATGCTGGTCGTCCCGGCTGCGCTCGGCGTCGCCGCGACCGTCGCGACGGGCAACCCCGTCGGCGCGGTCGTCGGCATCCTGCTCGGCCTGCTGCTCGCGCTATCGCCGCGCGTGGCGAAGCAGTGGGAGAAGGGGGTCGTGCTGCGCCTGGGCAAGTACATAGGTCTTCGCGGTCCCGGTCTCTTCTGGGTCGTGCCGCTCATAGACTCCGTGCCGACCTACATCGATCAGCGCGTCATCACGACGAGCTTCGCGGCGGAGCAGACCTTGACGTCCGACACCGTGCCCGTCAACGTGGACGCCGTGCTCTTCTGGATGGTCTACGACGTGGAGAAGGCGGCGCTCGAAGTGCAGGACTACCCGCAGGCGGTGAGCTGGGCGGCTCAGACCGCGCTCAGGGACATCATCGGCCGCACGTCGCTGACGGAGCTGCTGCGCGGGCGCGAGAGGATCGAGGACGAGTTGCAGCAGCTGATCGACTCGCGCTCGAACCCTTGGGGCGTGACCGTGCAGTCGGTCGAGATGCGCGACGTGATCATCCCGGACTCCTTGCAGGACGCGATGTCACGCGAGGCGCAGGCGTCCAGAGAGAAGCAGGCGCGCATCATCCTGGGTGAAGCCGAGGTCGAGATCGCGCACATGTTCGAGACGGCGGCGAAGCACTACGAGGGTAACCCGACGGCGCTCCACCTGAGGGCGATGAACATGCTCTACGAGGGCTTGAAGGAGAAGGGCGCGCTGATGCTCGTGCCCTCTTCGGCGGTCGAGTCGATGGGCATGGGCGGCTTGCTCGGCGCGGCGGCGTTCAGGCAGCAGCAGCCGATTGTGAGATTGCGGATTGCGGATTGCGGATTGAAAAGCATCTAAGCTCTCTCCTTCTAATCCGAAATCCGCATTCCGCATTCCGCAATTGAATACCCCGCCCGCTTGCGGCAGGCGGTTCCGACTCGACAGCGACGGAGGTGACGCGGTGAACCTACTCAAGACGCTGATCTTCATGGCTATCGCCCCCGCGACGGTCACGATCTACCTGCCCTACGCGCTGCTCTCTTCGAGCCGCGCGCCGCAGCCGGGCAGCCTGCGTTACCTCGGTCTGCTCCCGATCCTCGCCGGCGCGGTCGCCGAATGTTGGTGCGCGTGGGATTTCGCGGTGACGGGGCGGGGCACGCCCGCGCCTTTCGATCCGCCGAAGGAGTTGGTCGCGCGCGGGCTCTACCGGCACGTGCGTAACCCGATGTACGTCGCCGTGATGTCGATCCTCGCGGGCGAGGCTCTGTTCTTCGCCTCGCGCACGCTCGCCGTTTACGCGCTCATCGTCTTCGTCTGCTTCAACCTCTTCGTGCTGCTCTACGAGGAGCCGACCCTGCGCCGGAAGTTCGGCGAGTCTTACGAACGCTACTGCAGGGCGGTGCCCCGCTGGCTCCCGCTGCTGAAGGCGGGCGGCGGGGCGCGTTAGGAAGCGAGTCGCAACTGTCGAGCGGGCGCCCGACCGGCGGAGGCTTCAAAGGAAGATGGCGCGGGGAGTTTCAAACTCTCCGCGCCATTCGTTTTGGAGGGAGTAGGAGGGGGTGGTTGTTTTCGGGTCGGCTCTTCCGTCGCGAATATTACCGTTCGAAAGTCTACGCGCCCGCGAGGCGGATGTTGCCGCTGATGCCGCTCATGCGGATGGGCGCGCCGCCCGCGCCGATGCGCGCGACGAACCTCGAATGGTTCTCGCCGCCGTCTTCGACCGTCACGTTCTTGAGATCGTAATCGACGCTGCCGTTCAAGCCGCCGACCCTCACGTCGGCGTTCACTTCCCGGTCGAGCCGCAGCTCGATGTTGCCGTTGACGCCGGAGACTCTCACGCCCGCGTCTTCGATGTGCGCGACGGCGAACGTCACGTTGCCGTTGATGCCGGAGAAGTCCGCGCGACCCGCCGCGCGCGCGACCGTGACCTCGCCGTTGATGCCCGAGACGCGCACCGCGCCTTCCAACTCGCCGACTCTCAGGGCGCCGTTGATCCCGCGCGCCACCACTTCGACCCGGCGCGGCACCTTCAGCACGACGCGCTGGCGCACGGTCGTGCTGCTCCCGCCGCGCCCGATGAGCCAGCGCAGGAGCCCCAGGCCGCCGCCGTTCTTGTTCTCGCCGCGGACGACGAGGCGATCAGCCGCGCGGTCGATGGTGATCTTGTGGGCGTCGAGATCGCGCGCGTCGCTCACGCTGTTCTCGATGTGAATCTCTGCGACGTTGCCCTCCGTCGTCATAATATCGACGGGACCGTTGATGCCGGAGACCTCGACGCGCGCGCCCGCGTCGAGCGTCTGGGATGCGTTGACGGTCTGCTCGCCCGCCTTGATCTGCTCGGCGACGGTCTGCGCGTCGCCGCCCGCGACCTCGTTCTGACCCGCGACGCGGTAGAACTGCCGACCCGCGAACCACGCGATCGCCACCGCCAACACCGCTACGAAAATTTTTAGCTTCATACTTCGCGACCTCACCGGCAAAGCTTATGACTCGAAGAGCAGCCGATCCCTTCTCGAATAGTCTGACAAGGGAAACGACGAAAAGTCGTCTGCGGTTCTGTCTGTTTTAAAGGCGGCGGCGCGCGGCGATAATCACATGTAGAGCTTGCCGTCCGCGCCGAAGTGGAGCGCGCCGCCGTTGTGGTTCGTCGCCGAGAGGTTCTCGAGATCGAGCAGGGCCAGCTCGCTCCCCGCCTCGACCACGTCCGGGTTCGACGCGCTCGCCGTGAAGCGGCTGACGCGGTTGTGAATCGCTGGCGTCGTGGCGGTGTAGTAGACACAGAGGGCAACTAAACGATGAAGTAGGAACGATGAACGATGAAGTGAAGACAAGTGTTTTACCTTCATCGTTCATCGTTCCTACTTCATCGTTTGCTTCGCGCCCTCTGCGCCTGCGGCGGTGAGTCTTCCTCACGCGCCCACTCAAGCTCAAACTGAGCCACCACCCCACGTTCGGCTGGCGCGGCGTTCTGTGTTAAATTCCGCTTGCACGTTCATCTCCCAAAACAATTCGGACTCTTTTATCGAGGAGAATCTTATGAGACGTTCGATCAGTTCTCTCTTCGCCTTCGCGCTCTTGCTCTGCTCGGTCGCCGCCGCCTCGGCGCAGGGCGGCAGGCAGCCCCTCACCGTCAGCGACCTGCTCAAAGTCAGGCGCGTCGGCGACCCGCAGCTCTCGCCCGACGGCCGCTGGATCGCCTACCAGATTTCCGTCCCCGACGTCGAAGCCAACCGCAGCCGCACGCAGCTCTACCTCGTTGCGGTCGAGGGCGGGCAGCCGAAGCAGTTGACGAGCGGCGCCAGTTCCGCGAGCACGCCCCGCTGGTCGCCCGACGGCAGGACGATCTACTACGCGATGGGCGGGCAGCTCCACGCGCTCGACGTCGCGTCGGGCAGGAGTCGTCAGGTGACCGACATCTCGACCGGCGCGTCCGACCCCGTCGTCTCGCCCGACGGTCGCTGGCTCGCCTTCGTCTCCGACATCTATCACGACTGCGCCGACGACGCCTGCAACAAGCAGCGCGACGAGATGGCGGAGGCGAACAAGGTCAAGGCGCACGTCGTCGAAAGCGGGCTGCTCTACCGCCACTGGACGGCATGGAAAGAGGGGAAGCGCACGCACGTCTTCGTCGTCGCGACCTCGGGCGGCGCGGCGCGCGACGTGACGCCGGGCAACTACGACGCGCCGCCGTTCTCCCTGGGCGGGCCCAGCGACTACGCCTTCTCGCCCGACTCGAAGGAGCTGGCGTTCGCGCGCAACACCGACAAGGTCGAGGCGACTTCGACGAACAACGACATCTTCGTCGTCTCGCTCGCGGGCGGCGAGGCGCGCCGCATCACGGGCGACAACAGGGGATCGGATCAGTCGCCGCAGTACTCGCCCGACGGACGCTACATCGCCTACCGCTCGCAGATGACCCCGGGCTTCGAGAGCGACCGCTGGCGGCTGATGCTCTACGACCGCCAGCAGATGCGCTCGCGCGAGCTGCTCGCCAACTTCGACAACTACGTCGACAGCTTCACCTTCTCGGCTGACGGCAGGCACATCTACTTCACTTCGGGCGAGCGCGGCCGCGCGCCCGTCTCCGTCGTCTCTCTCGCCGACGGTCGCGCCGCGAAGTTGATCGAGGGCGCGAACGACGATCTGCACGTCTCCGCGGACGGGAGGACGCTCGCCTTCTCGCGCTCGAGCGCGACGATGCCGACCGAAGTTTACGCCGCGCGCCTCTCTTCGCCGACGAGCGTGGCGGGCGGGGCGTCCGGCGCGACGCGCGTGACGAAGGAGAACGACGCCTTCCTCGCGAACTTCTACCTGCCGCCCGCCGAGGAGTTGACGTGGACGGGCGGCGCGAGCGCGAAGGTCTCAGGCTGGTTCTTCAAGCCGATGAACTACGAGGCGCGCGGCGCGAAAGTCCCGCTCCTCGTCCTCATCCACGGGGGACCGCAGGGGGCCTGGAACGACGCGTGGAGCTACCGTTGGAACCCGCAGATTTACGTCTCGCAAGGCTACGCGGTCTTCATGCCGAACCCGCGCGGCTCGACCGGCTACGGGCAGCGGTTCACGAACGAGATCTCGGGCGACTGGGGCGGCAAGGTCGTGGACGACATCATGAACGGCACGGCGCACGTGCTCGCGAACTACAACGTGGATCGCGACCGGATCGGCGCGGCGGGCGCGTCTTACGGCGGCTACATGGTCAACTGGCTGCTCGGCCACAACAACGACCGGAGGGCGCACTTCCGCGTCTTCGTCTCGCACGCGGGCGTCTACAACCTCGCCAGCATGTACGCCGTGACCGAGGAGCTGTGGTTCGTCGAGTACGAGTTCAAGGGCAACCCGTGGGACAACCCGGAGCTTTACGAGAAGTGGTCGCCGCACAGGTTCGTCAAGAACTTCTCGACGCCGACGCTCGTCACGCAGGGCGAGATCGACTTCCGCGTGCCCGTCGATCAGAGCCTGCAACTTTACACGGCGCTACAGAAGCGCGGCGTCGAATCCAAGCTCGTCGTCTTCCCCGACGAGGGTCACTGGATACTCAAGCCGCAGAACTCCCGCTTCTGGTACACGACCGTCGTCGAATGGCTGAACAAGCACCTGAAGAGCGGCGCGTGAGGGCGCGAAGGGGTTCGGCTAAAAACTGAAGAGACCGCCGTCGGGCACGTGCCCGGCGGCGGTCTCTTCTTTTTCGCAACGGTTCTTCGCGGCTGTCCGGTCTACTTCGCGCCCAGACCGTAGAGCTTCAACGCGTTCTCGCGCATCACGGCGCGCGCGATCTCGGCGGCGCGCGCGCGCGTGATCTCTTCGTCGCGCACCATGCCGGTGAGGGCGAGGGCGAGCGCGTGGCGCGCGGTCGTCGTCGTCTGCCAGCCGAACTCCTCCCAGTCGATCTCGGGCGAGCCGGGGAAGAGGTCTGTGCCGAACAAAACTTTATCCGGGTAGAGCGTCAGCCAGTAGCGCAAGGTGTCGGAGAGCACGCGCGGCGAGAAGAGGAAGGTCTGCGCGGAGAAGTCGGCGTAGACGTTCGGCTTGCCGAGCAGCAGCGCCGTCTGCTGCGTGAAGGGCTCGCCGCCGTGGACGAGCACGAAGGCGGTCTTGCGCAGGGCGGGATCGTTGAGCGCGGGTTCGAGCAGGAGGGGGTCGCTGCCGCGCAAGGAGAAGAAGTTCCCGCAGCCGCCGCCCGTGTGGATGTGGACGGCGAGGCCGAGACGGCCCGCCTCGCGCGCGATGTATCGGAAGAGGAAATCTTGCAGCGCCTTGTAGTCAGCCGCGCCGGGCTCAGTGCCGCGCGCGTGGCGTGCGTAGACGCGCGCTGCTGCGCCTTGCGAGGCGTCGTCGAAGTCGAGCGCGCGCAGGTACGCCGCCTCGAACTTGATCGCGACCGCGCCGCCGCGCCTCTGTCGTTCGAGCGTCGGCGTGACGACGCGCGCCAGATACTCCGCGAGCGAAGCGGGCACGCGCGCGACGCGCGACTCCGAGAGGTAGCGGCGCAGGAGCGGCTCCTCGCGCGCGAAGAAGTACGCGCGGTTCGGGTTCGCGCGCTTGAGCCCCGCGTTGTCGAGGGGGAAGAGCAGCGCGTCGGCGTAAGGGACCCAGCGGAAGCGCGCCGTGTCGAGGCCGCGCCCCATCGCGATGCGGTTGGCGAGCATCACGTCGATGCCGAGCTTGTCGAGCACCCACGCGGGGTAGTTGTCGCCCTGCTCGCGCCTCACGCGCCGCTTCTTCTCCACGAGCTCGCCGACGTGCGCCTCGCTCATGTCCGAGTGATCGTAGCCGTAGAGAGAGCGCCACGCGGCGACGAACTCCGGGTTGGTGGGCAGGGCGCGCGCGAACACGACGGCGTCCCGCTCAGGCGGGCACGGCAGCGCGTCGAACTCCTCGTCCGCCCTCTCGCCTTCGCCGACCACCTTCGGCACGTGCGCGTGATTATCGACCGCCCTGATGCGGTTGATCTCCGCGAGCAGAGAGGGGTCTGCTACTTGCGCGAACGACGAGGCGGCGAGCGCGAGCGCGCACAGCAACCCGGCGGCTCGCGCGAGTGGGCTTCTTCCCATGGGAGACTCCTTAAAAGGTGTGAGTTGCGACGACCGTTTACAGGTTCTCGATCGGCACGGGCTCGACGTCGCCCGCCAGCTCGAAGCCGAAGACGCGCGCGTAGAAGTAGAGTTCGCCGTCGAGCGAGCGCTTGATGTTCTCGGCGCGGCGGAAGCCGTGCTGCTCGCCGGGGAAGGCGACGTAGGCGACCGGCAGCCCTTTCTTTCTCAGCGCCTCGACCATCATCTCCGCCTGGTTCGGCGGCACGACCTTGTCTTCGAGCCCCTGAAAGAAGATCACCGGGCACGAGAGCCCGTCCGTGAAGTTGATGGGCGAGCGCGCGCGGTAGATGTCTTCGCGCTCCGGGTAGGGCGCGATCAGTCGATCCAGGTAGCGCGACTCGAACTTGTGCGTGTCGCGCACGAGCGCGCCGAGATCGCTGACGCCGTAGTGGCTCGCGCCCGCCTTGAACTGCTTGCGGAAGGTCAAGGCGGCGAGCGTCGTGTAGCCGCCCGCGCTCCCGCCGTCGATGACGCAACGCTCGTCGTCCGCGAGCCCGCGCGCGACCAAGTGCTTCGCCGCGTTCACACAGTCGTCAACGTCCACGACGCCCCACGCCCCCGTCAGCCTCTCGCGGTAGGCGCGCCCGTAGCCGGTCGAGCCGCCGTAGTTGACGTCGAGGACGGCGAAGCCGCGGCTCGTCCAGTATTGAATGCCGAGATTGCGCGTCGTCGCCGCCGCGGCGGTCGGTCCGCCGTGGCTCTTGACGAGGAGGGGGGGGCGCTCGCCTTCGGGCGCGGCGAAATCACGGTTGCGCGGCGGGTAGTAGAAGGCGTGCGCCGTCAGACCGTTCTCGGTCGGGAACTCGACGGCCTGCGCGGCGGAGAGGTAGCCCTCGTCGAGTTGTAGATCGCTCGAGCGGCGCAGGGTCTTGAACCCGTCGGCGACGGGCGAGAACTCGACGACGGACGCGCCCTGCGTCGGAGAGCCCGCGCGGAAGACGGCGCGCCCGGTCTCCACGGAGGCGCGCACGTAGGTGATGTCTTCGTAGGGCGACTCGACGCGGCGCAGCTTTTTCGCCGACGCGTCCAGCACGCCGAGGCGCGAGACGCCGCGCTCGCGGAAGGTGCAGACGATCTCTTCCGCGGACGTGAAGGCGTAAGTCCCCACTCCGAAGCCCCACTGCGGCTCGCCGAACTCGGCTTCGAGCGGACACAGGTTTTCGACTTCGATCACTTTCGCCCCGTCACTGATCTCGCCGCCGGACGACGCGCGGTAGATGTTCCACCAGCCGCTGCGATCCGAGACGAAGTGCAGCCGCCCCGCCGGCGACCATTCGGGCTGAAAGATCGACTCGTCCTCGCCGCCCGCGACCTTGCGCGTGCGTGCCAAGTTGCCCGCGTCGTCGAACTCCCCGACCCACAGCTCCGTCCCGTCCCACGGCATGTTCGGGTGACGCCACGCGAGCCACGCCAGGTGTTTTCCGTCCGGGCTCACGCGCGGCGACGAATAGAAGTCGTAGCCCGAAGCCAGCACCGCGCCGGCGTTCTCTCCCGCGTCCGCGTCGAGCCGGACGGCGACGAGAGTGTTAGCCGGTTCGTGCCCGCCATTGGCGTGATCTTCGCGGACGCCGATGAGGCGCGCGCGCTCCGCGTCGAGAGTCATGTCGCCGTATCGCAGTTGCGAACCCGATTCGGGCGTGAGCGGCACGGGCGCGCAGTCCGCGGGAGCGATGCGGTAGAGGCGCTGGTCGGAGAAGTTCGAGATGTAGAGCGCGCCGCGGTGGGCGGTGTAGTCGCCGCCGCCGTACTCGTGGACGCGCGTGCGCGCGTTGAAGGGCGCGGGCACGAGATCGCGCCGCGAGTCGCCTTCCAGTTTAACGACGACGCTGCGCCCGTCCTCCTGCGGGCGCACCTCGGTCCAGTACACGTCCGCGCCATCGACGAGCGGCAGCGTGAGACCGACCGAGCCCTGCACGATGAGATCGGAAGTGATCGGCGACTCCCACGAGCCGTAAGGCGCGATTTTTCCCCCAGCCATTCTCCAACCCTCCGCGTCCGATTCAGAAAATTTCGCCAATGATGAACGAAAAGCCCGCCGCTGCCAAGAAGCCGACGCCCAGAGGGCGCGAACTAAACGATGAAGTAGGAACGATGAACGATGAACTGAAGGCAACTTCTTCTTCTTACTTCATCGTTCATGGTTCCTACTTCATCGTTCCTCCCTGCGAGTCTCTCTTCTATCGCACCGGGCTCGAACTGAGACGCCGCCGCGTGCAGTCAAGTTAAAAATTTTCGCAGTCCGACGCATTGCGAAAAGATTATGAACGGCTTGCCTTCGGACGATCCGAACGGCGCAGTAAGCCCTGCCCGAACCGCCACCAAGTTGTTACGGACAAACGGCTTCCGCGTGTCGTCCCATACCTCCCGCGGCCGCCCCGCCCGGCGTTGCCGCCCCGGTCGGCGCGCGCGTCGCCGAATCCTCAAGAATTCCTCAAGGGCTGCGGCGCAGACTGTTCCGGAAGTCGGGCGGCGCGGGTCGAACGCGCCCACCCCGCCCCGGTTTGACCGGGACGCGCGACGGGCTTTCGGCTCGACGGCCCTCGCCGCGCGGCTCCGGCTCGCCCCCGGCGGCGCCGCACGAACGTCAACGAATCGCGCGAGCGAGAATAGAGAGTGAGTAGATGAATTTGATCCTCGACAAAATCACGATGCCGCCGGACGCGCCGCGCGTCTCGCGCCCGCGCCTCCTCGAAGTCCTGAAGGAGAGCACGGACTGCTGCAACTCGACCGTCATCGCCGGGCGGACGGGCGCGGGGAAGACGCTCCTCACGCTCGACTTCGCCGGGCGCTGCGGGCGCCGCGTCGCGTGGTACAAGGTGGACGCACCCGAAGTGGAGATGCAGGCGTTCCTGCAATACCTCGTCGCCTCGGTGCGCAGCCAGCACCCCGGCTTCGGTCGCAAGACGCTCGCGCTCCTCGCCGGGGGCGCGACCGAGCCGGACGCGGTGCTCGTCGCCGAGTCGTTCGTCTACGAGATGACGATGCTCGAGGCGAGCGAGCCGCTCCTGATGGTCGTCGACGATCTCCATCTGGTATATGATGCCGAGTGGGTCGTGCCGTTCTTCGCGAGACTCCTGCCGCTGCTGCCGGCGGAGACGCACATGGTTCTGATCGGGCGCACGCTGCCGCCCGCGCCGCTCTGGCGGATGCGCTCGAAGCAGACGCTGCGCGTGATCGATGAGCAGGCGCTCGCCTTCACGCGCGCGGAGGCGGAGCAACTTTTCTCGAGCTACGACCTGCCGCCGAAGTACGCCGCGCAGGCGCTCGCCGAGACGTGGGGCCGCGCCGCCGCCCTCGACGCTCTCGCCCGCGGCGGTCAGACCCGCGCCGAGCAGGAGGCGGCGGCCGCGCGCACCGTCGCCGTCATGATCGAGAGCCGTGCTTCCGACGCGCAACATTCGGGCGCGCAACTCCGACTCGTCAAAGGCTACACGCCAGAGTCTTCGGCGGCGTGAGCCCCTTAGCGGAATCGCCCTCGCGTCAGTATAGTTAACCCTCGCCTTCCGGTTTCCGTCGTTCACGCGCGCGCTCGTCGCCGGCTTTGTCAGAACCGCCTGCGGTAGCGGGCGGGTTTCTTACGTTACTTATACCCGCCCGCTACCGCAGGCGGTTCCGACCTGTCTCCCCGACCGATGAGCAACAGGCTGCGCCGCACGGGAAAACTCCAGACCACGCCGCTGCCCCCGCTGGCGGAGGGCGGAGCAATCGCGCCCACCTTCTTCCTGCGCACGAAGCTGCTGCCGCCGCGCCCGACGCCCGCGCTCCTCCACCGCACGCGCCTCAGCGACCGCCTCCGCTCGAACCTCGAACAGCCCGTCACGCTGGTCGCCGCGCCCGCCGGCTCCGGCAAGACGACGCTCGTCGCCGACTTCATCCGCAACGAGTCGCGCCGGTTCGTCTGGTACCAGCTCGACCGCACGGACGCGGATCCGTCGGTCTTCCTCGGCTACGTCGCGCACGGCATTAAACAGATCGTCCCAGCCTTCGGCGACGCGACGCTCTCTTACTTGCAGCAAGCCCCGGCGGAACTCGCCGAGCAGCCCGAGCGCGCGGTCGACGTGCTGCTGAACGAGATCCTCGACCTCGTCGATCAGCAGATCGTCTTCGTCCTCGACGACTACCACCACCTCGGCGCCGACACGCTCGTCCACCGCGTCGTCGATCGCCTGCTCGCCTACCTGCCCGACGTCGTCCACGTCATCATCATCTCGAGGGACGTGCCGCCGCTCTCGCTCTCGCGGCTGCGCGCGCACAACGCGCTGACGATCATCGACCGCGAGGAGCTGCTCTTCACCGACGCCGAGACGCAGGAGCTCTTCCGCCAGGTCTTCGATCTCGAGTTGACGCCCGAGCAACTCCAAGAGTACCGCGAGCGCACGCACGGCTGGATCACGGCGCTCCAACTCGTCCGCCAGGTCGCCCAGCGCCACGCCCTCGCGCGCGGCGGCGAGCGCCCCGACCTCGGCGAAATCCTGCGCCAGAGCGAGCGCGACATCTTCGACTACTTCGCCGAAGAGGTCTTCGCCGACGAGCCGCGCGAAGTGCAGCAGATGCTTTTGCGCGTCTCGCCCCTGGAGCGCATCGAGCCGGAAGCCTGCGCCGTGCTCTACCCGCAGGCGAACTGCGCGGCGCTGCTGCCGCTGCTCGTGCGCCGCAACGTCTTCATGACGGTAGCGAGCGACGAGCGCGGCGAAGAGTACCGCCTGCACCCGCTCTTCAAAGAGTTCCTGCGCCGGCGCCTGCGCGCCGAGGCGGGGCAGGCGGGCGTCGCCGCCGAGCACGCGCGCTGCGCCGAATATTTCGCCGGTCGCCGACGGTGGGAGCAGGCGATCCACCACCTGCACGAGGCGGGCGAGTTCGAGCGCTCCGCCTCGCTCATCGCCGAGCACGGCGGCGACTGGCTGGCGGCGGGCGCGTTCGCCCCGCTCGTCCGCTTCGTCGAGCAACTCCCCGAAGAGGCGATCGAGGCTCACCCGCGCGCGCTCTTCTACCGGGCGGAGGTCGCGCGGCTGCGCGGAAGGTTCGAGGTCGCGGAGACGCACCTGCGCCGCGCCGCCAAACTCTTGAGCGACCGCGGCGACAAGGAGGGCGAGGCGGAGGCGCTCCACTCGCTCGCCACCATCGCGCGCCGTAGAGGCGACTGCGCGGCGTCGTTCACGCACCTCGACCGCGCGCTGGAGCTCGCCGCCGAAGGCTCGACCGTGCGCGTCAAGGTCGGCAACACGCGGGGCTTGTGTTACGTCGCGCTCGGCGAGTGGACGACCGCCGAGGGCGAGTTCCGCGACGCGCTGCAACTCGCCGAAGGTCTGAACGACAGGCACTACGCGCACCTCATCGCGCACAATCTGGGCTTGCCCGCGATGATCCGCGGCGACTTCTCCGAGGCGATGCGCTGGCTGCGCCGGATGCTGAGCGACGGCGGTCAGAACAAGCAGAACGCGCGACCCGTCCCGCAGGAAGCGGGCGCGTACCTCAACCTCGCCCGCTGCCACCTCTACCGCGGCGACCTCGAAGAGTGCGAGCGCCACCTCGACCGCGCGCTGGAGCTCTGCCACCTCTTCAACCTCACCTCGCAGCGCGCCGAGGCGTTCCAGACCTACGGCGATCTCCACCGCGAGCGCGGCGACGTGGCGCGCGCCGAAGAGTTTTACAAGCACGCCGAACAGTCTTACGGCGAGGTCGGCATCGACATCACCCGCTACGAGCTGCTCGAAGAGAAGGCGCTGCTCAACCTGCGCAAGGGCGACACCGCCGCCGCGCGCGCCCTGCTCGAACGCCTCATCGGCGCGAGGCGCGGGGCGGGCGACGAGCGCGCCGTCCGCACCGCGAGCCTCGCGCTCGCGCGCGTCCTGCTCGCGCAGGGGGAGAGCGGGGCGGCGCGCGCCGAGCTCGAGCCCGCGCTCGCGCACTTCCGCGAGCACAGCCTCCACTACTACGAGGCGCAGGCTTCGCTCGCCCTCGCCGCCTGCGACGCGGAAGCCGGGCGCGACGGCGCGGTCGTGGAGAACCTGCGGCGCGCGGTCGAGCTCGCCTCGCGCTACGACTACGAGTACTGGCTGCGCCGCGAGGTCGCCGCCAGCCCGCAACTGTTCTCTTCGCCGGACGCGCGCGCCCTGCTCCCCCCCGATCTCTCGGAGCAGGTCGCGAGCGCGCTCGCCGCCGCGCCGCCGTCCGCGCGGGCGGGCGCCGCCGCCGCCGGGGGCGCGACCGGCGCGTTCGAGTCGCGGGCGGCGGCGGTCGCGCCGAAGCCCTCCGCCGATCTGACGATCCGCATGCTCGGTCCCGTCGAGATTTACCGCGACCCGGCGCGCCCTCTGGCGGCGGACGCGTGGACGACCAAGAGGGCGCGCGACATCCTCTGCTTCATCGCCTCGCGCCGCCACCGGCGCGCCTCGAAAGACACCATCATCGACACCTTCTGGGGCGAGTCGGACTTCGAGGCGGTGGAGAAGAATTTCCACCCGACCGTCTCGCACGTCCGCAAGGCGCTGAACAGCAACCAGCCCGTCAAGCAGAACTTCCTCGTCTACCGCGACGGCGACTACCTGCTCAGCCAGGACTTCCCTTACTTCATCGACACGGAAGAGTTCGACCGTTTGCTCGCCGAAGGCGACGCCGCGCGCCGCGCGGGCGAGCACGACCGCTTCGTCGAATGCTTCGAGCGCGCCGCCGAGTTGTACCGCGGCGACTTCATGCAGGGCTCTTACGACGACTGGGTCGAGGAGCAGCGCTCTTATTACAAGGAGCAGCACCTGCGGATGCTCGAAGCCCTCGCCGTCGCCGCGCAGAAGTCGGAGGACTGGTCGCGCTCCTTGAAGCTCGCGCAGCGCATCCTCGCCGAAGATCAGTTCCGCGAGGACGTGCACTGCATGATCATGCGCGCGAGCGCGGCGCTGGGGAACCGCGCGGCGGTGAAGGATCAGTACGAGAGTCTGCGCAAACTGCTGCGCAAGGAGTTGGGCGTCGAGCCGGCGGCGGAGACGCAGAAAGTTTTCAGGCAGTTGATGAGCTGACGAAGGGTCGGGGAATCGGCGCGGCGCTCGCCCCTTGGCTGTCGTCAGATTCGGCAGACCAAGGGGCGGGCGCCGCGCCACCGGGAGGGGGTTTGATGGCGTCCGAAAAACGCAACAAAAATGTAATAACCCCCTCGGCATGGGCGTCTAGGGTTTCGGGTCGGACTATGCTATTTTTTTCTCCCCCGACATTAAACTCGACCCTCGCACGCGCGTGCGACCCCGTCGCCGTTAGAGCCTGTTGCCCGAACAGTTTAAGAAGCAATAAAGATGTCTCGCGTCGAGTCCCCCCGTCATGCGAAATACTGTCTTGAAGAGCCTACGCCAGATCGCTGCCCTCGCCCTCGCCTGCCTGCTGTGCTTCGGCTCGGCTTACGCCGGTCTGCTCATCCGCAGCGGCGACGGCATTCAAGTCACCGGAGCCGACGGGATTCAAGTCACCGGAGCCGACGGCATCCAGGTCACCGGAGCCGACGGCATCCTCAACTTCAACGTCAACGGCATCCAGGTCACGGGAGCCGACGGCATACAGACCACCGGAGCCGACGGCATCCAGACGACGGGCGCGGATGGCATCCAGGTCACCGGCGCGGACGGGATTCAGGTGACGACCGCCGACGGCATTCAAGTCACGGGAGCCGACGGCATTCAAGTCACGGGCGCGGACGGCACGACATACCGCGCCGACTCGGTCGTCTTCCGTCGGGCGAACGGCGTGAGCGCGGGCTCGTCGAACGCCGTCACGGTGATCGGCGTTAACGGCATCCAGACGACGGGCGCGGACGGCATCCAGATCACGACCGCCGACGGGATCCAGGTCACCGGCGCGGACGGCATCCAGGTGACCGGCGCGGACGGCGTCATCGTCAAGACCCCGGACGGGCGCGCCTTCGCCGCCTCGCCCGACGGCATCCAGGTCACGGGAGCCGACGGCATCCAGATCACCGGGGCCGACGGCATCCAGATCACGGGCGCGGACACCGTCACGCGCACGTCCGGCATCCCGCCGGTCAGCGCGTCGACCGGCGGCTTGCGCAGCGTCGATCCGGAACTCGCCCTGACGCTCGACCGGATGACCGACGACAGCTCGGTCAACGCCGTCCTCGTCTACCACCGGCTCCCGACCGATCAAGACCTCGCAGACCTTCAGGCGCTCGGCGTCATCGGCGGCACGCGCTTCCGCGCCCTCCCGATGATCTACGTCACCGCCACGCGCGAACAGATCATCCACATCTCGCACCTGCGCGCCGTCCGCTCGATCTACGGCAACCGCACGCTCCAGTTCACCGCCGACCCCGCGCGAGGCGCGACGGGCGTGGACCGCGCGGGGTCGGACGCCGAGCTGACGCGCTTCAACAGCGGGCTCCCCGTCACGGGTCGCGGCGTGACGGTCGCCGTGCTCGACACGGGCGTGGACGCGACGCACGCAGACCTCGCCGGTCGCGTCGCGCAGAACGTCAAGCTCGCAGACCTCCAGAGCGCGCCCGCCGGTTTCGACTACCCGTCGAACGTCGAGAACGTGCCCGACACCGATCAGGCGCACGGGCACGGCACGTTCGTCGCGGGCGTCATCGGCGGCAACGGCTCGCGCTCGGCTGGTCAGTACACGGGCGTCGCGCCCGGCGCGCGCATCGTCGGCTTGGGCGCGGGCGACGCCAACCTGGTCTTCGTCCTCAGCGGCTTCGACTACCTGCTGGAGCGCGGCGCGTCTTTAGGCGTGCGCGTCGTCAACTGCTCTTTCTCGGCTGAGACCGTTTACGACCCGAACGATCCCGTCAACGTCGCGACGAAGATGCTCTTCGACCGCGGCGTGACGAGCGTCTTCTCGGCGGGCAACACCGGACCCGGCTGGCGCACGCTGAACCCTTACGCCGCCGCGCCGTGGGTCGTCTCGGTCGGCGCGATGGAGGGCGGCAAGCTTGCCTCGTTCTCCTCGCGCGGCGACTTCGCCAACCCGGAGGCGCGCCCGACGCTCGTCGCGCCCGGCGTCAAGGTGGTGGGCTTGCGCTCGACGGGCGTGAGCCAGACCGGCATCGAGGGCGTCGGCTTCAACAGCGACACGAGTCTCGCGCCGAATCTCTTGCCCTACTACACGACGGCGACGGGCACGAGCTTCTCCGCGCCGCAGGTGGCGGGCGCCGTCGCCCTGATGCTCGAGGCGAACCCGCAATTAACGCCCTGGCAGATCAAAGACATCCTCCAGCGCACGGCGACGCCGCTCGCGCCCTACTACCAGCACGAGGTCGGGGCTGGGATGCTCAACGCGCACGCCGCCGTGCTCGAAGCGGCGTTCCCCGCGCGGCGCATGGGTCGCTTCCGCGCGGCGTTCGACGGCAGGTTCTTCCGCGCCGTCGCCGACGCGCCGCAGGTTTTCACCGGCACGGTCAACGCCGGCGGGGGCGGCTATGAGACGACCTTCAGCGTGCCGGAGAATTCGCTCTTCGCCTCGATGCAGATCGGCTGGGGTCCCCTGTGGAGCCTCAACGATCTCGGCATGGCGCTCTACGATTCGGCGGGCGCGAGGCAGGCTGACGTGAACGTCCTGAACCTGCCCGGTCTCGCCGGTCACCGCGAGCGCGCGCTCATCACCCGCCCCGCCGCGGGCGCCTGGCGCATGACGGTTAAGAACACGCTCGGCTTGGCGGGCACGCCGCAGGAGTTCACCGGCGTGCTGGAGACGGCGCACGCCGAGTACGCCGCGCTCAACGACGTCTCGACCCTCAGCGCGCAGCAGCGCGAGGACGTTTACCAGAGCCTGCGCACGTTCACGCTCGAACCGGCGGGTCGCAACTTCCGCCCCTCGTTCTCCGCGAGCCGCCTCGATCTGGCGGCGGCGCTCGTCATCGGCGGTCGCGTGCCGCAGTACGTGCCCGCGTCGCCGACCTACCACGACGTGCGCGATCAGGCGACGATGCTCTTCGTCGAGAGCGCGCAGCGATCGCCGCGCGGCGCGCTCTTCCCCGGCGTCGCGGCGGGCGACTCGTTCTCGCCGAACGCGAGCGTCGATCGCCTGACGGCGGCAATCGCGCTCGTGCGCGCCGCGGGTCTTCAGGCTGAGGCGGATGCGCGCGCAGGCGACGTGCTGCTCGGCGTCTCCGACGCCTCGAAGATTCCCACGGGAATGCGCGGCTACGTCTACGTCGCCGTCGCGCGCGGGCTGCTCACCACTGATCAGACCGGCTTCCGCCCGCAGGGATCGCTCACGCGCCTCGAACTCGCGCACGCGATGGCTGTGCTGCAAAGCCTGCTCACGCAATGACGCGCGGCGCCGCCCGGCGCACGACGAACGCCGGACGGCGGACAGCCCGCGAGAGCGGGCGTAAGGATTTAGCCCACGGCGCGAGCCGTGGGAACAGAGCAACACAAAATTTAAGAGCCCCTGAAAGGGGCGAAAGAATCTTTACCTCGCGATTCTTTCGCCCCTTTCAGGGGCTCTCGGTTCTTAATCCGACGACGAACCCACGGCTCGCGCCGTGGGCTACGATCTTTCGCCGCTACCGCGGCTTAAATCCGCGTCGCGACTTCGGTCTCTTTCGCTTTCTACTCTCGTCTAACTTCTTACTTGACGAACAGCTCCTCCGCGTTCCAGAGCGAGAAGGGCGGGAGCGGGCTCGGTCGGTAGTTGCCCACGCGCGCGTTGGCGGCGACGGCGATGTGGCGCGAGGCGATGGGGATGAGCGGCAGTTGCTCCGCCATGATCTGCTGGATGTCGCGGAAGATGGCGCGCCGGCGCTCGCGGTCGGTCTCGTGCGCCTGGCGCGCCGCCAGCTCGTCGATGCGCGCCTCCCACTCGGTTGAGGGCTTCGGCTGGCTCGGGCTCCACAAGTGCTGCGGGCTATTGCTGCGCAGCACGTCCGCGTACGACGAGGGGTCGGGCTCGGTCGCCGACGTGCCGTAGAAGATCGCCTCGTAGTCGAACGACTCGTTGATGCGCCCGGCGAGCTGCGCGTTCTCGATTTGCGCGACCGTGATCTTCATCCCCAGCTTCGCCAAGTCCTCCTGCACGACCGTCGCCGAATCCACGCGCGTCTTCGTTCCCGCCGGGGCGATCACGGTGAACTCGACGCGGTTGCCCTTCGCGTCGTAAAGCTCCGGCGACTCGGGCGTCCCGCGCGTCACGAAGCCGGCTTCTTTCAACAGGGCGCGCGACTTGTCGAGATCGTAATTGATGCGCGGCAGATCGGTCGCCGCCCAGGCGTGGTTGCCCGGCGTGACGAAGCCGGAGAGCGGCGTCGCCAAGCCCTGCCAGACGTTCTGCGCGATGTGCTCGCGGTCGATGGCGTGCGCGACGGCGCGGCGGAAGCGCACGTCCGTAAACCACGCGAGCTTGTTCGGATCGACGTAGGGCTTGCCGTCGGCGCGCCGGCCCGGGTTGAGGTTGAACCAGAGATCGTCGGCGTAGAGGCCGGGGCCGAGATCGTAGCCGCGCGCGTTGCCCGCCCCCGCGCGCACGCTCGCGAAGTCCGCCGGGCGCACGCGGTCGTAGATGTCGAGCGAGCCCTGACCTAAGCGCGCGATGGCGTTGCTCTCGTCCGAGATGACTTCGAGCGCGAGGCGGTCGAGGTACGGCAGCTGGTTGCCGGCCGAGTCCTTCTTCCAGTAGAAGGGGTTGCGCGCCAGCACGACGCGCTCGCCCGGCGCGCTCGACTCGACGACGAACTTGCCCGACGTGACCATCGACTTCGGATCGCTCGTGACGCTGTACGCCTCCGGGAGCTTGCCCGAATCGAGCAGCGGCTCGAAGACGTGGCGCGGCACGACGGCGAGGTTCGACATGTAATTTTCGGGGACGTTCACCGGCTCGGCGAAAGTGAGCGTGAAGCGGCGCGCGTCGGCGACCGTGATCCCGATGGGCTTCTCCCCGGTCATCAGGGCGTCGCGGAAGATCGGCGGCTTGAGGCGCTGGTCGTAGAGCGCGCGCAGCGTGAACGCCACGTCGTCGGAGGTGAGCGGGTGCCCGTCGGAGAACTTCAGCCCGTCGCGCAGGGTCACGTCCACGCCGCGCGCGTCCGCGCCGAGCTTCCACTCTTCGGCGAGCGCGGGCACGTACCCTTGCGCGTCGTGATCGAGCTCGACGAGTCGGCTCGACAGCAGGAAGAGCGTGAGCGTGATGGTCACGTCGTCACCCGTGGACATGACGTAGTTGAACGTCTTGGGCGGCGCGCTCACGCGGTAGGTCAACTGCCCGCCGCGCCGGCCCGTGGTCTTCTCGCGCGGGAGCTGCGACTGGTTAGAGTTCACGTTCTGCTGCGGGGTCGGCTGGCAGGCGGCGAGCGCGCAAGCGGCGGCGACGAGGGCGGCGAGCAGGGGCTTTCTCTGCGATCTGTTTTTCATCTTCGTCAGTCCGGGGCGGAAGAATCACGTCGTGGGAGGTCGTTCGCAACCGACGTTCGACGAGGCTGACCGATTCAATCACGGATGATCGTCGTTGTCCATAATAATTTATGAGCCCCGGCGGAGGGGGTCAAACGATGAAGGATGAAGGATGAAGGATGAAGGATGAACTGAAGACAAGTGTTTTAACTTCATCCTTCATCCTTCATCCTTCATCCTTCATCCTTATCCGGCGCAGCCGCGAATAAACTCTTGTCGCCGCCCGACGAAGGGTGTTAGAAGAGTCCGGCGGCGAGTGCCGCCCGCTGCGCGCGTGCTGAAGCTGATCACCTCCAGAGTTTTGCAGGGCGTCGTCGTCCTCGTCGTCGTCTCCGCCCTCACCTTCGGGCTGCTCGCGGCGGCGGGCGGCGACGCGCTCTCCGCCTTCAGCTCCGAGCCGCACGTCTCGGCATCGTGCTCGCCCTGGTCGCGCTCGCCCTCGCCGCGCGCACGAACCTCTTCCCCATCGGCGGCGCGGGCGAGGCTGCGGCGTCGCCCCTCACGCTCGCGCGCGTGCTGCCGCCGGCGATCGTGCTCGCCGCGCCGCTCGTCGCGCTCTTCCTCGCGCAGACGCGCGAGTCCCTGCGCGCCGCGCTCGCCGAAGACTTCGTGACGGTCGCGCGCGCGAAAGGTCTCTCCGAGCGCGCCGTCGTCTACCGCCACGCGATGCGCGCGGCGCTAAACCCGCTCATCACGATCTTCGGCTACTCGCTCGGCAGCCTCGTCGGCGGCTCGGTCGTCGTCGAGACGGTGCTCGGCTGGCAGGGCTTGGGCGCGCTCAGCGTCGAAGCCGTCAAGGCGCGCGACGCGCCGCTCGTGATGGGCGTCGTGATGGTGACGGCGACCGCCGTCCTCCTCGGCAACCTCTGCGCCGACGTCCTGCTGCGCCTGAACGACCCGCGACTGCGCCGCGACGAGAGAGCGCGCGCGACGCCGCGACGCGCCGCGGGCGCCGCCTGATGAGACCGCCCGCCAACCCTCCCGGCGAGAGAGGCGCGACCGTGCGAGAGTCGCGCGCGCTGAACACCCTCGCGCGCCTTCGTCGTCGCGGCGGCGACCTCGCGCGACGCCGCGCCGGCCTCGTCGCGGGCCTCGCGATCATCACGATCTTTTACCTCGCCGCCGCGCTCGCGGATTTCGTCGCGCCCTACGACTACCGCCAGCAGTCGCGCGCGGAGACTTTCGCGCCGCCCACGCCCCTCCACTTCTTCGACCCCGCGGGCGACTTCCACGCGCGCCCCTTCGTCCGCCCGCGCCGCATCAGTGACCCCGTCACGCGCGCGTACGTTGAAGACGAGACGCGGCGCTACCCGCTCACGCTCTTCGCGCGCGGCTACACTTACAAGTTCCTCGGACTCTTCACCACCGACCGCCACCTCTTCGGCGTCGCGGCTGAACGTGGCGCGGGCGAAAAAAATGGCGCGGGCGAAAATTCCGATCAGCAGTCTTCTCAAACTTCTCAGCCGGCGCCGCGCCTGCACCTGCTCGGCACCGACCGGCTCGGGCGCGACCGCTTCTCGCAGCTGCTCGTCGCCGCGCGATTCTCGCTCTCGGTCGCGCCCGTCGGCACGATCCTGGCCGCCGCGCTCGGCGTCCTCGTCGGCTGCCTGGCCGGTTACGCCGGGCGTAAGACCGACGCCGTGCTCATGCGCGCGGCTGACGCGATGATGGCGCTGCCGGAACTCGTCCTCATCCTCGCCGCGCGCGCCGCGCTCCCCCTCGAGCTTCCGACCGCGCGCGCCGCCGCGTTCCTCGTCGTGATCTTCGTCGCCGTCGGGTGGGCGGAGATGGCGCGGCTCGTGCGCGGTCTCGTGCTGGAGCTGAGGGAGAGGGAGTACGTCACGGCGGCGCGCGCGCTCGGCATGAGGGAGTCGCGCGTCCTCTTCCGCCACGTCCTGCCGAACGCGGCGCGCGCCATCCTCGTGCAGCTCTCGCTGATGCTCCCGGCTTTCCTCCTGGCGGAGACCGCGCTCTCCTACCTCGGCGTCGGCGTGCAGGAGCCGGAGGTGAGCTGGGGCACGATGCTCGCGGAGGCGTCCGACCTCTCGCGCCTGAGGGAGCAACCGCTCGTGCTGCTCTCGCCCGCCGCCGCCATCTTCCTCTTCGTCCTCGGCGTGCGACTCCTAACGAACGGGCTGCGCCGCGGGCGCGACGCGTGACGGGCGCGCACTGCGAGCGCGCCGTGAGCATGGGCGCGTCGCCGATCCTTACCGCTTCGGCGAGCTGAAAGATAGATACCCCGCCTTGTGAGTCTGTGCGTTTGAGGACGGACGCTTTGAGGCGCGCGCCCGCGCCTCAAAGCGTCGCAACCGAATCGCAATCTTCTCAAGTCCTCCTCAAGTCTTCCGACCGGCGCGGAAAGGCGCGTTTTTCCTGGTGAAAAACGCGCCTTTCCGGTTCCCTCTCCGCCTCAAGTTTTCCTCAACGCCCCGGGTCTAATTTCTCCACACGATTTAACCGAGGAGTTTATTCCCGGCGATGAGAACGATTTTGAGAGGGAGAGGGATGAAAAAACTGTCCACACTGCTCGCGACGGGCGTCAGCACGCCGACCCGACTCGTCCGCTTCAGCGTCAACCCGCTAACGAAGACGGTCAGCGCGCAGATCGTCCGCTAGATCTCCCCGTGGGGAGCGAGCCCCCAGAGCTTGTCGGGGGCCGCGGGGGCTCACCAAGCTCCCCGCCACGGAGCGAAGCCCCGCCGCGCTTTACCGCGCGGCGGGGTCTTCGTCATTCCTGCGACAAAAAATTTTCGCGGCTGACGACTCGTTAAAGGATGGCGAATCGTCAGCCGCGAATTGTTTGCCGCGCGCGCGCGTCGGCGACGATCCCGCGATCCCGGAAATTAAGCTGGCGCGCGGTCGCCCCGCTCTGGTATCTTCGAGCGCAAACCGTATCTTTCAAAAATTAACCTGGGGCAGACATGGACGAGTCTCAGCAGCAGGAAGGGATGCGCGCGGCGCCGCGCGCCGAGGAGCGGATGGGGACGGGCGTCGGGGGATTAGACGACGTGCTGGGCGGCGGCTTCCCCGCCAACCGGCTCTACCTCGTCGAGGGCGATCCCGGCACGGGCAAGACCACGCTCGCGATGCAGTTCCTGATGGAGGGCGCGCGCCGCGGCGAGGCGGTGCTCTACGTCACGCTCTCGGAGACGGAGGAGGAGATGCGCGCCGTCGCGCGCTCGCACGGGTGGGTGCTCGACGGCGTCAACATCTACGAGATGATCCCGCACGAGGAGGCGCTGCGCCCCGAGTCGCAGTACACGATCTTCCACCCGGCGGAGATCGAGCTGGGCGAGACCGTCAAGGCGATGCTCGCGGAGTTCGAGCGGCTTAAGCCCCGCCGGGTCGTCATCGACTCGCTCTCGGAGATGCGCCTGCTCGCGGGCGACGCCCTGCGCTACCGCCGCCAGGTGCTCGCGCTCAAGCGCTTCTTCGCCGGGCGCGGCTGCACCGTGCTCACGCTCGACGACCGCACCTCGCTGGACGCCGACCTGCAAGTCCACTCCATCGCGCACGGCGTCGTCGTGCTTGAACAGACCGGGCAGGGCTACGGGGCGGAGCGCCGGACGCTGTGCGTCAAGAAGCTGCGCGGCGCGCGCTACCGCGGCGGCAACCACGACTTCAAGATCGAGACGGGGGGGACGGTCGTCTTCCCGCGCCTGGTCGCCGCCGAGCACCGCGAACCGTCCACGCGCGAGCCCGTGCCGAGCGGCGTCGCGGAGATGGACGCGCTGATGGGCGGCGGGCTCGACCGCGGCACGAGCACGCTCCTGATGGGACCCGCCGGGTCGGGCAAGTCGTCGGTCGCCGCGCAGTTCGCCGCCGCCGTCGCCGCGCGCGGCGAGTCGGCGGACATCTACATCTTCGACGAGGGCTTGACGACTTACCTCGTGCGCGCCGAAGGGCTCGGCATCGATCTCGCGCGCCACGTCGAAGCCGGGCTCGTCAACATTAAGCAGATCGATCCGGCGGAACTGTCGCCCGGCGAGTTCGCGCACATCGTCCGCCGCGGCATCGACGAGCGGCGGACGCGCGTCGTCGTCATCGACAGTTTGAACGGGTACCTGATGGCGATGCCGGAGGCGCGCTACCTGACCGCGCAGATGCACGAGCTGCTCGCCTACCTCAACCAGCGGGGCGTCGTCACACTCGTCATCACGGCGCAGCACGGCTTCCTCGGCGCCTCGATGACTTCGCCGGTGGACGTGAGCTACATGGCCGACACCGTGGTGCTCTTCCGCTACTTCGAGGCGGCGGGCGCGGTGCGCAACGCCATCTCCGTCATCAAGAAGCGCACCGGCGTTCATGAGCGCACGATCCGCGAGCTCCAGCTCTCGTCGCAGGGCATCAGCGTCGGGCGCGCGCTCGACGAGTTTCACGGCGTGCTGATGGGCGTGCCGGTCTTCCGCGGCGGCGCGGCGGCGCTGCTCACGAAGAACGGGGAAGAATAAGGGGCGGGCGGTGGCGACACTGAAGGCTGAAGCCGTCAAAGACGAAATGCGCGTCCTCGTCGTCGCGCCCGTCGGGCGCGACGCCGCGCTCGCGTGCGCCGCGCTCGGCGAGCACGGCATCGCGGCGGAGGAGTACGCGGGCGTCGAAGAGCTGTGCCGCGAGGTGGAGCGCGGCGCGGGCGCGGCGTTCCTCACGAGCGAGGCGCTGACCGAAGCGGGCGCGAAGTCTCTCGCCGCGACGCTCGGCGCGCAGGCGCCGTGGTCTGATCTGCCGCTCATCGTCCTCACCCGCAGCGGCGCGAGCGCCGCCGAGACACGCTCCTCGCTCGACGCGCTCGGCGAGATCGGCAACGTCACCTTCATCGAGCGCCCGGCGCACATCGTCACGATCCTGAGCGTCGTCCGCTCGGCGCTGCGCGCGCGGCAGAGGCAGTACGAGGTGCGCGATCACCTCGACGCGCTCGCGCGCGCCCGCGAGGAGCGCGAGCAGCTGCTCGCGAGCGAGCAGGCGGCGCGCCTCGACGCCGAAGCCAACAGCCGCCTCAAGGACGAGTTCCTCGCCACCGTCTCGCACGAGCTGCGCACGCCCCTGACCGCCATCCTCGGCTGGGCCGGGCTGCTGCGCCGCGGCGTGCCCGACGAGCAGATCGGCGCGCACGCGCTCGAAGTGATCGAGCGCAACGGTCAGGCGCAGCTCCACCTCGTCGAAGACCTGCTCGACGTCTCGCGCATCATCTCCGGCAAACTCCTGCTCGACGTGCGCTCGGTCGATCTCACCTCCGTGATCGAGGCGGCGCTCGAAGCCGTGCGCCCCGCGGCGGAGTCGAAGGGCATCGAGCTGCGCACCGCGCTCGATCCGGCGGCGGGGTCGGTCTCGGGCGACGCCGACCGCCTCCAGCAGATCGTCTGGAACCTCGTCAACAACGCCGTCAAGTTCACGCCCGCGGGCGGGCGCGTCGAGGTGCGCCTGGCGCGCGCCGCGTCCGTAGTCGAGATCGAGGTGAGCGACACGGGGATCGGCATCGAGCCGCAGTTCCTGCCTCACGTCTTCGACCGCTTCCGGCAGGCTGACGCCGCGACGACGCGCACCTACGGCGGTCTCGGTCTCGGCCTGGCGATCGTGCGCCAGCTCACGGAGCTGCACGGCGGCGAGGTCTCCGTCGACAGCGCGGGCGCGCAGCACGGCACGACCTTCAGGGTCAGGCTGCCGGCCTCGCAGCCGCCGTCGCAGGGCGATCAGGTCACGGTCGAGCGCGCCGACGAGCGCCCGGTGCCCGCGGGCGCCCTCGACTGCGAGCGCCTCGCGGGCGTGAGAGTGCTGGTCGTGGACGACGAGCCGGACGCGCGCGAGCTGTTCGCGCGGACGCTCTCCGAGTGCGGCGCGGAGGCCCTGACCGCCGGATCGGCCGCCGAGGCGCTAGCGGCGATCGAGCGCGAGTTGCCGGACGTGCTGCTCGCCGACATCGGGATGCCCGGCGAAGACGGCTACGCGCTGATCGACAAAGTCCGCAGGCTCCCGCCCGAGCGCGGGGGCCGCACGCCCGCCGCCGCGCTCACCGCCTACGCGCACGCCGAGGATCGGATGCGCGCCATGCGCGCGGGCTTCCAGGTTCACCTGCCGAAGCCCGTCAGAGCCGCCGAACTCGTCACGGTCATCGCGAACCTCGCCGGCCGCGTCGTCACGGGGTGAGTCGGAACCGCCTGCGGTAGCGGGCGGGTATGTGCACAACGGGCGGGTTAGTATGGTGCGAGAGACCCGCCCGCTACCGCAGGCGGTTCCGACTTGCTATTGTGAGATGTGAGACGCGCGGCTTCGATCGCGCGACTACTTGAGGT